>NZ_DASSCY010000143.1:0-4345 GCF_035697385.1 Mycobacterium sp. | reverse complement strand
GAGATGCTCGCCGGCTTGGGCGTGCGCTCCAGCTCAGGAGTCGTCGGGTCGGACCCGTACAGGCCGAACTGCAGGTGATAGCCCTCTGACCATTCGAGGTTGTCGACGAACGACCAGTAGGTGTAGCCACGGATGTCAGTGCCGTGGGCGACCAGGTCCTGCACCACCGCGATGTGGTTGACGATGTAGGAGGGCCGCTTCGAGTCGTTCGCGTCGGCGATGCCGTTCTCGGTGACCCACAGCGGTACGCCGTATGAGGCCGCGACTTCGAGCACCTCGCGGAAACCGCCGGGGTCCGTTGGCTGGTTGAAGTCGCTGCATGTGGGCGATTCCGCCGCGCATCGGACCGGAAGGCCTTGCAGGAACGGGAATCCCGGGATAGGTGCGAAGCCGAAGCCCTGCATCGGTTGCGATCCGTAGTACTGCACGCCCATGAAATCGACTTTGTCCATGAAGTCGGCGTGCACCTCGTCGGGCGTCTTGATCCCGTCGAAGTTCGCGTCGACCCACCCGTCGATCACCGCGTTCGGGAACCAATGGTTGTAGTAGCTGTTCCAGGCGTCGGCCGCTTGAACATCGAGCGGGCTCACCGGGTTGGCCGGGCGCGCCGGAATCATGTTGTTGGTGAACCCGACGAACGCCGCTGGCTGGCCCGTTGTTGCAACCTTAATGTCCCACAAGTGGATCGCGTCATAGGCAGCCACGTGACCCTTGGCCTCGTTGACGAGGAAGGTCGAGGCAAGGTCGGGCCGGATGACGCCGGGCGGCCAGTTCGGAACGAGGCCCGGTATCGCGAGGAACTCGGTCAGCACCGGAGGGAAGGGCTCATTGAGCGTCGCCCAGTTGTCGACCTGATCGCCGTACTTCCATGCGAGGTATGCGGCATACTTCTCGAATTCGACAGGCGTGCTTGACGACAGCCATCCCGCGGCCGGCGCCGGCAACCCGAGCTGGATCAGGGGTCGCGCCGTGATCGGGTCGTGCACCCACGCCGGCAGCGTGAAGTGGTTGACCGTGACGAACGGTTCCAGCCCGCGTGCGCGCAGTGCGGTGAACACGGCCCGGTAATGCTGGACCTCGGCTTGATTGGCCAGCGCGTCCAGCTCCTGAAGATCGCCAAGGCTGACGGTGCCACCTTCATCCGAGATGTCGATGGCGGCGGTGGAATTCGGGAAGATGCGGCTCCATTCGACGCCCATTCTGAACGTGTCCATGCCGAGCGCGTCGCGCGCCAACACCGCGTCGGCGTCGTAAGAGATGTAGGCGCCGGGGCCGTTTTCCGGCACGCCTTTGGTGATGCCAAGGAGTTGGTTGATCGGGTCGTGCACCCACTTGTACCAGTCGGAATTCGGGTCCACGGGCGAGCCGGGCCCGCCCTCGGCCTGGAACCCGGAGTGCGCGACGCCCCAGTGGAAGTCGTCGGGGACTGACAAGTCAACGCCCGCAACGGGTGTGACGTTGACGGTGATGGCCTTGGCCACGCGGTGACCGCCGCCGGGATAGAGCAGGTTGCCCAGGATGGGTACGAACTGCAACAACCCGAGGGGGCCGTTGATGTGCAGGCCGGCGGCTTCGTCGTCGACGACCACGACGAACGTGTCCGTGCCGCCGACAGCGGCCATGGCGTTCATCGGCCGGTACGTGAAGTTGCCGTTCGCGTCGATCGAAACCGTTCCGCCGTTGAGTGGTCGGCCGATGACGGTGTAGGTCAGCGGGTCGCCATCAACATCGGCGGCACCGATGTTGCCCTTGACCACCGGGTCGCCATCGAGGTTCAGGCTTTGGGTGTTCTGCACGGGGTTGTAGTTGATGGTGGGCGACTCGTTGAAGAATTCGCGGCGTACCCAGGCCAGCAGCGTCCACAGCGACGGGTCGGCTGGCGGCGCAGGAAGGCCTGCGGCGAACGGGCTCAAGAACGCGGTGACGAGGTCCGACACGACGCCCAGCGCATAGCTGACCAACGTGCCTGGATCGAATGCGGTCGGCCAGGGCCGCAAGGACGGGACGGCCGGCGGTGTCACCGCGGTCGTCTCAACGGCCGATGGCGATGACATCGTCTGTGCTGCAAAAGAACTCACGTCGGGCCCGGTTTCGGCAGCGCCTTGGGTATCGGCGTCGACTGTCACCTCGGTGGCGTCGACCTCGCTGGCGGGCGGGTCGGTGGCCTGCTCGGCTTCTGGCGCAGGCCCGTCCGAGGACGCGGCTTGCGCCGTCGGCTCACTGGTCGGGGTAGCGGTGGGCTCCGGGGTCGGGGTTGGGGTCGCGGTGGCCTCCGCGGTTTCCGTCGGCTCCGCGGTTTCCGTCGGCTCAGCGGTTTCCGTCGGCTCCGTGAGGTCATCGTCCGTACTCGTCTGGGCACCGCCCGTGCTCACCACAACGCCTGGCGGGGCGGCAGACGTCGTCGACCCGGTGGACGTCGACGTGGTGGTCGACAGGGAGTCACCGGCGACGGGATCCGTCTCTGGTGACGGTTGGTTCTCGGCTGATTCCGTCGGATCCGGTGCCGATGTGCCTTGAGGCTCTGACGTCGATTCCGACGATGGCTCGGACGGGGGCGTTTCGGCCCACGCCAACCCGGGAGATCCCGTGATCACCGCAGCCCCGACTCCCAGAGCAACGGCCAAACCGCCGACACGACCTACATATGCTGCGGCATTCACAATGGTCTCCCGTTCCGCCCAACAGTCGCGGGTGTCAGGGATTGGGTTTACTACCTTTGCGCTACGCGTGGTGTCGGAATCGACGACTTTGGCGTGGGCGGATCGAGAATGCGGCTAACGACGCAGCCCGGCCAGGATGCGCTCGCGCATGGGCGGGGCGGGTGCGGTCGATGCGGCTGCCAGCATCTCGGCGACCGTGGTGAACTTGTCGCGCGGCCTCTCGTCACCGCCGCGCGCCACCTCCGCAGCGTCGATCGCCTTCCATCCGGCGGCGTTGACCACGTTGGGCTTGCGGCTGCGCACGAGTTTGTCCAGCGCGCCCGGCTTACCGGCAGGGTCGGCGAGCAGGCCGGCGTTGTAGTCGGCGACCAGGTTGCGCACGGTCTGCCCGGCGCACGACTTGTTGGTCCCGATGAACCCGGTCGGCCCGCGCTTGATCCAGCCGGCAACGTAGCTACCGCGCAACGGTGCGCCGGCCGCCGGGTCGACGACGCGACCGCCGTCGTTAGGCACTACGCCGGCCGACTCGTCGAACGTAAGATCACGAATCGGCTTGCCGTGGTAGCCAATTGACGTCAACACCAAACCGGCCGACAGCTGACGTACCTCGTCGGTGCCGGTCACGACGAACTCGATTCCGTCCGCGCGCCCGGCGCCGACGATCCGCTTCGGTGTCAGCCGGTACGCCAACCGGATTCGCGGCCGGGTGGTCGGCGCGGATGCATCGCCGAGCTTGGAAAGGATCTCCAGCTTGTTGCGGGTCAGCGGGTCGGTGGCTTCAGCCAGGTCGCGGACAACCAGGTCGTGGTCGGCGGCATCAAGAACGACATCGCATGTCGACGTCAGGCCGATCAGTTCGGGCAGCGTGAATGCGGAGTCGGCGGGGCCGCGGCGCGCGGCGATCACCACCTCGTTGACACGCGAGGCGCGCAGCGCCGCAAGCGCATGGTCGGAGATGTCCGTGCGCGCCAGCGCATCCGGGTCCGCGGTCAGGATGCGCGCAACATCGAACGCGACGTTGCCGTTTCCGATGATGACAACCCGCTCGCGACCCAAATCGACTGGTAGATCGGTGAATTCGGGATGACCGTTGATCCACGCGACCATCTCGGTCGCGGTGCCGGTGCCCGGCAGGCCCATGCCGTCGATCTCCAGCCGACGGTCGTTGGGCGCGCCGACGGCGTACAGCACCGCGTGATGATGCGCGAGCAATTCGGCGTGGGTCAGGTCGGATCCGACCTCGACGTTGAGATAGAAGGTGAATCCAGGCAGCCGCGTCACTTTGTCGAACAGCTTCGTCACGCGCTTGGTGCTCTGGTGGTCGGGCGCGACGCCTGCGCGCACCAACCCGTATGGGGTTGGCAGCTTTTCGAAGACGTTGACCCGAACGCCGCGCTGGGTGAGCAGTTCGTCGGCCGCATACATCGCCGCGGGGCCGGAGCCGACAATCGCCACTGTCAGTGGTCCGCCCGAAAGTGCATGAACCAAGGGAGCGTCGATGACCGGCGCCAACTTCGAGGTCGGCGGCAGCTTGCCCTCGGGCTCCGGATAGAACGCCGCGTTGAGCGCGACGAACGGCAGCTGTTTGGGCTCCAGCCGGCTGTCGGGAGCAATCGCTCCGACAGGGCACGCGCTTACACAGGCACCGCAGTCGACACACGCCGCCGGGTCGATGTAGAGCATCT
>NZ_DASSCY010000142.1:0-24457 GCF_035697385.1 Mycobacterium sp. | reverse complement strand
GGACCTCGCCGACGGCGCCGACCCGCTCGCCGCCTGGGACGACTTCCTCGCGGGGATCGGCGTCCCGGAGGAGCAGCGCAACACCAGGTCCGCCATCGAGGACCCGGCGGGGCAGGGACCGCGGCTCTTCTTCCAGCAGGTGCCGGAAGACAAAGTCGCCAAGAACCGCGTCCATCTCGACGTCCGCGCAGCGCCCGGGCTACAAGGAAAGGAGCGGATGGCGGCGCTGGAGGCCGAGTGCAGCCGACTGGTCGCATTGGGAGCGACACGGGTAGATCGCTTCGAGCCCGATCCCCCGATGAGCGCTGGCTTCATCGTGATGACTGACCCCGAGGGCAATGAGTTCTGCTTGGACTGACCGCATCGATGAAGACTCCGCGCGCATAAGGCCGCGCGGAAGGCGTGACGGTGCAGACATTCGCGCAGCACAGACGCCCAAAGCTCACAACGTAGTCAGTAGCTCCACATCGCGGCCCGCCGCGAGAGTCGCGATGGCGGCGTCGAACGTAAGGAGATGGACTCCGCTGCGCCGGGCGAGCGTGAGCAGATGCGCGTCAGTCACTTGGCGGTGACCGACGATCGTCGGAACGTCATCATCGACGAGGGACACGTCGTCGGCCAGGAACCGGTGACCATCGGCCCCGCGCAGGGCGGCAAGAACGCGCCGTGCATCGGCCACTCCGATTGGGCTCGGGAGCACCTTCGGGTTCGTCGATACGCGGACGAATCCACTTTCAGTAATCGGGCACGTCTCCCAACCCTGCGGCGCATTGGCGGCGAACCACTCGCGGATGCGGACATGGTGGATGTGCGAATCCCACGCCAGCGCGACCAGTGCGTTGACGTCGAGCAGCGCCATGATCGCCGATCAGTCCTCGTCGAGGGCACGACGGACGATTTCCGGCGTGATTGGGGGGGTGCCGGACGGCACACGGATAACCGGCAGCCCGTCGTCGGCCTCGATGCGGGCCGGCGTGAGACCGCGCCGCGCGAGCTCAGAGATCACCGCCCCCAGCGAGCGACGCTCGCCGGCGGCGAGTTCACGTGCCGCAGCGACCACATCGTCATCGATGTCCAGCGTCGTTCGCACATTCTGATGCTACCGCATCAACGCATCAACGTCGGCGGTGCTTTTCGCCCCTGGCTATGCAGCGCATGGCCGCGCAACTGACCGACGACCACCGAGAACTGTACGCATCACACCTCGCAGGGAGCCGAAAGTTGCTGGGCCGCCTGCAGAAGCTCGCCGCCGATCCCAAGAAGGTCACCAAGGCCGTTGCCCACGCGTTGACTTCGAGACATGCCAAGCGTCGCTACATACTCGATTCGGCCAGCCACGCCCAGAGGGTTCTCGTCGCCGTCACGCCCACCGCGGGCAACGACGCCGTGCTGGCGGCGGCCACCACATCGAAGTAAGCCGTCGTCACGGCCGAACTCCGTTCCGATCACCAACCAAGGAAACATCTTTCACGAGTGCGCTCACCTTAGGTCGGTTACGCAACGGCATGTGATCAGTAGGCGCCCTGGCTTACGAAGATCGTGCGGGTTGACTTCGAACCGTTTCCGGCGCTGTAGGGGTCGCGACTGTCTTGACCTTCCAACGGCTACTTGCGCACACATTCTTTGGTATCCGCAGGAGAGTCGACTTCCGGTTAGCCTGCCGGTAGTTGGTACCCGGCAGCGGAGTTTCGCAATTGCGAAATCTGGGCGGGACAGAGGATGCCGACCGCGTAGGACACCACGTAGTTTGCCGCCTGCTCGTCGTTGGGGAAGACGTCGCTTTTCACGTCGCCCATCACCTTGGTATAGCTGTCACCTCGGCCGACCTTGTCGCAGATCGCAAAGCCGTAGCCGAGCGCGTCGTTGTTCGGGAAGTCGAAGTGCCGGCGCACCATCACGTTGTAGGTGTACTCGACTTCTGGGGCAGGAACCGCGGATGCCGGTGGCGCCACCGTCTGAGCGACTGCACCCAAGGCGCAGGCGATGATGATCCCACCGACGGCTGACTTGCGCTTCATGGGGTGCCTCCAGCGCTTCAGGGCCGGAGTCAAGCGCTGCAACGCCGACAGTTCAATGTTTAATGCCAGTTCAGAGGCATTCTGCGGGAACGGTAGCGAGGGCCGTGTGGTGTGTCAAGGGCACCGCTATCTGCTCCGCGGCTCCGTTGCCTCCAACTGCACGGCAGGCGGCTACATGCCCGACTCGTAGAAGAATCTTTCCGCCGATGGGAAGATGCTGAGGCCGGGGGCCATTCGTCGGAGCGGAGGTGGGCTGCGGCCAGGCTGTCCGGGAACATTCCCCAGCCCAGCCACCACCGCGGCACCGAAGCCCTCCGCGGTCGGCATGAAGTGTTGCCGTTGCGATATTTCGCGTCGAATTACGTTGCGCACCAAGATGTCCTGTGATGCGCCGCCACGATTCCACGCAAACGAGCGCCGCAACCACCGCATACGCGGTGAGCCCGGTCGTGAGAAGAGAGCCCTCTCGGGGATTGATTCGGGCATCCGCCGGAAGTTGCGCTGGCGGCGCGTAGCCTGTTGCGGTCGCCCTCCCTGTAGATCTGCACAATTCTCATGAAGATGGCGGAGGCGTTTTTCTCATCTTCTGGCGGATCCTAGAACCAACGGTTGTTCAGGACTCCAAGACCTCAGCTTGGCGCGCCGTGCCGGTTCACCGAGCTGCCATGTAGAGCGTGACATCTCGGTCGTGATTCCGAGATTCCCTACAGTGCAGGCAGTTTCGTGTGTGAGCGTCGCTAAGCGGACTCAGGTTAGCGTTCCGTGTTTTGGATGCGGTCAGCCGGCTTCCGCTGCCAATGACGAACTCTCCCGGAGGTAATTCATCGTGACTTCGAATTCAGACAACCTGGCGCAAAGGCTGGCGCCGCTTTTCACACCATACAAGATTGGCGCGCTGACATTGCGGAACCGTATCGTTATGTCTCCCATGTCGATCCACGGAGAGTGGACCGGGGAACAGGTCGCCGCCGTCGGCGCCCACTTCAGGAAACGGGCCGAGGGCGGCGTGGGGCTGCTCATGGCGGGCGCGGTGCTGGTAGACCATCCGACGGCGGGGGACATTCCCTCCGGCCTGACGCCGATGTATGGAGAAGAATCCCTGGCCGGCTGGGGCGCCGTGGTGAAGCAGGCCGGCTCGACCGGCGTTCCCTTCCTGCCGCAGCTTTGGCACGCGGGCGCGTGGCGCGATCACCTCCAGAGCACGCATCCGGACGTTCCCAATATATCGCCATCCGGCATTGGTCCGGCCGATGAAAAGATTGGTGAGCCGGCGACCCAGGCCGAAATAGACGCCGTGATAGAGGCTTTCGTTCGAAGCGCGGTGTACGCGCAATCGATCGGCTTCAGCGGTGTCGACATCGCGGGAGCCCATGGGTATCTGATCGATCAATTCCTTTGGTCCGAAAGAAATTTGCGGGACGACCGCTATGGCGGCGATATCGAACGGCGGTCGCGCTTCGCGGTGGAGGTCGTCGAAGCGATCCGCCAGGCAACGGGACCCGATTTCCTCATATCCTTCCGCGTCTCGCAATACAAGCGCGATGATTTCACGGCCTCTCCATGGGCGACCCCGCAGGAACTGGAGGCTGCCATCACACCCATTCTGCGAGCGGGCGTTGATGTGTTCAATGCTTCAAGCTGGCGCTTCTGGTATCCGGCGTTCCCGAACGAAAACTCGCCCATGGGATTTGCCGGCTGGGTGAAGAAGGTCACGGGCGCGCCAGTCATCTGCGGCGGATCAGTCGGGCTCGACAAGAATTTCGTGGAAACGATGCTGCCGGACGTGCGCACGGAGATAGGAAATCTCGATGTTCTTGCGGAAGCGTTTGCTCGCGGGGAGTTCGATCTCCTGGCGCTGGGGCGAGCACTTCTCGGAGACCCGGAGTGGCCCAACAAAGTCCGCGACGGACGAATGGCCGAGCTGAAGCCCTTTGTTCGAAGCTCTGTTTCGTCGCACGAGATTTCGGCGCATACGGTAGGGGCTTGACCGGCCCGGCTTGCGCCCGGCCGGAGGCGATGACGCGGCTTCGGCGAAGAATGCGCCGGTCGTGGCCGGCCACCAGCTGCGAGAACGCACCTGGCGTTCCACTCTCGCGGCGACGGCCGGGATGTTCATCCCTCGTCCGACGGGGAGGAGCGAGTCGATGTGCAGTGCTTGTCTCTGCTATCGAGGACCAGAGTGAAACGGAACTACTAGGTGTTGGGTCGCTTGTATGCGCTTGCGACCGTCATATATCGAAGGGGCGCAACTGGAGGAGATTCCGGATCGGGCTGACGAGTCGCCATGCTGGCGATGAGCCGGTGAAGACGGCGTTCATCGGGATGGTCACTGCAGGACTACAGCCAACCCGACAATCTCGCGGCGAGGTCGGATCCTTGCTGCGCTCGACAACGTTTAGGTGCGCATCAGCAATGGCAGCCAGCTCCCATGCGAACCTGAAAAGACTGCGGGAGGTGCTGCTTCGCCGCCACGCGATCGTCGAGCGGCGGGCCTCAGTCAGAAACGTTGCCGCGCTCTCACCGTCACCGAGTTCGGGATCGAGCGCTGGCCAGTGTGGGCCACGGAGAACTGACCGTCCCTACTTCTGCTCATAGGTGGCGTGGATGACGGCGCGCGCGATCGAGTTGGCGAACAGGTTGAACCCAAGGTATGCGGGGCTCGCATCCTCGGTGACATCGAGCTTGGGCACCTTCACCGCGTGCACGGCGATGTAATAGCGATGAGGACCGTGGCCCGCGGGCGGCGCCGCTCCGAGGAAGCGCTTGAGGCCGGCATCGTTGGCGAGCACCACGGCATCACCCGGCATAACCGAGCCGTCACCGGCGCCGGCTGGCAGCTCCGTGATGCTGGCGGGCAGATTCGCCACCGCCCAGTGCCAGAACCCGGATCCCGTCGGTGCATCCGGGTCGTAGACGGTGACCGCGAAGCTCTGGGTCTCCTCCGGGAACCCCGACCAACTCAGCTGCGGTGAGATGTCGGACCCTCCGGCGCCCATGATGCCGCTGACCTGATCGTCGGTCAGCTGGCCGCCGTCGCTCAACGACTCAGAGGTCAGGGTGAAGGACGGAACGTCGCCGATCGGGTCGTACGGAGTCGCCATGTCATTCCTCTCGTATTCAGCTAGCAGTGTCGCTGGAATTCGTCCAGCACAGTGGTGCCGAACGGTGATGCCGACTGTGGCCACTCACGGGAGCAGCTCGGCGCCAACGTAACGCGTGTCCCGGAACGCCCCGGCCCATGCGGAGTCTGGTAGCTCAAAACCGTTGACGGCGTACAGTTCGTCGCTGGTTGCAACATCGACGCGCCACCCCAGCGAACCCAGATGATCACTCACCTGCCTGCGCTCGCCACCCCACAACAGCGCGGCCACGTCGAGGTCGAATCCGACCTGACGCCAGCCGTCGCGCCAGACGCTTGAGCGCCCGTCGCTGAACACGCCGTGGTCGATAAAGTCTTCAGTCGCCAGTCGGCTACCGGGCGCGCTGAGCTTCGTTATGTGGTCGAACAAGCGATCTTGCGCTTCGGGTGGCAGATAGACCAGCAGACCCTCGGCTATCCACGCGGTGGGTTGTGTCGTGTCAAAGCCTTTTTCGCGCAATGCTGCTGGCCAGTCATCGCGCAGATCGACACCTACGGCTCGCCGTACGGCGGTGGGTTCAGCGCTCAGGCTGTGCAGAGTGGTCGTCTTGAACTCGACCACTTCGGGCTTATCCACCTCGAACACGACGGTGCCTTGCGGCCAAGGCAGTCGGTAGGCGCGGGCGTCGAGTCCGGCGGCCAAGATCACCGCCTGGCGAATGCCCGCGGTGACCGCGGTCAGCAGGAAGTCGTCGAAGAACCTCGTGCGCACGGTGATCTGTTCGCGCGTCTGCTGCATGTCGAAGAACGTGGTTTCGCCACTCTCGGGAAAGATCTCGCCATCCATGAGCCGTGTGAAGAAGTCCTGACCAACGGCGCGGACGAGTGGCTCGGCGAACCGGTCGTCCAGCAGCGGGTCTGGCCCCTGCGACGCAAAAGCCCGCGACGCGGCCACCATCGTCGCCGTCGCTCCTACGCTGGATGCCAGGTCCCAGCTGTCTCCGTCGCTTCGGAACGAACCTACCGATGTCATTGCTCGATCTCTTCCTTTATCGGTGCCTGAGCACTACGGATCGACGAGGCTTCCCCGGAGCCCCGCCAGCTGCCCTCGGCGAAGCGATCGTGAACGCGGCGCGACTTGTCGGGCTCTACGATTCCTTCTCGCGCTTGAGCGCGCACAAGCCGCGACACATCAGGCACTGATGCTCCCGTACAAGGCAATTGATGGAATCGGCCGACGCGACAAGCACTAAACGTAGCCGTCAATCATTCTACAATAATGTAGCAAGTGGGCCCGCCGTGTGCTCGCCGCGGTTTGGTCTCTCTCGACGCACCCCGATGACGTTGTACTACGAGGACTTCTACCCGGGTCAAGAATCACCAGCCAGGCACACACGATCACCGAAAGTGATGTGGTGCCGCTTACAACCCTCTGGTGCATAGCCAAGTTTGGATTCGCTCCGCGACATCAGCCCACCCTGGTTCGAGCATCATGTTGTGCCCCATCTTGGGAAAGAACTCCGCTTGGGTGCCGTACGCGCGAGCGGTGGCTCGAACCTCGTCAGTGCTGATCGTACCGTCGTCTTCTCCACCGAGCACCAACAGTGGCGTCGCCACCCGGCTTGGTTTGGGCAGGCCGAACATCTGATCGACAAATATGGCGCGCCGGCTGTCGGGTTCTACGCGTGCGGCACACGCTTGAACAATCGGTTCAGGAGTGCGTGCGCTGAACAGATAGTCGCGCGCTAGGCGCGGAGTGTTGAAGACCTCATGCGACCGCCCGAAGGTATTCGCCCGGATTACGGCCCACGGGTGGCGGCGCCCTGCGGCGGTGTCGACGCTAGCAGGACTCCGGCCGGAACCCCGCGGCTCTCAAGGTACTTCTGCACGAGGAAGCCGCCAACGGAATGCCCGACGAGCACCGGCTGCCCGCCAAGTTCGTCGGCCGCCCAGCGTAGGTCGTCGAGGTAATCGGACATCGAACATGACTGCAGATTCTTAGTGAGCCTGCTGCCGCCGTGCCCTCGCAAACTCAGCGCGACAGCACGAAACCCATTGTCGGCAAAGAAGTCTAGGAAGTGCTCGTCCCAGCACCAAGCTGCGTGACAGCCGCCGTGAACAAAGAGCAGTGGGGTGGGGTGAGATTCTGTGCATGATCCCTTGTCAATCACTTCGAGCATGGGATGATTCTCCACCCACGGCCCAAGTTGCGAGGCGGAAATCGACTATTGAATCAGATCTTCCGAACTCTGGTACTGCACTCAAAATGCTTGCTGTACAACATGATTCGCTCGCCGTCGGGCGCATTGTGCGTGTGGCAACGCCGACAACACGATCAGACGGATCATGGCGCCTTGAACGCGTCGAGGACGCACCATCGCGGAAAGCGCTGCGGGGCGGCGAGGTGCGATTCATGGCAGCCACGAAGCAGGTGGTGGTGAGCGTGCCATGGCGTCGTGCGAGCTGAGCACCTCAGAAGCCGTCTCGCACCACGCCCTCGGGGAGGAACGTGCCGTCAACGACCTGGTGCGCAAAAGTGATCGAGCCTTCGGCATCCTGTTGTGCGACCAATGCATTGACTACGACCACCGATGTCATCGTTCGTCACAGCCTTTCGATGATCGTCGCGTTAGCGAGGCCCCCGCCTTCACACACGGCCTGCAACCCGAAGCGGCCACCGCGCTGTTCGAGCGCATTGATCAGCGTGGCCATGATGCGCGCTCCGCTGGCACCGACCGGATGGCCGATCGCGATCGCGCCCCCGTTGACATTGGTCTTGGACAGGTCGGCTCCGGTGTCGTGGGCCCACGCCAGCACTACCGGGGCGAAGGCTTCGTTTACCTCGAACAGATCGATGTCGGCGAGCGTGAGTCCCGCGCGTTTCAGCACCTTCTCGGTGGCGGGGATGATGCCGGTGAGCATGTACAACGGATCAGAACCGACGACGGTCATCGTGTGAAGCCGGGCGAGCGGTCGCAACCCTAGTTTCTTCGCGACTTCAGTCGTGGTGATCAACACGGCGGCACTGCCGTCGGACAGCGGCGAGGAGTTGCCGGGTGTGATCGACCAGTCGATCTGCGGGAAGCGAGCGGAGTAGGTCTCGTCGTAGAACGCGGACCTGAGGTTGCCAAGGATCCCCGCGGTGGTCCCGGGGCGGATGAGCTCGTCCTGGGCCAACTCGGCCAGTGGTGCCAGCTCGGCGTCGAACCGGCCGTCTTTGGCGGCGATCGTGGCCTTGTCGTGGCTGCCGGCCGAGAATTCATCCAGCTGTGACCGAGATAGTCCCCACTTAGCGGCGATCAGCTCGGCACTGATGCCTTGCGGTACAAGCCCTTCGGGGTAGCGCTGACGCAACAATTGACCGTACGGGTCGCTGCCTGGCAACACGGCCGACAGCAGTGGCACGCGGCTCATCGACTCAACACCGGCGGCGACAACGATGTCATAGGCGCCAGCGATCACTCCTTGCGCGGCGAAGCTAATGGCCTGCAGGCTGCTGCCACATTGCCGGTCCACGGTTGTCCCTGGAACGCTTTCCGGGAAACCTGCTCCCAGAACTGCGTTGCGGGCAATGTTGAGGGCCTGATCACCGGCCTGCGTGACGGCTCCTGCGATGACGTCGTCGATCTGGGCCGGATCAAGGTTGGTGCGTCTGACCAACTCGGCAAGACTATGCGCCAATAAGTCGGCCGGCGCGACATCGCGCAACGCCCCGCTGGTCTTCCCTTTGCCAATCGGTGTGCGCACCGCGCCCACTACAACCGCGTCGCGGCCCGTACTGCTCAGCATGAGTTACTCCTATATCTCGATTGGCCACCCGACCAACGACGAAACTGATTGCGTCCCAACGGGAAGCGCCAAGGTGACTCCATCTGACGCCTTACCACGCCGGCCACGTGAGTTGATCGTGTGGACGGCACGCCGCCACCAATCGGTCATCGTAGATATCGGCGTAGATATCCTGGATTTGGGCATTTGTCGGGATGGCAGGGTTGTTGGCCGGTGAACCCGAATCCAGCGCCTGCTGGGCCATCGTGGGAATCTTGTCCTCCCACACGCTCTTGTCGATCCCGTATGAGCGTGGGGTCGGTACGGCGAGTTCTTCGCACAGGGCTGCGAGTTTATCGACGAACCGCCTCGCGATCGCCATGTCGCTGCCCACAGCCCCGATCCCGTACGCGCGGGCGCAGTCGGCGTAGCGTCGCGGCGCAGCGAGCAGGGAGAAGGCGGTGACGGCAGGAAACAGCATGGCGTTGGAAAGTCCGTGCGCCACATGGAAATGTGCCCCGATCGGGCGGCTCATGCCATGGACGAGCGCGACGCTGGAGTTTGAAAAGGCAATGCCAGCTTGGGTCGCTGCCACCATCATCGCTTCCCGGGCGACGCGGTCCGTGCCGTCGTGATATGCCCGGCGCAAGTTCGCACTGATCGTCTTGATCGCCGCTAGGGCCAACGCATCTGAGATCGGGTTGGCTTTGCGGCTGACGTACGCCTCGACCGCATGCGTCAACGCATCGATACCGGTGTCGGCGGTGAGCCGCGGAGGCATTGACAGCGTGAGTTCGAAGTCGACAATGGCGGCCACCGGCAGGAAGGACAACCCTGTGCAGAGCATCTTCTCATCCGCGGCCGTGTCGGTGATGATGGTGAACTGCGTAGTCTCCGAACCCGAACCTGCTGTGGTCGGGATCGCAATGATCGGCAACACCGGGCCCTCGTAGATCCGCGGTGCCCGGTAGTCGCGCATCTGCCCGCCGTTGTTGGCCAGCACCGCCAACGCCTTCGCCGAGTCCATGGGGCTGCCCCCGCCAAACCCGATGACCGCGTCAGCGCGGTGCTCGCGGATGACCTGCAGCCCGGAATCTAGGGAATCAGTGGTCGGATCCGGCACCGTCTCGGAGAACAGCACTGGCTGTGTGTCGACGGCCCGCAGCAATTCCATGACGCGCTCGGCCATCCCATTTTCAGCCAAGAAGGCGTCGGTGATGACCGCGGGTCGGCTACTACCGACACGTTTGACGAGTTCACCGACGTCATTCAGTGCGCCTGCACCGAATCTGGCGAAGCGGGGCAAGGCAATTCTTGTACTCATCGCCGCAGATCCTTTGGGTCGTTCGCTGTGTACTGGCTGATTGGCTGGGCTCGCCAGGGACCAGATCTGTGCCGCCAAATCGCCTGCGATATCGCCGATTTGGTGGTACCCAGCCGCGTGCAGTGGCTAAGGCTCGGCGTCACCACAGCGCTGGATGTCGTGCGTCAGGAGATCATGCGAGTCACGGAAGGCCGCTCCACGAATTCCGAAACCCATGAAACGCATACGGACTCGAGTGCAGCAACGACCCCGGGCCCCGCCGCGTGCACCCTGCCCGTCCACCCATCTGCGCGAGCGTCGTCCCTAGACGGGGCTGATCGTGGAGCGCAGGGCGATCTGGTTGACGATAACGTGGTCGGGCTGTGTCAACGCGTACATGATCGCCGTCGCGATGTCGTGCGCGTTGAGCGGCGTTACCCCAACCCATCGTGCGTCGATCACCTTACGGAGCTCGGGGTCGACGTGGTCGATGAGCTCGGTGTCAACACGCCCCGGCTCGATGAGCGTGACGCGGACGCCGTCGTTCATCAGTTCTTGGCGCAGGGCTTCGGAGAAAGCACCCACCGCGAATTTCGTCATGCTGTACACCCCGCCACCCGGTGCAACGGCCTTGCCGGCGACCGAGCTCACGTTGATGATGTGACCGCCGCCGGACTCCACCATCAGTGGCAGCGCGGCGTGGGTGCAATAGAGCACACCGAGGATGTTGAGGTCGACCATGCGCTGCCAGTCCTCGACCGGCGGCCCCACGATCGGTCCGAGCAGCATGACGCCGGCGTTGTTGATCAGAACATCGACTTGGCCCAAACTGGAATGCGTTTGGGTGATGAAGTTCCTCGCTTGAGCTTCGTCAGTGATGTCGGTCGGTATCGCGATTGCCTGACCGCCATCGTCTTCGATCTTCTTGACGAGCGCGGTGAGACGTTCGGCCCGACGCGCCGCAAGTGCCACCGAGGCGCCGGCTTGCGCACAGGCCAGCGCGGTGGCCTCGCCGATACCCGACGACGCGCCGGTGATGGCGACGACCTTTCCTTCCAGCGGCTTGGAAGCGTTCTGTGACATGTTCCTCCGATACTGCTAACGGACCGGTCCTGACCCGTTCTGGGAGTCGTGGTGCTGTGCCGGTCGGGATCAATGGGTTCTTCCGGTACGTCGTTTCTCACGCCCCGCCCGGGGCCGGCAGATGTGGGCCAGGCCCGCCTATCCCGACACCACGACCGATGTGTGCATCGCCGTCGCACAGCGTGGACAGGACAGCTGGTGGAATATCAGCGCCTGGTCCACATAGTCCGTCGCTTGCCCCAGAACACCGGGGCCTGCCTCGGTGATGGGCCCTTCTCGCAGCGTCAACCCCTCCAGCGGCTCCGCGCTTGCCGTTCCGATCTCGTGGCCACAGTGCTTACACACCACGACATCCCCGGAATCGGTCGTGTGAACAGCGACGTTGACATTCAAATCGCTCCCACTGGAGTGTCTTTCAGTCACCTCTGCGGAAACATCGCCTCCGATGCGTCGTCGACGTTCCTCGGCCCGCAGGCTGGCAGTCGCGACGGGATCGGCCCGGTTGTCCGTGTCGAGCGCAACCCCATACAGTGTGCGCGCCGCAGCAGCGGAGACCTTTCCGTCGCCAACGTCCCTTGCGACCTTGTCCGGTGACCGCAACAAGGGGTCGCCGTACCCGCCACCGCCGGAGGGGTGAACGAATACCGCGTCGTCGAGCCCGATGAGCGTCTCCTTGCGGTTACCTACCACCTCTCGCCGGTCACCGAGCTCCTCGAGCGAACCGGGAATCTTGCCGGCAGAGAACAGTTCTTGGACGTTGGACCCGCGGACTATCAGGTCGAACGCGGTGCCTCCGGGGTAGCCACCGGCTTGTCCGGTTGCCTCCGGGCGCGCTTTGCCGTTGCCAGAGAACGCCGCGCTAAGGGGTGCAGGGGTGCCGTGGGGAACGACACAGATCGAGATGGACAGTCCGCCGCGGGCCGTTCCTGCCCCGCCGGAGTCGATTTCCTCTCGACGCCACAGGAACAACAACGGATATATGAACTCCTGCATCTCGGCGTCGGGTGCACGGCCCATGGGGATGGGCAGGATGCCGGCGGTGTCCTGGCCATCGGCGTCCGGCCGGGCGCCGTAGCCGCCCGCCATCATGTCGAGCAGCATCATCACGGTCGGCGCGCCACGCTGATCGATGCCGGCCATGGTCACCATTTCGAACGACCCGGTGCATCCGCATTGGACACGCGACTGCTCTTCCGGGGCGGCGTCGAGCATCTTCGCAAAACAATCGGCGACGAGGTTCGATGTCGCCCATGCCGCGGTAAGCGGTGCCCATCCGACCGATGCCGGGAAGGTGGCGTTGTTGATGGTGCCCTCATCACTGATGATGTCGAAGCAACGCACCAAACCGCCTGCCGACCAAGGGATATCGCCAGCGAGAATGGGCATCAGCGCGACGGAGATGCCGGCACGCATTCCCGACCACGGGCAATTGACCATGCCTGCCTGGGGATCGGTACCCCGGAAGTCGAACGTCAGATGGTCCCCGGTCTTGGTCATCTCGAGCGCGATCTTGTGCATGCCGCGATCCCCGACCGCCGACTGCTCGAGGTAACCGACCGACTTCCAGGAACCGTCGGGGATGTCGCGCAGGCGGGTCCGGAGCCGCTGCTCCGAGTCATTCATCATCCGCTTCATCACGGCCTTGACGACGGTCGGTCCGTACCGATCGATGAGCCGGTGCAAGCGTGCGTGGCCTGCCTGGTTGGCGCCGATCTCCGCACGCACGTCCAGATTGACCAACAGAGGCATGCGGGAGCGGCGGATGAAGGCGTCGACCACGTCATCCTGGAGGACCCCTCCGCGGACGATCTTGATCGGTGGAGTCGGTGCACCTTCGCTGAACGCGTCGCTGGCAGCGAGGTCAGAGGATCCGGGCTTGGCACCGCCGACGTCGGCCATATGACACACCGCGCTGGTCCACCCGAAGAGCTTTCCGTCGTGGAACAGCGGAGCCATGATTGCGGTGTCGTTCTGATGCAGCCCGCCGCCGACCCAAGGATCGTTGGTGAGGAACATATCGCCGGGTTCGATTCCGGGGTTGCCGCTGCGGTGCTGCAGGGTCCAGTAGACGGCGAGATCCATCGACGCGACGAGCATGGTGTTGTAGAGCCCGACCTGAGCGGCTTGGCCGAGCTCGTCACACACGGCGAAGTCGAAGTCGTTGGCCTCGGTAACGGAGATTGATCCGGACATGCGTTTGAGCGTTTCGCCCATCTCGTCGGTGATCGACCAGATTCGGTGACGGACCACCTCGTAGGTCAGCGGGTCGATGCTGTCGATATCTGCATCGGTGACCTCGTGCAGTTTGAGCGTGGGTGAAATATTTGCTTTGAGCTCGTCGAAAGGGATCAGCCTGCTGCTGAAAACCTCAGAGCCGGGTACGGGCATGACTGGTTGCTGTTCCATGGCCGGTTTCCTTTCAGCTAAGCAACATGCGGACGTTGCCGAGTTCGTCGATGCGTGCGTCGACGCCGGCGGGAATGGCGACAGTCGTCGTGGGCACCTCGATCACCGCTGGGCCTGGAAGCACGTGGCCTGCGCGTAGCAACGAGTAGTCGTAGATGGTCGTTTCGGCGAATCCCCGTGCGATGTCGAGTAATACAGGCCGATGGCCTGAGATCGCCTCGCTGGCATCCGAGCTCCCGCTGGCCGGTCGCTCGGGCAGTGTTGGGCGGTACGGCAGCCGGCCGATGCCGCGGATCCGGTAGCTGATGAATTGAAACCCTGCGGCGGAGAATCCGGATCCCTCACCGAACAGCTCTGCATAGCGACGCTCGAACGCCTCAGCCATCGCGACGACCGCTGCCTCGTCGTCGATTTCGCCATCCGGCGCCGTGGTGGTCACTTCGAACATCTGCGCCGTGTAGCGGGCATCGAACTCGCGGACCAGTTCGATGGAGGAGAACTTGATTCCTTGTCGGGCCAACGCGCTGTGGACCTGTTCTTCGAGGCGGGCGTAGTTGGCGCGGATCCGTGCGGGATCGACCGGGAAGGGCGCCGGGTCGGACAACTCGGCGCTGACCATGACGTCGGATGCGGCCAGCCCGTAGGCGGAGAAGCCCGATGCTGCCGCGCCGAGCGGGACGACCAGCTCGGGCACTCCGAGCTCTGTTGAGAATGCCGACGCGTGAATGGGACCGGCGCCGCCGAAGGCGTAGACGACGAAGCCGCGTGGATCGTTGCCGGACTCCACGACAACCTTGCGGATCAGGTCGGCGGTCTGCGCATTCTGCACCTCGAACACTGCGGCGGCTGCTTCTTCGGCGGTCAACCCCAACGGCTTGCCGATCTTCTCCGACAACGCCGTTTCGGAAAGGTCTCGTCGCAGCTTGCGACGCCCACCAAGGAAGTTGTCCGGGTTGATGATTCCCAACACCAGATCGGCATCGGTGACGGTGGGCTCGACGCCCCCCGCGTCGTACGCAGCAGGACCGGGCGCCGCGGCGGCGCTGCGTGGCCCAACGCGCAAGTTGCCGCCCGGGTCCAGCCAGGCGATCGCCCCGCCACCGGATCCGATGGCATCCACCTTGATCGTCGGCACGTTGATCGGATGCTGATTGATCACGGTCGTGGACGCGCGGACCGGCTGACCGTCGACCACCATTCCCACCAGGAAGGTGGTGCCGCCGATATCGGCGGTGACCACGTTCTTGTGGCCGAGCTGTTCCGCCAAGCGCGAGGCTCCGACGACTCCGCCGCTGAGCACTGAACCCACGGTCGAGATCGCGGTAGCCGGAGCTTCCTCCGACGTGATGGTTCCCCCGGAACTCTGCATGACCAACAGCGGCCCGGTCATGCCGAGATTGCGCAGGTTCGCGCTGAGCGGCTCCAGGTAGCGGCGCAGCGGCGGACCGAGCTGGGTGCTCATCACTGTCGTTGCGGTGCGCGCGAACTCCCGGATCCGAGGCGAGACTTCGGACGACAGAGCGACGAAGACGTCGGGAGCAACCTCCGCGATGATCTCGCGGACGCGTCGTTCGTGAGCAGGATTCTGAAAAGACCACAGCAGAGCCACCGCGATCGCCCGCACGCCTTTATCCAACAAGCGCGTGACCGCAGAACGCACCTCGTTTTCGTCGAGCGCCACCACGACCGCGCCGCTCTGGTCTATACGTTCGGTCACCTCGGCGATGGACGACTTCGGTATCAGCGAACCCGGCTTGGCGGTGCCCAGAACATCTTGGGCGTCGTGTGCCGACAATCCGAGGTAGCGGCCCTCGACGTTCATGATCAGCAATGAGTCGCCGTGGCCTTTGGTAGCGATAAGGCCGACAGGCTCGACGTTGCCGGTGATCAACGCGTTGATGCTCGAGGTGGTGCCGTGTGCGATGTAGTCGGTGGACGCCAGGAGTTCTTCGCAGGTCAACCCCACCTGATCCGCGAGGTCCTCAACCGCGTTCATAACGCCGACCGCGTAGTCGGCCGGCGTAGAGGCAGCCTTGGCGCCGATCACTGTGCCGTCCTGCGCTGCGGCGACTGCGTCAGTGAAAGTCCCGCCGACATCGACGCCAATCACATACTTCATCTGCTTCCTTGTCTGTTGAATCCACGGCTGTCGTGGTGGCAAAGGCACGAATCTGTGTGAGATTCGTAACGTACGAGATTGTCAACGTGTATGTCAATAGTTTGTCGCCGACGTAAGCTGGCGTGTTCCCGCGCGTGAAGGTGCGCCGAGGCCCACGCGCGTTGGGCACCCTCTGCCCCTTTGGCGTTGAGCGTTCAGAGCCGTACCTCTGCCTCGACGAGGCGCACCCGTGGTCAATCCATGCACGATGCCTCCCCGCGGAAGTCCCCGCTCAGGTTCACCACCTGCACACCGTCTTCGGACACCGCACCGCCGCCAACAACCGCAGACGGGATTAGGCGCTCATCGGCTGCGCGCCTGCCTACGGTTCAGCGCAAGCGGCGAGGATTCACCGCCGGGGCTCGATGGGCAACATCCTCGGCCGCACGCGGGCGGCTGAACGCCGCACCGATTGCAGAAATTACGACAAGGCGCGAAACGCGCTGCGATGGAACACAATCGGCGACACGTCCGGGTGCACGGTCAGTTCGGTCACGTGCAGCACCACGATGGTGTGGTCCCCTGCATGGACAAGCTGATCGATGTCGCCCTCCAGCCAGACACAAGTGCCGTCGATAAACACCGCGCCTCCGGGCGTTGACACGGTCTGCAGGCCTGCGAACCGGTCACCGGTCTTGGCCGCCAAACTGCGTGCGGCCTGGTCATGTGCTTCACCGAGCAGGCTGATGCCCAACCTAGGGCTGTTGCTCAGCTTCGGCCACGTTGCCGAGGTGTTCTGCACGCAGAACGACACAAGGGGCGGATCCAGCGAGACTGGGACGAAGGTACTCGCAGCCAAACCGACCGGGATTCCGTCAATCTCGGCGGCGACGGCAATCACGCCAGATGGGAAGTGACCGTATGCCTCCCGCAGCGACGCGTGGCTTAGCTGCATCGTTAGGCCGGTGGCTCGGCAAGAAATGGAGTCAGCATTCTTGTGAGTATGCTCACGAGCTCCGCAGACGTCAAACTATTGACTCATACGTAGATGACCTCTACATTTGCTTGAGTGGTGCCGCGCGTCGGCCCGGGGCGGCATGCGGGCTCTGCGGGCGCGGCGTGACCAACCTGCGGTCGGCCATCGATCGCCCCGAGTCAGTGCAACGTCAGGGCAGGCGCCGACGATGCACTCTGCGGATGGACCGGGGGTGGAGGACTAGTGCCGATGCGTTGCTCTTCCCGCACACGTGACCACCGACATGCTGCGCCGGGTGCTTTCCTCCGAGGTGATCCGATCATCTGGTCGGGAGACGCGACAACCACCATCCATCCGCACGAGACGGCGCCGAGAGCGTCGCGTGGGCAGCACCGGACCTGATCGCCTGGCCGGCCACGACACAAATCGAACAGGAGCGCGCGTGAACGAAGCAACGACCGGGCCCTTGGCCGGGGTGCGGGTCCTCGAACTGGGCAACTTCATCGCCGCCCCTACCGCCGGTCGTCTCCTGGCCGATTTTGGTGCCGATGTCATCAAGGTGGAACGGCCCGGCGGCGGCGACGAGCTTCGCCGCTGGCGGTTGCACGGCGGGTCGACGTCGTTGCTGTTTCGCACCCTCGGCCGCAACAAACGCAGTATCACCCTCGATGTGAAAGCGCCTGAGGGTCGGGCGATCGCGTTGTCGTTGATCGAGCGATCGGATGTGATTCTCGAGAATTTCCGGCCCGGCACACTCGAGAAGTGGGGACTCGGCCCCGCCGAGATCACACGGGTCAACCCGGATGCGGTGTTGGTGCGGATATCCGGATACGGCCAAACCGGGCCCTACCGGGACCGGCCAGGCTTCGGTGGAGTGGCGGAAGCCATCGGGGGGCTACGCCACGTCGTCGGCTACCCCGATCGCCCCCCTGTCCGGGTCGGCATCAGCCTCGCTGACACCGTGGCCGGACTCTATGCCGTCATCGGCGCGTTGATGGGCCTTCTGAATCGAACCAAGCGCCCGGGCGGCGAAGTGGTCGACGTCGCGCTCTACGAAGCGGTGTTCTCGTTGATGGAGTCGCTCATCCCCGACCACGATGCATTTGGCGTCAACCGCAAACCAGAGGGGGCGGGACTGCCAGGCATCTCGCCGTCGAACACATTCCGCTGCGCAGACGGTAAGTATGTAGTGATCAGCGGCAACGGCGACGCGATCTTTCAACGTTTGATGATCGCCATCGGTCGCCCAGATCTGGCCGACGACCCGGCGTTGGCTGACAACGCCGGCCGCGTGGCGCGCAACGACGAACTGGAGTCTGCAATCGGTAGCTGGACCGCCTCGCTGGACTCGGACGAAGTCCTGCACCTGCTGGAATCGGCCGCTGTGCCCTCCGGCGCCATCTATGAGGCCGCCGACATCCTGGCCGATCCCCATTTCGCCGACCGCAACATGCTCCAGGTGCACAAGGCTGACGTCGGCGCCGCCGCTCCGGCAGCGGTTGCGTTCCCCGGCGTGGTTCCCGTGATGCAGAACAACCCCGGCCAGACGCGTTGGCTGGGACCCGAATTGGGTCAGCACACCGAAGAGGTTCTACTCGAACTCGGGATCGATCACGACGCACAGAAGCTGTTGCGCCAGAAAGGGGTTCTCTAAACCATGTCCGATACCGTCATCATCACAGAGGTGTCACTGCGCGACGGACTGCAGATCGAGCCGGTGATCGTGCCGACCGCTGACAAGGTCGCGCTGGCGCGACAGCTGGTCGCGGCGGGGTTCAGCCAGCTGGAGGTCGGAGCTTTCGTCAATCCCGTGAAGGTGCCGACCATGGCAGACTCCGACGACGTCATGCGCCAGCTGGGTGACTGCGGCGCGGCCCTGCACGCGCTGGTGTTCAATCTCAAAGGCGCACAGCGTGCCGTCGCTAGTGGCAACCAACATGTGCGGTTCGTGGTGTCCGCCAGCGACGGGCATAGCCGCGCCAACGCCGGTGTGCCCACCGAGGCCGCGCTGACACGAGTGGAAGAGGCCGCCGAATGGCTTGGCGAGCGCGGTGTGCGCACCGAAGCCACCATCGCGACCGCATTCGTGTGCCCATTCGACGGCGATACACCGATTTCGCGGGTCATCTACACCGCAGATCGGCTGCAGCGCACCGGCATCGAAGTGCTGCACCTAGCCGACACCATCGGTGCCGCCACCCCGGGCGACATCCGGCGAACCGTCAGTGCGGTGCGTGCAGCATTCCCCGATCTTCCGTTGGGCCTTCATCTGCACAACACCTACGGAATGGCCTCGGCCAGTGTCTGGGAGGGATTGGCGTTGGGGATTCGCCGATTCGACGCGGCCCTGGGAGGCTTGGGCGGCTGCCCGTTCGCCCCCGGCGCGTCCGGCAACATCGGCGCCGATGACCTCGTCCACTTCCTGCACCGCGAAGGCATCAACACTGGCATCGATCCCGACGCCCTCGCCGCCGCGCGGCTGACGCTGCAAGACATGGTCGGCCACCCTCTGGACTCAGCACTCGCGCGGGGCGATAAGGCACCGTCATTGGTGCGCCGGCTCGAGCGAGCCACCGTCGCCG
The DNA here is from genome assembly GCF_035697385.1 of Mycobacterium sp. GTDB lineage: Bacteria > Actinomycetota > Actinomycetes > Mycobacteriales > Mycobacteriaceae > Mycobacterium. Next base: position 5,144 of record NZ_DASSCY010000142.1, on the reverse strand, counting down.
TGTGACGTTATTGCCGCCGCGCAGCTGGTGCGCCCGCGCTCACAATGCCGCCACGAGGTCTAGATATGCCGCCTGCGGCGGGCCGTCCAGAGCCGCCATCATGGGGGCCACTACCTCGTTCGGCAACTTTGCCAAGGAGGCCTTGTACACCTCGACCGACTCCCACTTCTCGATGAATACGTAGCGTCGTTCATCCTCGAGGTCACGCATCACATCAACCCCGTGGCACCCGGCGACGGCCCGCACTGCATCAGCAAGGTTGCGCAACGCCGTGTCCAATTCGTCGGTCCTGCCCTCTGCGGCGTAAACGATGTAGTGGCGAGCAACCGTCATCAGTCGTTCTCCTTGCGTCTCGACATAGATGCTGCAATCCCCGTTGCATTTTCGGGTGCTGCTGCTCCCCAGGTGCGGTTCGGGGCGATGCCATCAGGGCGATCTTCAGCGCAATCACGGTAGGCCCGCCTAAACTCTATTGTCAAATAGTCGTCAGCTACGTAAACTTCGCCGATGGCTGCCATGTTGGGATGCTCCCCGCTGTCGACATGGCAGCCTCGCTCTGACCGTGAAGCGGCTTCACTCAAACAATGTGTACCCGCGCTAACGCTATTGTCAGATAGTTGTCTGTAGCGTAAACTCCCGTGCATCGCGGGGCGGCTGGATGGCCCCAAGGCACAGGGTTCGTCGCGGACGGCCTGCGATGAACAAGGAAGCGGCAGCGTCGCGCTTCTGCGTTCAGCCGTCTACCGATTGGAGCGTGATCACAGTGGATCCCAATCCCGACTATGACGCCAGCGACGAGCTGGAGTACGGCATCAACTGGTTCGCCTGGATCCTGCGGGGCGTGTACCCGCCACCCGCCTATCCGCCGGTCTAGGCCAAGCCTCAGGACTTCACCGGGGATCGTGTCAGCCGATGTGTCAGTCGAAGTAAGCACGACCCGACCTCGCAACCTTCCCCGAAGTTCGCCCAGGCCTCAGCTCGAACGCCAGAGTGATGGACAGCGATCCGTTCAGGACGCAACGCGACGTCGGTTCCGCCGCCGTCACGGAGCTGCGCGCTGAGGGCTTCGACGACGCCGTCGAGATCGGCCGCGGCGGCTTCGGCATTGTCTTTCGCTGCACCCAGATCGGACTTGACCGCACAGTCGCGATCAAGATTCTGACCGCCGAACGGGACACCAACCGTGAACGGTTCCTGCGTGAGCAGCGTGCGATGGGCCGGCTCACCGGACACCCGAATATCGTCGGCGTGTTGCAGGTGGGCGAAACCGAAAGCGGTTACCTGTATCTGGTGATGCCGTATCACCGGCAGGGTTCGCTGGAGGCGCGAATTCGTCGGCTCGGTCTACTTCCGGCGAACGACGTCGTTCGGGTCGGCATGAAGTTGGCGGGCGCGCTCGAGACAATTCACCGGGTCGGGATCGTGCACCGCGACGTCAAGCCCGCCAACATCCTGTTGACCGACTATGGCGAACCGATATTGAGCGACTTCGGAATCGCCCACATCACAGGCGGATTCGAAACGGCCACTGGCACGTTCACCGGTTCACCGGCCTTCACCGCGCCTGAGATCCTCAGTGGTGATCCGCCTAGCCGTGCCTCCGATGTGTACGGTCTTGGTGCTACCCTTTTCGCCGCGCTGACCGGACACGCTGCTTACGAACGCCGCAGTGGCGAGCAGATGGTGGCCCAGTTTCTCCGGATAGCCAGCGAACCGGTACCGGATTTGCGCGACAGCGGTATCCCCGAGGACGTCTCGGCTGTCGTCGAGAGGGCAATGGCGCGCAATCCAGTCGACCGGCCATCGGCGGCGGCTTTGGGCGACGAACTGCGGCAGATTCACGCGCGCCGTGACTCCGCGGTCGACGAAATGGCTCTGTGCGCCGCACAACAGTCCGATCGGGCGGCAATGCGCGCCGCGGCGCGGCGCGCTCACGGGAACCTCCCGCTCGAGTTGAACAGTTTTGTTGATCGTCGCACCGAGCTCACGCAGGTGAAGAGCCTCCTGTCGACGTCTCGGCTCGTCACGTTGACCGGGGTTGGAGGGGTCGGCAAGACTCGGCTGGCGCTGCGGGCAGCGACGAATGCGCTAGCCGACTACGCCGACGGAGTGTGGCTGGTCGAGCTCGGCGAGCTCCGCGACGCGTCCCTGTTGGACAACGTGGTCGCGTCAAGCCTCGGCGTGCGAGACGAATCGGCCAAGCCGTTGGACGACGTGTTGATCGACCTCCTGTGCTCACGCAATATGCTGCTGATTCTCGACAACTGCGAGCATGTCGTCGACTCGGCGGCCAAGCTGGCCGAAAAGCTGCTGCGGACCTGCCCCGAGCTGCGGATCCTGACTACCAGCCGGGAACGGCTCGGCATCGCCGGGGAATCGGTCCTACCGCTGTTTCCCCTTGCTTGTCCCGCTCCCGACCCGGAGCCCACGCTGCGCGGGCGGCCGAGGTTCGACGCCTTGGCGCTATTCGCCGAGCGCGCCGCAGAAGCTGCGCCCAACTTCGAACTCACCGACGACAACAGGGCGACTGTGGCCCGGATCTGTTCAAAGCTGGACGGGTTGCCGTTGGCCATCGAACTGGCCGCGGCGGGGCTGCGAGTGATGTCTGCGGAGCAGCTCCTCGAGCGTCTCGCTGACCGATATGCGCTGTTGACCCGCGGCAGTCGCGGGGCGCCGGCGCGGCAGCAGACGCTGAGCTGCAGCGTCGGGTGGAGCTACGACCTCTGCACTCCCGCGGAACAGGACCTGTGGGGCGGGCTGTCGCTCTTCGCTGGAGACTTCGAACTCGAAGCGGCAGAATACATTTGCGGCGAAGATCTAGTCCCTGCGCAGGTGTTCAATCTCCTGTTGTCACTAGTGGACAAGTCGATACTGATCCGAACTGAATCCAACGGCGTGGTGCGCTTCCGGTTACTCGAAACGCTGCGGGAGTACGGCAGGGAGCAGATCCGGCAGACCGATCGATACCCAGATTGGCGCCGTCGGTACGTGGACTGGTACCGCCGGTTGGCACGCGACGCCGCGGCCGACTGGTTCGGTCCCCGACAGATCTATTGGCTTGAGAGGATTGGGCGGGAGACGGCCAACCTACGGGAGGCGCTGCGGTTCAGCGTGACCGATTCGCCCGAGACCGCGCTCGCCATCGTCGGGGCGCTCCATCCTTTCGGGATCGCCCGCGGAGCTCTCAGCGAGACAGCCGACTGGCTTGACCGCGCCCTGGCCGCGGCGCCGCGCGAGCCGACCGTGGAGCGGATCAGAGCGCTCTACGGCTCCGTGATGATCGCGGGGCTGCAGGCCGACCTGCCCGCCGCTGCGGCCCGGGTAACCGAGGGACACGCCCTGGTCGAGCAGATCGCCCACCCCGAGGCGCGCGGCATGATGAGCATCGCCGACGGCTTCACGGCGTTGGTCGGTGGCGAATTCGACCGCGCGTGTGCCCGATTGGAGGATGCGCTCGACATCGTCGACGACCCGTCTCTGCGGGTTGTGGCCATGGCGTTGCTGGGATGGGGACTGGAGTTTCAGGGTGAGATCGTCCGCGCACTCATCTGGCAGGAGAAGGCGCTAGCCGTCACCAAATCCCACGGCGAGTGGGTGCACCTCGAATATTCGTTGTGGAACATTGGGATCGGTTGGTGGCGGCACGGGAAAACTGACCGCGCCGAGCAGCTGTTGAAAGAGGCCCTGCAGGTGACACGCCGGGTGGGGGATCCGCGCATGGCCGCAGCCAACCTGGAGGGACTGGCTTGGATCGCGGGCGAAAATCAGAACGCTCGGCGGGCCGTCGTGTTGATGGCCGCCGCCGAGCAGTTGGCTCGTGCTGTCGGGGCATTCGCTCCCGCGGTGCTGCCGAACATGGTCGTCTTCCATGACGAATGTGAACGTCGCACCCGCGAGACTCTTGATTCGAAGACATACGACGCGGCCCGACAGCAGGGCAGCGCACTAAGTTTCGACGCGGCGGTAGCCTACGGGCTCAGCGAGCAGGCCTAGAGTCGCGCCGACGCGGTCCCGCAGTGTTGGCCGGCAGGGTGATTCGCAGCCCACGAAGTGGGTTGGCGGACAAGAAAGGGCGTGCTGGCCGTCCTCGGCCCGACGACACGCAGCCAGACCCCGAACGCCGAAAGAGGCAGCGACCGCGATCACGTGAAGAGCGCAGAAGGCCGGCACGGCAGGATCGATGCTGGCGATCACGTCGGACGCTGGAATCGTTGGGACCAAAGCATGTTTGGGCTTCGAAACATCGTGGCGCCACGGTCATCGCCCAGGGCACTCTCGGATAGCTCCGATACGCCCAGCCCAGCGTCGCGGAGACATCGGCGCCGGCTCAGAGCTTCCTCGCACATCCCGAGCGCCCGCCGTAGATGACATGTGAGGTGGCGCGCCGCGCTCTTGACAATGTTAGTCACGACACGGTAGAAAATTAGACACAAGCGTAAGCACGGGAGCCTCTGTGCAGGTCGCGGTAGGCACGGATCCAACGAGCACCGTGTTGTAGCCGTTGAATCTGCGTATGCCAGGGGCGAGCGCGTCGAGAAGGGATCTCAATGGAATTCATGGTGAGCTTCTTCAACACGGTCCCTGAAGCCGTGCGCGACGATCCAGATGCCGAGCACAAGGTCATCATGACCGATCTGGAGTACATGATCGCCGCCGAAGAGGCGGGGTTTAAGTATGTGGTCGTACCCGAGCACCATTTCCTCGACGAGTACTCGCACATCTCAGGCAACGCCCCGGTACTCGGTTACCTCGCCCATGCGACCAAGCGCATCCACTTGCTGTCGGGCATCATGAATCCCCTTCCGCAGATTCGGCACCCCGCCACCGTCGCCGAAGCGTGTGCATATCTGGACCACATCTCTTGCGGGCGTTTCGAATTCGGGTCAGGCCGCGGCGCAGGCAGCCACGAGATTCTGGGCTTCTTTCCCGAGGGCACCGAGCTCAACCACACGAAGGACGTCTGGGAAGATGTGATCTCAGAGATCCCGAAGATGTGGATGCAGGAGACCTACCAGGGTTACAGCTCCGAGTACTGGTCGCTGCCGCCGCGCAAGATCGTTCCCAAACCCTACGGCAAGGGTCACCCCCCGCTGTGGTACGCGGCGGGCAACATGTCCAGCTGGGAGAACGCCGGGCGCAAAGGG
>NZ_DASSCY010000141.1:0-10285 GCF_035697385.1 Mycobacterium sp. | reverse complement strand
CCTCTACGCGATCGGATTCGTCGGCGATGTGGTCGTGCCGCGAAGTGTCGACAACGCTGTTGACGCGTCGCTCGGCCAGGCGCTGGCCGTGAACCTATCGCTTCTGACGCTGTTCGCCGTCCAGCACAGTGTGATGGCGCGCCCGGCGTTCAAGCGGTGGTGGACACGTTACATACCGCAGCCAGTCGAGCGCAGCACCTATGTCTTGCTAGCGAGTCTTGTTCTTGCCCTGCTGTTCTGGCAGTGGCGCGCGATCCCGACCGTCGTCTGGGATGTGACGTACTCACCTGCGCGGTCGGCCGTGTGGGCGCTGTTTTGGCTCGGCTGGGTGATCGTGCTCGCCGCGACGTTCATGATCAACCATTTCGAGCTGTTCGGGCTACGTCAGGTCGTCGCCACTTGGCGCGCACAGCCCCAAGCCGACACCGGATTCCGAGTGACGATGTTGTACAGAGTGGTGCGCCACCCACTGATGCTGGGGTTCCTCATCGCGTTCTGGGCTGCGCCGACGATGACGGCCGGGCGCCTGCTGTTTGCATCGGCCACGACCGGCTACATTCTGGTCGCGCTGCAGCTAGAGGAGCGCGACTTGATGGCGACGCTGGGCGCCCACTATGCCGCATACCGGCAGAAGGTGCCGATGCTCGCTCCCTGGCCCCGAAGGCCTATACGCACTGGGCCGGCCCGATCACACCGATGACATTGCCCCGGCTCGGCGGTCTACGTGAGTATGGAAACCGTGGACCTCCCCGTGCTGCCGCCGCTAGAGCCGATGCTCGCCAAAGCCCAGACGAAAGTTCCTGCCGACGCGGGAGTGTGGTCCTACGAGCCGAAGTGGGACGGCTTCCGTGCGCTGGTGTTCCGCGACGGCGACGATGTGGTGCTGCAGTCGCGCAACGGCAAGGAGTTGGGCCGCTACTTTCCCGAGCTGCTGGACTCGCTGCGCGATGAAACGAGCGTGCGCTGTGTCCTTGATGGCGAGATCGTGGTGCCACGCGAGATCGGCGGCCGGATCCGGCTGGATTGGGAGTCGCTGTCGCAGCGCGTCCATCCCGCCGCCAGCCGGGTGAAAATGCTCGCCGAGCAGACGCCCGCACACTTCATCGGCTTTGATGCGCTGGCCACCGGCGACGCGTCGCTGCTCAAGGAGCCGTTCCGCGTCCGTCGTCAAGCGCTGGCCGAAGCGATCAACCACAAACAGTGGTGCCACGTCACCGGCACCACCGAGGATCCCGAGCTGGGCGCGCAGTGGCTGGACACCTTTGAGGGGGCCGGTCTCGACGGCGTGATCGCCAAGCGGCTCGACGGGCCGTACCTGCCTGGCAAGCGGGAGATGGTCAAGGTCAAACACGCCCGCGACGCCGACTGTGTGGCCATCGGCTACCGCATCCATAAGAGCGGCGAGGGCGTCGGGTCGATCCTGCTCGGCCTGTACCGCGACGACGGTGAACTGCAGATGGTCGGCGGCGCCGCGTCGTTCACCGCCAAGGACCGGCTCAAGCTGCTGGCCGATCTGGAGCCACTGCGCACCGGCGATGACCTCGTCGACGGCGAGCCCAGCCGGTGGAACTCGGCGGCCGACAAGCGCTGGATACCGGTGCAGCCCGAGAAGGTGTGCGAAGTGCATTACGACCAGATGGAGGGAAACACCGTGCACGGCAGGCGGTTCCGTCACGCGGTGAAGTTCGTGCGATGGCGGCCGGACCGGGATCCGGACAGCTGCACCTTCGACCAGCTGGACGTGCCGTTGAACTACGACCTGTACGACGTATTGGAGTCTTGAAATGCCAACGCCTGCAGAAGAACTCGATGTCGACGGGGTCAAGGTTCGGCTGACGAGCCCGGACAAGGTGTACTTCCCGAAGCTGGGATCCGAAGGCACCAAGCGCAAGTTGTTCGAGTACTACCTCGCGGTCGCGAGTGGCCCGATGCTGTCTGCGCTGCGCGACCGGCCCACGCACCTGCAGCGGTTCCCCGACGGCATCGACGGCGAGGAGATCTATCAGAAGCGGGTTCCGCAGAAGCATCCCGACTATCTGCAGACCTGCGAGGTGACATTTCCGTCGGGCCGCACGGCGGATGCCCTCAAGGTCACGCATCCTTCTGCGATCGCGTGGGCGGCGCAGATGGGCACGATCACGTTGCATCCGTGGCAGGTGCGTTGCCCTGACACCGAACATCCCGACGAGCTGCGTGTGGACCTCGACCCGCAGCCGGGCACCGGCTTCAAGGAAGCCAGGTCGGTCGCTGTGGACGTGCTCAAACCGCTGCTCGACGAGCTCGGGCTGGTCGGCTACCCGAAGACGTCCGGTGGCCGCGGTGTGCATGTGTTCGTGCGGATCAAGACCGACTGGGACTTCATCGTGGTGCGCCGGGCCGGAATCGCGTTGGCTCGCGAGGTCGAGCGGCGTGCTCCGGACGCGGTGACGACGTCGTGGTGGAAAGAAGAACGGGGCGAGCGGCTCTTCATCGACTACAACCAGAATGCGCGTGACCGCACGTTCGCGTCGGCGTACTCGGCGCGCAAGACGGCGATCGCGACGGTATCTACGCCGCTGACGTGGGACGAGCTGCGCGACGCCGACCCTGACGACTACACCATCGCCACGGTGCCGGATTTCGTTGCGGGGCGGCCTGATCCGTGGGCTGACATCGACTCGAACCCGCAGTCGCTTGAACCGCTGCTCGAGATGGTCAAGGCCGACGAAGAGCGCGGACTCGGGGATCTGCCGTATCCGCCGAGCTACCCGAAGATGCCGGGTGAGCCACCGCGCGTGCAGCCCAGCAAGAAGGTCGCCGCTAACTGGGACGACGACGGCAATCCGGTGAAGTGAGCCCCCGGCGCGACGGCGGCTGCCTACCATCGTCGGGTGACCACTGGCGTGGCACGCCCACGTCGCATCGCGCTTCGGCTTTGCGCCGCCACCATCGCGGCCGGCGCCGTGATGATCGCGCCCCTAGCCAGCCCACCCGCCGCGGCCCAACCGTGCCCCGACATCGAGGTGGTGTTTGCCCGCGGTACCGGCGACCCGCCCGGCGTTGGGCTGGTTGGCCAGGCCTTCATCGACTCCCTGCGCGCGAAGGTGGGCGGCAGATCGGTCGGGGTGTACGCGGTCAACTATGCCGCCACCATGAACTTTCTGCGGGCCGCCGAAGGCGCTGCCGACGCCAACAACCACGTCCAGTACATGGTCGCCAACTGCCCGGCCACCAGGTTGGTCCTCGGCGGCTTCTCGCAAGGCGCTGCCGTCATCGACTTGATGGGGGGCGTCGCTCCCGGCCTCGGTGCCATACCGGGCCTCGGTGCTATACCGGGTCTGGATGCCGTACCCGGCCTCGACCTCGCCGCCGTCGCGGCGCCGCTGCCCGCCGATGCCGCCGACCACGTGGCCGCCGTCGCCGTGTTCGGCAACCCGCTCGGCAAGATCCTCGGCCCGCTGAACGCACTGAGTCCGGTGTTCGGCGCCAAGACCATCGACCTGTGCAACGCCACCGATCCGATATGCGGCGAGGGCGACCTGGACAACCGGGCCGCGCACCACCAATACGTGCCGGGAATGACCGACCAGGCCGCGACTTTCGCCGCCGGGTTGGTTTAGTTCCCCGTGCGCGCGACCCGAGAGTCGAAGTCGCTGCTGAACGGACACCCGCCGGTCAGCGTGTAATGGCCCCGTCCGGTAAGCAGAGTGATGGGATCCTGCGCCGGCTGTGGCAGCGGATACTGCAAGCTGATCTCGCGATGGGCAGGGCCGCCGTTTTTGCATGTGGAGTCGGATGACGTGTTGGCCAAAACCCACTGGTTCTGCGAAAACAGCAGAATCTTGGCGTCGTCGGGGTTCAGCCAGTAGCTCAGGCAGCGCTCGCCAGTGCGAAGACAGTACGTCTGTATATCGAAGTTCACATCGGCGCTGCGACCGCCGTCGACATACGTGTCGGTCTCCTGATACCGGCCGTGCAGCCCCTGCGCCGGCGACGTCACCCGAGGCGGCTGGCCTTGCGGGTCGAGAACCGATTCTCCTTGTTCGACATCTCCTGTGCGAGTGAAGGTCACCTGTTGATTGCGGTTGCATTCCGTCGTCGATCGAACAACGAACTCGCCCTTCAGCGTTCCGTCGGGTTGGGACTGCAACGACATCGTCTCCCAGTACTCTGTTGGGGCGTTCTGGCATGTTCCCGGCGATGCGCTGACCGCCACCCACCGGCCGTCGATCTCGTCGAGTACCAATGTCGTTGCTGTTGTTTGACTTCCGTCGACCTTCGATGCGGTTGCCACACATTCACTTGCGCGGCAGGCCGATTCGATCACCCACGTCTCGCTTCCTCCCGACGCGTTCGGGTACGGCTGGCCGCTGGGCTCTGTCGGCGCGGCGAATTCGACGGCGAATCGGCCGTCGAGAGGCCCAGTCGCGCGTGGGGCGGATTCGTTGCCGCTGATGACGACCAGGATTGTGGCGAGAGCGCCGACCATCAGGATGGTGGCGATGGGAATCACCACGGCCGTGCGGCGCCACCACGGCCATGGCTGCGCCTCGGTATCCGGCGGTTGGTCCGGTGCGCCGTGATCGGACTCAGCGGGACGGGCCTGCGTGGATGCCCAAGCCTGCTCGACCTGCTCGGGCGGCCGCGCTTGCGTTGGAGCCCAAGACTTTTCGACGTGGTCTGGCGTCCCGGCCTGGGTGGGCGGCTGGGTTACCTCAACCTGCTCGGCTGCACGGGCCTGCGTCGGCGCCGACGGTGCGGCTGCGGCGATCGTGTGCATCGGGTCGGGCAGTGACGGTTGCGTGGGGGCGGCAGTGGCGATGGCCGAGCGGGCCGCTTTGGCCAATTCGATGGTCGTGCTGTAGCGCTCGTCGGGATCCTTGGCCATGCCTGCGGCGATCACCGCATCCAGTCCGGGCGATACGTCCGGCCGCGAAATCGATGGTCGCGGTGGGGGAGTCGTGAGATGGCCGGCGATCTGCTGCTCGACGCTGTCGCCGGGGAAAGGCCGACTGGACGTCAGCGACTCATACAGCACGCACGTCAGCGCATAAATGTCCGAGCGGGAATCGGTTTGACCGGTGGTAAACCGCTCGGGAGCCATATACGGCCACGTGCCGACCACGTTGCCCGTCGCGGTCATCTTTGTCTCGCCCGCTGCGCGGGCGATCCCGAAATCGATCAGATAAGAGAAATCATCCTCGGCGACCAGAATGTTGGAGGGCTTGACGTCGCGATGCACGAGCCCGATTCGATGCGCAGCGTTGAGCGCCGAGGCGATCTGCTCGACAATCTTCACCGCCCGGCCCGGATCGAGCGGACCGTCGGCGAGGACGTGCTCGAGATCTTGGCCCTCGATCAGGCGCATGTCCACATAGAGCCGGCCGTCGATCTCACCGAAGTTGTGGATGGGGACGACGTGGGGGTTGTTCAGTCCCGCGGCGGCAAAGGCCTCGTGCCGGAATCGCTGCTCGAATACCGGGTCGGCGGCCAGCTGCGCGGGCAACACCTTTACTGCGACCACCCGCTGGGTCGCGGTGTCGAAGGCCTTCCAGACCTCGCCCATACCGCCGCGGCCCAACAACTCGGTCAATTGGTATCGGCCGAACGGCGTTGCCTCCACTACGCCTCCTGCGAACTGCGGTGAACCAGCAGATTCACAGTCTTCACCATCGGTGCCCGGCCGGTGCCGTGTTTGCTATTGATGCCTCCACGCATTTGCCGCTCGACGGGGCGTGGCTGTGAGGTCAGAGTCGGTACCTAGCTTGGCTACCCCTTGATACTGCAACGGCGCCGCGGCATACCCCCACGCTGTGCTTAATCGCGCCGGCCGTTAAATTTGCTGAATTTGATGATTCCCGGATGCTGTCCCGCCGACGCTGCGACAATTCGACGATCCAGCGCGTAAGGGGAAACGCGTGGTTGAAGGGGGTTCTCATGTTCGTGTCCCGCCGACCCCGATTGGGCCTGTCAGTCGCTGTCGTGGTGGTGACGGCTGTTGCCGCACTCTGCGGAGTGCTCGCCCCCAAGGCCCAGGCGTTCTACATCTTCAACCACGAGCGCATCACTCGCGATGCGCTGACGCCCGTCGGGGTCGACAACACCGCCATGCTCCAGATATTCGTCGGTCCCCCACCGGGCGCCGGCGTAGTGGGTAGCGACGCGTTCTTCAGCGATGAGTTCCGGCATATCGACGACGCGAGGAATCCGGCCGACATCTGTGCCCGTACGCAGCAGGCGTGGAACTTCTTCATACCGATCGTGTTGAGCGGCGCGCTCCCCACCGGCCCCGGTGGCAGCGACCTCGTGGATGGCCCGTCGGCCCGCGCCGCGTTCGGCGGCCTGGCCCACGCCTTGCAGGACTTCTATTCCCACACCGACTGGGTTGAGGACAACATCGCCGTCGGCCAGCTGGAGCGGATGCCGCCGCCGCTGATGCCCAACTGCGATCCGGCCGCGCTGCCGCCCGGGCTGCATAGCGGGTTCTTCTCCCTGGACTTGGGTGGCAGCCATGAGGACCGCTTGGCGGGGTGTCCGCCCAGTGGTCCGCCGCCCGGCTACGCGGAGTGCCACTCGACCTTGAACAAGGATGCGTGGGACACCTCTCGCGGCATCGTCCAGATCGCGGGAACGAATCCGCCGATCAACAATTTCGATCTCGCCGCGCGGCTCGCGACGAGAGCCACCACGGACCTGTATTGGCAGGTTCGCGGGCTCGTTGTCGGCAACGCCGGGGAATGCGTCGCCAACAACTTGTTCCAGGCCGACCGACATGAACCATGTTTGTGATGAGTGACCGATCATGCTTGTACCACTTACCTTTTGGCGTGTCCGCGGCGTAACAGTCGTGGCGGTGTCCGGCGTGGCCATCTCGTTGACCGCGCTCAGCGCCGGAATTGTCCCGGCGTTGGCGGAGCCGCTGATCGAGACGACGACGACCGAAGTCGTTCCGACTGAAGAGGTCGTGACGGAAGAGGTCCCCACCGCGACCGAAGCGCCGCAGCTGATTCCGACGACTGTGGCCCCTCAACTGCCGGTGGTCACCCAGACGACCCAGGCTCCGGTGGTCACCCAGACGACCCAGGCTCCGGTGGTGACGCAGGCGCCCGCGATCGTGACGACGACTGCTGCTCCGGAGATTACGACGCAGCCGGAAGCGGTGACGACGACTGAAGCTCCCGACGTGACCACGACGGCTCCTACGACGGCTGCCACGACGGTGATGACGACCGCGCCGACAGTGCCGGCAAGCTCGACGGCAACCACGACCGCGACGTCGACATCTACGGGGCCGAGCGTGGCGTTGGTGCCATCGACGACGGCACCCAGTTCGAGCACAAGCCAGTCGACCGAGGGCAACACCTCGGCGCAACCGAGCGATCCCGATACGACCGCTGGTGGTGGAACGCCCGAGCCCTCAACCGGCGAAGAGGCTGCGGGAGTCACCAAGCTCGCGGAACCGGAAAGGCTCGAGGCGGCACCGCAGGACGTCAAGCTAGCCCAGCAGGCCGTCCCGGTCGAAGAGAACCCGAAACCGGCGCCGCAGAGCGAGATTGACCGCCTCAGAAGCTTGGTCGTGCCCGCGGCGGACCCGGTTGCGGGCGGTGCGACCAGCGTCGTCGCCGACGCCGGCCTGGCCGCCGCGAATCGTCCGGTCCTGCAATGGCAGCCGGCCTGGGTGCAGTACGACATGTACTACCGTCCGCTGATCTTCAACCCGTACCCGGAGCCGCTGCAGCTGGTCTATCAACTTGCGGGCGTGCCGCGGATACTGCTCATTCCGCCGCTGGGACGCATTGTCACCGAAGTGCGCGAACTCGGCTCGTACAACTTCACGGCGTTGCGGCTCAACGCTTTTGGCATACCCATCGACGTCGCCGTTGGCAATTTCTTCGGCGGCGGGTACTTCCCAGGACCGGGGCTGCCGCCTCCGCCTCCACCGCCGCCGGTGCGGACGCTCACCGACGTTCCCGTTCAGGTCAAGTACACCAACGCGACCTACCGGCCCATCCGGGTGCAGAAGATCGTCGATGTCGGTCCCGACCCGGCCGTCGGCGGCGAGCACAAAGTTCTTCTCGACGGCGTCACGCCGGCCTGGGGTGAATGGAAGCAGACCGAAACCGGCGCACAGCAATTCGAGGTGCACAAGACCCAGAGTTTCCCGGGAATGGAGGCGCCTGCGGAAGGCCCGCTGCCGGGCGATTACGACTTGCAATTGGTGAGCGACTCGTCTCCCACCGGTCTCAGCGGCAAAGACATCACACTCATCGTCACCGCGGCGATCGTGGCGGCCTTGGGTCTCGGCGCGATCGTCCTGACCATCGTCCTGGGCCGGCGGCGTCGGCCCCAACACTGACGCGATCGGCGAAAACCTACGTAAGCTCCTGCCTGCGACCGCGATAGTTGGCACAGTGAGGTCTGCGACCGACCGGTAGGGCAGGGGATGAGCGAACGTACTTGGACTGACGTGGTGCGCCGATGGTCCGCGGCGGTGGCGATCTTCGCCATGCTCGCAGGCGGGATCGGCATCGCGTCAATGTTTATCTTCGGGAACCACTCGCAGCCCGCGCCCACCGCTCGTACCCCGCCTCCACCGCCGCCGCCGAAAGTGCCAACGCCAAGGGAATTCACCATCGGCGTCACGGTGACGGCGCAGGACTGTCCGCCGCAGGGTGGATGCACCTACACGTACACGATCGAGCCGGAATACATCGGACGGCATCCGTTGCCGCCTGACGAGTTACGCATCGAATACGAGGTGACCGGTGGTCACGAGCCCCAGATCGGCGACTTCACGGTGCACGGGACCGAGGCCAGGATCATGAAGGATGTGACCTTGGCGGGACCGCCGGGCGCGCAGCTGAAGGCGCAGGCGACCAAGGTGGTCGTGCGGCCCGCTTTCGGTCCACCGATAAGTTCAAGCACCACGCCGCCGTCACCACCTCCGGGCTAAGCGTGCGATTTCACCATTCCGCACACGCGTCGTCGTGCGGCGCAGCAAAGTTGGCTTCATGACGAAGGCGTCGCTTCTTCGGGCCTCCGAAGGCCTTCCTGGTGGAGTGCAGGGAGCTGCGGATCCGCGCTTCGGAAACGTCGTTCGGGCGTTCAACGGCTTGTTTCCCGGGCGCCGGTTCGGCGGTGGGGCGCTGTCGGTGTTCATCGACGGGCGGCCTGTTGTCGACGTCTGGACGGGGTGGTCGGACCGAAACGGTGTTCAGGCGTGGACGGCCGATACCGGCGCGATGGTGTTCTCGGCGACCAAGGGTGTGACGGCCACCGTCATCCACCGCCTCGTCGACCGCGGCCTGCTGTCCTATGACGAGCCCGTCGCCGAATACTGGCCGGAGTTCGGCGCCAACGGTAAGGCCGATATCACCGTGCGCGACGTGCTGCGGCACCGTGCGGGCCTTTCGCACCTGAAGGGCGTGACCAAGGACCAACTGTTGGACCACCAGCTGATGGAGGAAAAGCTCGCCGCCGCAACGGTGGATCACCTTCGGGGTTGGCCGGCGTATCACGCCCTGACGTACGGATGGCTGCTGTCGGGCCTCGCCCGATCGGTGACGGGAATGGGCATGCGCGAGTTGATCCGTCAGGAGGTCGCTGGTCCACTCAACACCGACGGTCTGCACCTTGGCCGCCCGCCTGCCGGTGCGCCGACCAAGGTCGCGCAGATCCTCGCGCCGCAGAGCACAAGAACCAACCCGGTGTTCAACTTCGTCGCGCCGAGGGTGGCTGGGCTACCGCTGTCCGGTGCGTTCGGGGCGATGTTCTTTCCCGGCATCAAATCCTTTGTGCAAGGCGATATCCCGTTCCTTGACGGCGAGGTGCCTGCCGCCAACGGGGTGGTGACTGCTCGCGGTCTGGCCAAGATGTACGCCGCGATCGCCAACGGCGGCAGTATCGACGGAACGCAGTATCTGTCGGCCGAGTTGGTCCAGGGGCTGATCGGAAAGCCAAGGCCGTTGCCGGATCTGAACATCGGCGTCCCGATGCCTTTCCACCTCGGCTATCACGAATCTCCGATTCCCGGACTGCTCAAGGGCTTTGGCCACATCGGCCTTGGCGGGACGCTCGGATGGGCCGATCCAGCGACCGGAAGCGCATTCGCCTTCGTGCACAACCGGCTGCTGACGCCGATGGTGCTCGACATGGCCTCGTTCGCCGGGTTGGCCCGGCCGCTGCGCAACGCGACTACTGCCGCCCGGCACAACGGCCCGGTCCACGTGCCGGCCTACGGCGCGCGCTATCGCGAGCAGGCGGTGACCAAGAAGGTGGCCGGGCGGCGCTAGCCGGTCGGCACGAT
>NZ_DASSCY010000140.1:0-12062 GCF_035697385.1 Mycobacterium sp. | reverse complement strand
ATGAGCTCTTGGATGTGACCGTCGAGCGTCCGGTTCTCGATCAGCTCGAGGTCGAAGTCGGCCGCACCCTGGAAGATCGGGTCCAGCCCGGTCTGACCGGTGATCACAGGGAAGAGCGTTACCTGGACACGGTCGACCAGGCCAGCGGCCATTAGCGCCCGGTTCATCGACAAGCTGCCATGGGAGCGCAACGGCACCTTGGATTCCTCCTTGAGCCGGGCGACGACATCGACGGCGTCACCGCTCACAAGGGTCGCGTTCGGCCAGTTGAGGGGTCCTTCCAGCGTCGTCGACACCACCGTTGCCGGCAGGCTCCTCATCCGGGTGACCCATGGGTCACGCACGTCGGAGTCTTCGGTGCTCGAAGCGAGCATCTGCGCGAATGCCCGATATGTGTTGGCCCCGAAGACCATCCGCTGCTCCTGGTCGTACAGGGCGAGGCGGCGGTCGAGCAGCTCGGGGCCTTGCTTGCCCCAGTAGCCGGTCCAGTTGCCGCTGGCGGCGCCGAAGCCGTCGAGGCTGGAAAAGACGTCGAACGTGTAGGTAGCGGCCATGGTGTTCTCCTCGAGTGCGGTTGATCGGGTTGAAGAGACAGACTGGGAACGACGACGGGACTCATCGCCGTCGCTCTTCTGCCGCCCGCCGGTGGACGCTCAGCGACCCTCGAATGTGGGAGGTCGGCGCTCGAGGAAGGCGGCCACGCCCTCGGCGGCATCGCGGCTGGTGATCACGGTCTGGTTCCACTCGAGCAGCACCTGCGCGGCGGCGTCGCGGGATGCCCGCTCGGCGGCGCGTGCTGACGCAATGGCGGCTTGTACCGCCAGCGGTGCGTTCGCGGCGATCAGCCGGGCGATCTCCATGGCGCGTTCCAAATGCCGGCCCTCGGGCACGACTTCGTTGACCAGACCGGTCCTCAGCGCGGTATCCGCGTCGAAACGTTCAGCTGTCAGCAGATATCTCATGCCGGCAGCGCCAAGACGCGCGGGCAAGCGGAAAGTCCCGCCGCCCAGCGGGAAGACCCCGCGCGCCACCTCGAGCTGAGCGAAGCGCGTGCCCTCGGCCGCGACTACGGCCTGCGATGCCAGCGCAAGCTCAATGCCGAGCGTGTTGCACGTGCCATGCACCGCAACGACAATCGGCTTCGGGCATGGCTCACCGAAGAAGTTCCACGGATCAAGGCCGTCCTCGGGAAACACCGCGCTGACGTCACCGGTAGCAATCAGCGGTGCGACCGATGCGAGGTCGAGTCCGGCGGTGAACAGCCGACCATGACCGAAGATCACGCCCACCCGCAAATGATCGGTATCCGCCAGGCGCCGGCACGCCCGGCTCACCGCCTGGATCACGGTCAGGTCCCACAGGTTGTGCGCGTCGGGGCGGTTGATCCCGATGAGGAGCAGCGGCCCGTCCTCGTCGATCGTCACCGAGTCCACTTCGTCAGCCATGGGTCCACCGTGGCATACGCCACACGTTCCAGGACACCGCCGAGCAAACGAATCGTCACCGCGGGACCGGAGCTGTGGCCAGGCTTACCGCAATTGCATTGTGCTGCTTTGACTTCGGCCACGTAGCATGGGGGCTTGTGGTCCGCGGCCTATGAAAGCCTGACGGACGCGTTAACCGAACGTCCAATGCGGGAACACGTGTATTGCCGCACGTCGAGCATGGACGGCGGCCCTGCAGGGCGTCGGGGATGAAACGGAAAGGATTGGTCAATGGCCTCCGCGAACGTCGGCTCGCGGCTGGGCACCCGGTTCGGGCCCTATGAGCTGCAATCCCTGATCGGTGTCGGGGGAATGGGCGAGGTGTACCGCGCCTACGACACCATCAAGGAACGGACGGTTGCGGTCAAGCTGCTGCGCGCCGAGATGGCCGCGGACCCGTCCTTCCAGGAACGCTTCCGCCGTGAATCACGCGTCGCTGCGCGGCTGCAGGAACCCCACGTCATCCCGGTGCACGACTTCGGCGACATCGACGGAAGCCTCTTCATCGACATGCGCCTCGTCGAGGGCGCCAGCCTGAAAGACGAATTGGAGCGAAACGGGCCGCTCGAGGCGAAGCGGGCAGCGTCGATCATCACGCAGGTGGCGGCCGCACTGGACGCCGCGCACGCCGACGGCCTGGTGCATCGCGACATCAAACCGGAAAACGTCCTGCTCACCCCCGACGACTTCGCGTACCTGGCCGACTTCGGTATCGCGCACGCCGGGGGTGATGCCAGCGTGACGAGCACGGGCATGCTCATCGGATCGTGCGCCTACATGGCCGTCGAACGGTTCAGCGGCGACGACCCGGTCGGGCCGGGCGCGGACATCTACTCGTTGACCTGCCTGCTCTACGAAAGCCTCACCGGCCGGCCTCCGTTCGAGGCGGCAGATCTGCAGCAGCTGATGACCGCGCACATGTTCGCGCCGCCGCCCCGGCCGAGCATCATGCGCCGAGGAATCAGTCGCGCCTTCGACGACGTCGTCGCACGAGGTATGGCCAAGAAGCCCGAGGACAGGTACGCGACCGCCGGTGAGCTGGCCAAGGCGGCCACCGCGGCCGCGGGTCAGGCCCCAGCACCCGTGGCGGCGCCCCCCGCCCCGACGCCACCGTCGAGCACCCGGCAGTTCTCGGCGATCTACCCGAACCCGGCCGCGACGGGCTATACGCCCTACCCGGTGCCCCTTCCCCCGACTCCTGAGCCGCCGGCACGCAAATCGCGATTCGGCACCACGCAGGTCGCGCTGGCCGCCGCGACGATTGTGCTGTTCGGTGTCGCCGCCGTGCTGGTCGCGCTGTTGGTCTCCGCCAATCCCGACAGCAGTTCGCCGCCGCAGACCCCGCTGGCAGTGCCGCCGTCGGCCAGCACGGCGACCGAGACCGTCACGGAAACGACGTCACCCCAATCGCCGACCACATCCACGACGACAACGACGTCTTCGCCGACGACAAGCGCGAGCGCCCTGGCCGGTATCCCGGGAACCGATACGCAGGGCTTCGTCGGCCACACGGCCCGCTGCGACCCCGGCAGCACACCGGCGGCGGCGATCCGGACCGCCCAGTCACTGGCCGTGGTGTGTGAATCGGGTCCGGGCACGTACTACTACCGCGGCGAGCGGTTGCGTGACGGCGCCAACCTCCAACTCGCCAATGCGGTCCCCGCGGGCGGCGGATTCGACGTCACCAATCCCGCCGACGGAGCCCGGTACCAGGTGCGGCCCGATCGGCTCACCATCCTCAGCAACGGCGGGGTGGACTCGGCGGAGCCTGCGCTGCAGTACGCAGCGCCTTAGCCGAGAATTTGCGTCATTGACGCACGCGAAGACAATCCTGGCAAAGATGATGTAGCTTCGATCGACACAGCGATGCGGGGGCCGCTGCCGAGGAGCTAATACGGTGGATGCGACACCATTCGGGCACTACCAGCTGCAAGAGCTGATAGGTCGGGGTGGCATGGGCGAGGTCTGGCGGGCCTACGACACCAAGACCGACCGCATTGTCGCGGTCAAGGTGCTGCCGCCTCACATGGCCGACGACGAGATCTTTCAGCAGCGGTTTCGCCGTGAATCGCAGGCCGCGGCCGGCATCAACGAGCCTCACGTCGTGCCGATCCACGGGTTCGGCGAGATCGACGGCCGGCTGTATCTGGACATGCGGCTGATCGACGGCCGCAACCTTGGAACCATCCTCAACGACACCGAAAAGGCGCTGGCGCCGACGTTCGCGGTGCATGTGGTGGAGCAGGTCGCAGCCGCGCTGGACGCCGCGCACGAGGCGGGCCTGATCCACCGGGACATCAAGCCGTCGAACATCCTGATCACCCCGCGCGAGTTCGTGTACCTGATCGACTTCGGCCTGGCGCGCACGGCCGGTGACGACGGGCTGACGACGGCGGGCAGCACGCTGGGCACGATGGCGTACATGGCCCCGGAGCGATTCGAGGGCAAGCAGGTCGACGCGACCGCCGACATCTATGCGTTGGCGTGTGTGCTCTACGAATGCCTCACGGGTGTGCGGCCCTACCCGGCGGATTCTCTCGAGCAGCAGATCGCCGGGCATATGACACAGGACGTGCCTCGGCCGTCGGCCACCGACGCTCGGCTGGCCCCGTTCGACGATGTGATCGCCAAGGGCATGGCGAAGAAACCGGCCAAGCGGTATCAAACGGCGGGGGAGTTGGCGGCGGCGGCGCGGCGGGCGCTGAACGCGCCGGTGCGCACGACGGGCTCGGGCAAGCATTCGGCACGACGCGCCAAGCCGACGCGGCCGACGGTGTCGCGGCGGGTGCTGGCGATCGCGGGCGCGGTGGTGTTGGTGGCGGCGCTGGGCACGTTCGGGGTGTTGCAGTGGCGCGGCGGCCCCTCGAGCGGGGGTACGCGACCGGCGAGCCAGGCGGAAAGCTCGGCGCCTGCGGTCGCTCCGCTGGGCGCGGTGCCATCGATCGCGGCGACGGTTCCGCCGGAGATCCGGGAGACCGGCCGATTGGTAATCGGGGTCAATGTGCCTTATGCGCCAAACGAATTCAAGAACGCCGACGGTGAGATCGTCGGCTTCGACGTCGACTTGATGAACGTGGTGGCGCGAACGCTGGGGTTGGTGCCGGATTTTCGGGAGACGGGCTTCGAGGCCATCATCCCGTCGGTGCGGGCCGGCGACTTCAACGTCGGGATGTCGTCGTTCACCGACACCGTCGAGCGTGAAGAGCTGGTCGACTTCGTCACGTATTTCGAGGCGGGGACGTTGTGGGCGCAGCGGCCGGGTTCGGGGGTCGATCCGGCGAACGCGTGTGGACTGCGGGTCGGAGTGGCGTACGCGACTCTTCAAGAGACAGAAGAGATTCCGGCTAAGAGCGAGGCGTGCGAGGCCGCGGGCCTGCCGCCGATCGAGAAGGTGGTCTACGTCCAGCAGGACGAACTGACTGCTGCGTTGATCGCGGGTGAGGTCGATGCCATGTCGGCGGATTCGCCGGCGACGGGATTCTCGATCAAAACCAGTGCGGGCGAGCTCGAACCGGCAGGTGAGGTTTTCGACTCTGCGCCATACGGCTGGGCGGTGGCCAAGGGCTCACGGCTGGCCGAGTCGCTGAAGCAGGCGCTGGAACATGTGATGGCGACCGGCGACTACCGGACCATCGCCACCATGTGGGGCGTCGAGAAGGGCATGATCAACAATCCGGTGATCAACGGCGCGACGCGGTAGGTGCCATGCGGCCGAGGGGCTTACGCAACCTGACAAACGGATAGGGCGTAGCGTCTCAGGTATCGGGCAGCTCGGTTGCGAGCGAACATGCCTGGCTAAGAAGGAAAATGTGATGGCTTCGACAACGATGATCCGCACGCCCTACGAGCTCCGTCTCGACCTCGTCAAAGACACCATCACGACTCACTCCAAGCTAGGCGACAAGGCCGCAAGTGAGCTGGCCGTACACGTCCTGCACGCTTTGAACTCGGTCCCCGAGAAGATGCGCTGAGCAGCAGCGGTGTTGCCGCGTCCGACCGTGCGGTTTCGTACGCGACACGCCGCGCCGGCGTATGAGTTCGCACAGTCGTGCTCGGGAAGTCCCGATTTCCCGGTTGACCAGATCTAGGCGAGGAAGCGGTCGAGGCCTCGTGTCTGCAGCTGATGAGCTGCCATCGCCTGGCGATGCCCGAGGCAGACGCCTGCGGCGGTCATGGCCATCATTCCGGCGATTCCCGGCAAGGCGCCAGCTGCCATCTCGGACAACCGAACTCGCGGCATGGCCTCGTTGTTGTAGCCCGTCCTTTGGGGGGCTTGGCCAGGCTTGCCCGCTATGCCCGATGAGGTTGTTACCTCTCGCAGTCTCGGGTCACTCGCGGGTGCGTGGCGCGGCGACGGCGCCTGTTCACCCGCCCAGCGCGGCGTGGACGTGATGATCGGACCCAGTGTCCCGCGCGCCGCAATCGAGGCACCCAGCCCCGGCGGTGCAGCCGTAGGCGCGAGGATGATCGGCATCCTCATGACGGGTGATCCGTTGCCGTCGGGAAGGGACGCAATGGGTCCCGCCACCGTCACGATCACCGGATCCGGCTCACCGGGTGGCACGTCGGCCGGAACCGGGGGCAGCTCCTGGGGAAGAGGCGGCAGCTCCGCAGGAGGCGGGGCGAGATCGGCGACAGGTGGCGCTTCGGGAATCAGCATCGGCGGCAACCGGTTAACGGTTCCGCCATCGCAGTTGTCGTTGCCGGACTCGTCGTCGATGGGTTGCTCGTCGCCTTGCTCATCCTCGGACTCTTTGGTGCCGACGGTGTTCTCGCCGACGTCACCGGGTTCGCCGGCGGTTCTGTCAGCGTCACCGCTGTAGGTATCTGCGACAGTGTTTTCAGCGGTTTTGTCGGGTCCGACGTCCGAGGCGGTGTCGCTGGTGCTATCGCTTGCGGGCGAGTCGCCGGTGTCGGCGGAAGCTACTGCGGTGGTGGCGCCTGCAAGCAACGCCATGGTGATTGCGCACGCAGCCAACAGCATCTCCGCCCGACCCATAGCGCCTCCCGACCTGGCGTGCAACTGGCCATCAGCATCCGCGATGCCTAGACAGTCTCGCATTTCAGCCGCCGCGGCGGTGGCCCATTTGGGAAGGCTTTCCGGGCATTGTCCGGCGAGGCGCACCGAAGTGTGTTGTCCCGCAACGCCCCCGGCAGTTTGCTGCAGCGATCGCTTGTGAGTAGCACAGCAACCTGCAGCTGACACCGGGCAACGCCCGTCAAGAGACACTATGGCAGGACCGTTTTCATCAACATGACGTTGTACGCGGACCACAGCGACAGGTTGTAATACAGCTCTCTCCCTGTGGACCAGGGATGGAGGAACGGCGCGTAGATGCCGCCGGGAAAGTCCATTGATCGCACCAGAAGGTGCTCGGGGCTCCACGGGCCTTGCGGTGCCGGCGCCGTCCTCATCACGATGTCGTTGGCACCGTTGCCGTACAGCGCCAGATATTGGTTCAGATGCGTGTTGTATTGGGCCGACATTTCGCTGACGGGGCCAGGAATCACGGCTGTCGCAGCGTCAGGATTGCCTGGGATCCAGGCATTTTGAGCGGTGTTCCAATATTCGTACCTTCGCAGATCCGGCACGCCGCCTGGAAGAACACGCGATATGAACGCCGGACCGCCGCGTCCCGCGGGTGTCCCGAACGAGTAGAGGTAAGGGTCGCCGGGACCGGGCCGAAGGAACGCCCCCTGCTGGAAGTTCTGGCTTCCCGGGACGAATCGGACGTTAGCGATGCTGTCCGGCGCGGCAGGGCGGACGCTGTCGGGGTAGACGCCCCAGTGCTCGCCATTGTCGGGGGAGACCGCGATCGCCGAGTAGTTCGTCGTCCATCGGCCGTCGCCGTCCCAACTCTTGATCGACATGAAGTTCAGGTATTGCTTGCCACCGACGGAGATGCCGGCGGTCGGAATCATTCCCTTCTCCGTCGACGCCCACTTCACGCCGGGAAGGATCGCCTTGGAGGTGCCGGGCCGCAGCAGCGGCGAGCCGGAATAGTTGTTGGCGAGAACACCATTCGGCACGGCGATGGTGTTGGACAGCGCGCCGTCCTGACTGCGAAACAGCGTGTTGTACCGCCACTGCTGGCCGCGGACGCTGCAATAGCCGTAGGTGTCGCCGAAGGCCATCAGCACCTGCCGGTTGGCGGGATCGCCGTTGTCCCACATGATTCCGAGGTCGGTACCCGTGATGGCGAAACGACTGATGGTGTCGTTGGGGCTGTCCGGTCCAGTGACCCAGCCGACCAGCGATGTGCCCGGTGGCGACGGCGCCGGCGGCGGCGCGGCAGCAGGGACTTGCTGAATCGCGTCGGGAGGAACAGGGGCAGGCGCAACCTGCGCTTGCTGTTGCACCTGCGCAGAGCCTGGGGTCAGGGTGTTGAGCAGAGTCCTCGGCAGCTGGCCCAGCCTTGGTAACGGCGCCTCCTCGTTCGCGCCGTCGGGCCGTTGTCCTACGGGCCGGAGGTTGATGCCGGGCAGAGGCGGTGTCTCCTCGGCGTTGGGAGCCGCAGGAGGCTGGGCTGCCGCGGCGGCACCCGTGCACGGCTCGGCAGCCGCAGGCGGCGCGACGGCGAGGAGTCCGATAACAGTCGCGGACGCCACCGATAGCGAGGCGATTCGAAGACGCGGCGACATGTCACACCTTTCCGGGGCGGACGTCGCGTTGACGTCAGCAGCTGGCTGATGTGACGATAGTGATCTTGAGTGACTGTTGGGATTACTGATGTACGGATAGGTATGCATCCGTGACCGTGTCGCAACCAACCGATCCGCCCGCGGGTGACAAATGGCGCGAAGTGAACCATCCGCCCTTCACCGACGTAAATTCCAATAGGTAGCCCTACTGACTATCCCGCCGGCATGGCACCGTTACGGCTCTGTAGGGACGTGGCCGAAGGAAACGACTTGTTGCAACGAATCGCGCTATTGGCGATCGCCGCACCGCGGCGCATCCTCGCGGCCGCAGTATTGGTGGCTGTGGCGGCGGGCATCTTCGGCATTCCGGTCGCCAACAGCCTGTCCGCCAGCGGATTTCAGGACCCCACCTCGGAGTCGTCGCGCGCGACGCAGCTGCTGACCGATAAGTTCGGCCAGGGCGACGTGCAGATGCTGATCACCGTCACCGCCCCAGACCAGGTCCTGACCGGTTCCGCGCGCGCGGTGGGTCTGGATGTCGTCGACCGCCTAGAGCGGTCGCCGCATGTCGCGAACGTGACCTCCGCGTGGACCGCAACACCTGGCGCCGCCACCGAGTTGGTGAGCAAGGACGGCAAGGCCGGCCTGATCGTCGCCGGTATCAGCGGCAGCGAGAACGACGCGCAGACCTACGCCAAGACGCTCGCCGACGAGGTGAGCGGAAGCCGCGACGGCATCACCGTGCGCGCGGGCGGGGTCGCGATGATGAACGTCCAGATCACCGAGCAGTCACAGCGCGATCTGCTGCTGATGGAGTCACTCGTCATTCCGTTCAGCTTTCTCGTGCTGGTCTGGGTGTTCGGCGGGCTGCTGGCCGCCGCTCTACCGGTGGCGGTGGGCATCATCGCGATCGTCGGGTCGCTGTCGGTGCTGCGACTGATCACGTTCGGCACCGACGTGTCGATCTTCGCGCTGAACCTGACGACCGCGATGGGGTTGGCGCTGGCGATCGACTACACGCTGCTGATCATCAGCCGCTTCCGAGACGAGCTGGCCGACGGCGCCGACCGGGACACCGCGCTGGTTCGCACCATGGCCACCGCCGGGCGAACGGTGCTGTTCTCGGCGACGACAGTCGCGCTGTCGATGTCGGTGATGATCCTGTTCCCGATGCACTTCTTGAAGTCGTTCGCCTACGCGGGTGTCGCGACGGTCGCATTCGCCGCTGCCGCCGCCGTGGTGGTGACACCCGCGGCGATCGTGCTCTTGGGGAACCGGCTCGACTCGCTGGACGTGCGCCGGCTGGCCCGGCGTGTCCTGAACCGGCCCGACCCGGTCTACCGCCCCGTCGAGCAGCAATTCTGGTATCGCTCAACGAAGTTCGTGATGGCCCGCGCCGTCCCGATCGGGCTCGCCGTGATCGCGCTGCTTCTGGTGCTCGGTGCGCCGTTCCTGGGAGTCCGCTGGGGACTTCCCGACGATCGTGTGCTGCCCACCTCCCTGTCGGCGCATCAGGTCGGGGATCAACTGCGAAACGACTTCGTCAACAACTCGGAGACCGCGGTCACCGTGGTCGTCCCCGACGCGCGTGGGTTGACGCCGGCGGATCTGGAGGGCTACGCCGCGGCGTTGTCACGGGTGCCCGATGTCACGCAGGTGTCCGCGCCGACGGGCACGTTCGTCGGCGGCGTCAAAGTGGGCCCGCCTGCGGCAGCCACCGGCCTAGCCGACGGCAGCGCATTCGTGACTGTCGGCAGCAGCGCGCCGCTGTTCTCCGACAGCTCGGAGGCTCAACTCGGCCGGCTGCACGACGTGGCCGGGCCTGCGGGCCGCGCCGTCGAGATGACGGGCACCGCCCAGATCAACGCCGACAGCGTCGACGCGATCACGAATCGGATGCCACTGGTGCTGGGGTTGATCGCGGTGATCACGCTCGCGTTGCTGTTCCTGCTGACCGGAAGCGTCGTGCTGCCACTGAAAGCGGTGGCGTGCAATGTGTTATCGCTGACGGCGGCGTTCGGCGCGTTGGTGTGGATCTTTCAGGACGGACACCTGGGGGCGCTCGGAACGACGTCGACGGGGACGCTGGTCGCGAACATGCCGGTGCTGCTGTTCTGTATCGCGTTCGGGCTGTCGATGGACTACGAGGTGTTCCTGATCTCGCGGATCCGCGAGTACTGGCTTGCATCCAAACAGAGGGGGAAGCGCACTGATGCCGACAACGGTGAGAGCGTCGCCCTCGGGGTGGCCCGCACCGGGCGGGTGATCACAGCCGCCGCACTGATCATGGCGATTTCTTTTGCCGCGCTGATCGCGGCCCAGGTTCAGGTGATGCGGCTGTTCGGGCTGGGCCTTACGGTGGCCGTGCTGGTCGACGCGACCCTGGTGCGGATGGTGTTGGTGCCGGCGTTCATGCAGGTGTTGGGCCGGTGGAATTGGTGGGCACCCAAGCCGCTGGTCCGGTTGCATGAGCGCATCGGGCTGACGGACGGGGAGCCGCAGAAAGCTGACAGTCAAGTGGAAGGGCGCGTGAATTGAACCATCCGGCTTGGGGTCTCGTGTTCACGGTATGGGTCCCGTGAGCGTCATCGCCGGTGTGCGTGGCGAACTACCGCAGCACCGCTACACCCAGAGTGAGATCACCGAGGCTCTCATCGAAATCGGGGGCTGGGAGCCTTTTGCCGACGCGCTGCACAGCCTGCACGAGAGCGCGAAGGTGAGCAGTCGCTACTTCGTGCGGCCTCTCGAGGACTACGCGACCCTCACCGACTTCGGCGATCTGAACGACGCCTTCATCGAGCATGCCGTCGACCTCGGATGTGCGGCGCTGACGGGTGTGCTCGACGAGGCGGGGTTAGCGCCAGAGGATGTCGACCTCATCGTGTCGACGACGGTCACCGGCATCGCGGTGCCGTCGCTGGATGCCCGCATCGCCGGGCGGGTGGGCCTGCGACCCGACGTGCGACGCGTTCCGATGTTCGGGCTGGGCTGCGTCGCCGGGGCGGCAGGGGTGGCTCGGTTGAACGACTACCTGCGCGGTGCGCCCGACGACGTCGCGGTGCTGGTGTCGGTGGAACTGTGTTCGCTGACCCAGCGGGCCGAACCTTCGATGGCCACCCTCGTCGGCAGCGCACTGTTCGGGGACGGTGCCGCCGCGGTGGTGGCCGTCGGCGAACGTCGTGCCGAACGGATCGGCGCTGTCGGGCCGGACATCGTCGATTCGCGCAGCCATCTCTACCCCGACTCGCTACGCACGATGGGCTGGGACGTCGGCGGCAACGGTATGAAGCTGGTGTTGTCGCCGGACCTGCCTGCGGTCATCGAGCGCTATGTCGGCGACGATGTCACCAACTTCCTTGGGACGCATGGCCTGAGCGTCGGCGATGTCGGGGCGTGGGTGAGCCATCCTGGCGGTCCGAAGATCATCGAGTCGATCACCGCGGCTCTCGACCTGCCCGACGATGCGCTCGAGCTGACGTGGCGGTCGCTGAGCGATATCGGCAACCTGTCGTCGGCGTCGGTGCTGCACGTGCTGCGCGACACGATCGCCAAACGGCCGCCCAAGGACAGTTCCGGGGTGCTGATGGCGATGGGTCCCGGGTTCTGTTCGGAACTCGTGCTGTTGCGCTGGCACTGACGTGAAGCGGTTGTATGTCGTGCTGATCGGTGCTGTGGCGGCTGAGCGCGTCGCGGAACTGGTTGTCTCGCAGCGCAATCTGTCGTGGAGCAGGGCGCAGGGGGGCGTCGAATACGGTGCCGCGCACTACCCCGCGATGGTGGTGCTGCACACCGGACTGCTGGCGGGGTGTCTGGTCGAGGCTCGCGGACTGCGCCGACGCTTCATCGGTCGGTTGGGCTGGCCCACGCTGGCGATGGTGCTGGCCGCTCAGGTCTTGCGGTGGTGGTGCATTGCGACGCTGGGCCGGCAGTGGAATA
>NZ_DASSCY010000139.1:0-21657 GCF_035697385.1 Mycobacterium sp. | reverse complement strand
GGGTGAGGCTTTGTTCGAGGACGAGCACAGTCGCGGGGTCGGCCCCCTTCTGCGGGCCGAACACCGTCGCCGCGCCCATCGGTCCGAGCAGCGGGTGCTCCACGTCGGTGGCGGCGATGAGCTCGACACCGGCCAGCAGCTTGCGCGCCGCGGCCAGCCCGCCGAGTTCGTCGACCAAGCCGCGGCCACCATCGGTGCAGCTGCTGCCGCCGAGGCCGACGACGATCCGCCCGGCTCCAGCCTCCAGAGCCGCGGCGACGAGCTGCCCAACTCCCCTGCTGTGCGCGGCCACCGCGGTGTGCACGGTCGGCGGTCCGCCCAATAACGCCAGCCCGCACGCCTGCGCGCATTCGATGTAGGCGGTGCCCGGTGCGGCGTCGTCGAGCACCCATTCCGCGGATACCTCGGCCGTGAGAGGTCCGCTCACCCGCAGCGTCCGCACGTCGCCGAGCCGGCTGGCCAGCACGCCGACGAACCCGGGTCCGCCGTCGGACTGCGGCGCCAGCGTCAGCGTGTCGTCGGGGCGGGCACGGCGCCACCCGGCGGCGATGGCCTCGGCGGCCTGTACTGCAGTGAGGCTGTCTCCAAATGAATCCGGGGCGATCAATACCCGCACGCCGCTCATCACAGCAGAGTATTGCGCGAATACCGCAGGTGCATGTCAGGCGCGGTGCCACCGGAAGTAACCTGGCAGGCGTGAATCTGCTGGGCCGCCGCAAAGACAACACCCCGTCCGACGACGCCGGTTCCGAGGACGCCCAAGATGCCCTCCAGACCGAGAGCAAGGATGCCCGCGCCACCGCCCCGAAGGGCAGGCCCACCCCGAAACGCAGCGAGGCCGCCGCCCGCAAACGCGGCCCTGTCGCGCCCGCTCCGATGACGGCCGCCGAGGCGCGTAGACGCCGCAAGGAACTCGGCCGTCCGAAGCTGTCCCGCGAGGAACGCAAGGCGGAGAAGCTCGAACGGCGTGCGGACATGTCCCAACGCCGCGAAAAGATGATGGCAGGCGAGGACGCCTACCTGCTGCCCCGCGACAAGGGCCCGGTGCGCCGGTTCGCCCGCGACGTGGTGGATTCGCGCCGCAACGTGCTCGGCCTGTTCATGCCTGCGGCGTTGGGCCTGATCTTCATCATGCTGGCGGTGCCGTCGGTTCAGGTGCAACGCCTGCTGTCCCCCGCCATGCTGGTGCTGGTGCTGATCATGGTGATCGACGGGGTCCTCGTCGGACGCAGGGTCAATCGGCTGGTCAACGAGAAGTTCCCCGACAACACCGAAAGTGGTTGGAAGTTGGGCTTTTACGCGGCCAGCCGCGCTTCACAGCTGCGCCGTATGCGTGCGCCGCGGCCGCAGGTCAACCGCGGCGACAAGATCACCTGAGCGGCGGTGCGCACCCTGGTGCTCGGTGGTATCCGGTCGGGCAAGTCGCAGTGGGCGGAAGCCGCGATCGCCGAGGGCGTGCCCGTGTGCTACTTGGCCACCGGCCCGGCATCCGGTGCTGATTCAGAGTGGTCTGCCCGCGTCGCCGCACACCGCGAACGCCGGCCATCGCACTGGGTGACAGTCGAAACCGTCGATGTGGCAACGCAATTGCGTTCGGACCCGGCGATGGCAACCCTCGTCGACGACGTCGGTGGCTGGCTGACCGCCACGATGGACCGGCGCGGCGCGTGGACCGGCGCCTCGGTGGGTGCTGATGTCGAGGATCTGCTCGACGCGGTTGCCGCCTTCGCCGCGCCGCTGGTGCTGGTCAGCCCCGAGGTCGGCCTGACGGTGGTGCCGCACACCGAATCGGGTCGCCGGTTCGCCGATGAGCTTGGCGCCCTCAACCAGCGGCTGGCCAACCTATGTGACCAGGTGGTGCTGGTGGTCGCGGGGCAGCCGATGACGGTCAAGGAGCCGGCGTGATCGACTTCGCAGCGATCGCGCCGCCTGACCCTGCAGCGGCGGCCGCGGCACGGGCCCGTCAGGACCGGTTGACCAAACCGCCCGGCGCGCTTGGCAGGCTCGAGGACCTGTCGGTATGGGTGGCCTCATGCCAAAGCACCTGTCCGCCTCGGCAATTCGAGCGTCCTCGGGTGGTGGTGTTCGCCGGGGATCACGGCGTCACCAGCGCAGGGGTGTCGGCTTACCCGGCGGAAGTCACCGCGCAGATGGTCGCCAACTTCGACGCAGGCGGGGCGGCGATCAACGTGCTGGCCGAGGCGGCCGGTGCCAGCGTGCGGGTGGTGGACATCGCGGTCGACACCGACGAGCCGTTGTCGCCGTCGATCGGCGCGCACAAAGTGCGCCGCGGCAGCGGCAACATCTCCGTCGAAGATGCGCTGTCCGCCGACGAGGTGGCCGCCGCGATCGAGGCGGGCCGCCGGATCGCCGACGAAGAGGTGGACTCCGGAGCGGACCTGCTGATCGCAGGCGACATGGGTATCGGAAACACCACGGCGGCAACCACTTTGATCGCGGCGCTGACCGACACCGAACCGGTCGCCATTGTCGGCAGGGGCACCGGCATCGACGACGCCGGCTGGGCCCGCAAGACCGCCGCAGTCCGCGACGCGCTGTACCGCGCCCGCGGGCTGTCGGCCGATCCGGTTGCGTTGCTGCGTATCTGCGGCGGCGCCGACGTCGCAGCGATCGCGGGGTTCTGCGCGCAAGCGGCGATGCGCCGCACGCCGTTACTGCTCGACGGCCTGGTGGTAACCGCCGCCGCGGTGGTGGCCGAGCGGCTCGCGCCGGGTGCACGGCTGTGGTGGCAGGCCGGTCACCGCTCCCCCGAGCCGGCCCACACCGTCGCGCTGCAGCGCCTTGAGCTGGAACCGATCGTCGATATGCGGATGCGGCTCGGCGAGGGCACCGGCGCAGCGGTCGCCCTGCCCATCGTGCGGGCGGCGGTGGCCACGCTGGCGTCGATGGCGACGTTCGACGAGGCCGGAATCACTGCGTGATCCGTTCGGTCGCGGGCGCTTTCGCGTTCGGCACCATCCTTCCGACACCGGCGCGGCACACCGGGCGCATCGGAAGGGGCGCGTTGACCGCACTGCCGTTGGTCGGCATCGCGCTCGGGGCGCTGGCGGCCGCCGTGCTGTGGGCGGGATCGGAGGCGTTCGGATCGGGCAGCGTGCTGTCCGGCGTGCTGGCGGTGGCGGTGCTGCTGATCGCGACCCGCGGCCTGCATATCGACGGGTTGTCCGACACGGCCGACGGGCTGGGCTGCTACGGCCCGCCGCAGCGCGCGCTGGAGGTGATGCGCGACGGAACGGCAGGACCGTTCGGGGTGGCGACGGTGGCGGTGACGATCCTGGCCCAGGCGCTGGCGTTTGCAGAGCTGAGCGCCGTCGCGGTCATCGTCGCGGTGGCCGCGGGGCGGGTGGCCGCGGTGCTTGCATGCCGCCGCTCGGTGCCCGCCGCGCCAGGCAGTTCACTGGGCGCGCTGGTGGCCGGCACGCAACCGGCAGCGGTCGGGCTGATCTGGGTCGTCGCTGTTGTCGGGCTGTCCGTACTCGCGTGCCCCCGTCCATGGCAGGGGCCGGTCGTCGTGTTGGTCGCGGTGGGGTGCGGAGCGGCGCTCGTCGCGCACTGCGTTCACCGGTTCGGCGGGGTGTCTGGTGACGTGCTCGGCGCCGCGATCGAGGTGACGACGACGGTGGCCGCGGTCGGATTGGCCGTCGGCGCCGCCTAGCCCGTCGCCAAGAATCTCCCAAGGATTCGCCAAGGGGCGGCTCGGATTCTTTCGGTACCCACACGGAACACCGTGACAACCGAAAGGAACCCCTCAATGTTCGTTCGCCGCGCCGCCACCTTCCTCGGCACCGCCGCTGCTGTCGCCGGCCTCGGCCTGGCCGCGCTCGGGTCGGCCGCCACCGCGGGGGCAAGCTCCGCTGACGACACCTTCATGGAGGTCATCGGCGACCACGGCATCGAACCGCCTTCGGCCGAGGAAGCGATCGGTCTCGCCCACGACGTGTGCAGTGTGCTCGACGACGGCGGCGACCTCGTCGACGCGGTTACCGCTGTCTCCAACTACACGGACCTGGACGACCGCGACTCGGCATACATCGTCGGCGCGTCGATCGGCACCTACTGCCCCGAGCACGAGGCGGTGATCGGCTAGGAGAGCCGTGCCATCCAGCCGTGCGTGTCGGCGAACGTGCCGCGCTGAATGCCCGTCAACGTGTCGCGCAATGCCATGGTGATCTCACCGGGTTCGCCGTCGGCGAT
Source organism: Mycobacterium sp. (assembly GCF_035697385.1). Taxonomy (GTDB): domain Bacteria; phylum Actinomycetota; class Actinomycetes; order Mycobacteriales; family Mycobacteriaceae; genus Mycobacterium. The sequence goes on along the minus strand of NZ_DASSCY010000139.1, from coordinate 17,442 downwards.
CGTGAACTCGCCATCGGCGAACTTGACGTGTGACACAGGGGTGATGACGGCGGCCGTCCCGCAGGCGAACACCTCGGTGATCTCGCCGGCAGCCGCCTTCTTCTGCCACTCGTCTACGTCGATCTTGCGCTCTTCGATGGCGAAGCCGGCATCGGTTGCCAACTGCAGCAACGAATCCCGGGTGATGCCGGGCAGCAATGAACCGCTAAGTTCCGGGGTGACCAGCCGCGCCGTGCCACCGCTGCCGAACACGAAGAACAGGTTCATCCCGCCCATCTCTTCGACGTACCGACGTTCGACGGCATCCAGCCACACCACCTGATCGCAGCCGTTGTCGGCGGCCTGGGCCTGCGCAACCAAGGAGGCGGCGTAGTTGCCGCCGAACTTGGCTGCCCCGGTGCCGCCGGGACAGGCGCGCACATACTCGTGTGACAGCCACACGCTGACCGGCTTGATGCCGCGCGGGAAATACGCCCCCGCCGGCGAACCGATGACCAGGTAGCGGTACTCGGTGGCGGGGCGCACACCGAGACCGGGTTCGGTGGCGAAGATGTAGGGCCGCAGGTACAGCGACTCCTCACCGCCGGCAGGCGGAACCCATCGCTCGTCGACGGCGATCAGCTGGCGCAGAGATTCGATGAACACCTCTTCGGGCAGCTCCGGAATGGCCAGCCGCCGCGACGAGGACCGCAGCCGCCTGGCATTGGCCTCTGGGCGAAACGACACGATTGAGTTGTCGGCCCAGCGGTAGGCCTTCAGGCCTTCGAACACCTCTTGGGCGTAGTGCAGAACGATGGCCGACGGGTCGAGTTCGATGGGGCCGTACGGGATCACCCGCGCGTTGTGCCAGCCTTTTGACTCGGCGTAGTCGATCGACACCATGTGATCGGTGTGATAGCGGCCGAATCCGGGATTGGCCAGGATGCCAGCGCGTACCTCGTCGCTCGCCGGATCCGCGTTGCGATCGACGGTGAACTCGAGGCGGTCAGTCATGAGGCGATTGTATATCCGCTCGCTACCGGGTTTTTGCCTCGACAAACGGGGGTTTGACCACCTCGCACTCGAGTCCGCGGCCACGGACGTCGACCGAGACGCTCTGGCCGTCGGCGATATCGGCAGCCGCGTCGATCAGCGCCAGCGCGATACCGACTTTCAATGTCGGAGAGAAGGTTCCCGACGTCGTCACTCCGATCTCAGTGTCCCCGTCGAGCACCCTGAGGTCGGGCCGCAACACGCCCCGACCGAGCGCCTTCAGGCCGCGCAGAACGCGTTTGGGGCCGGTCTCCTTCTCGGCGAGCAGCGCTTCACGGCCCCAGAACGCGTCCTTTCGCCACCCGATGGCCCACCCGCAGCGCGCAGCAAGCGGCGAGATGTCGAGCGAGAGTTCGTGTCCGTGCAGCGGATAGCCCATTTCGGTGCGCAGCGTGTCGCGGGCGCCGAGCCCCGCGAGCTCGCCGCCTGCCGAACCGACGGCGTCGACGAGCGCGTCGAAGACGACGCCAGCCTGATCCCACGGCGGCAGCAACTCGTAGCCGTGCTCGCCGGTGTAGCCGGTGCGGCACACCCGCACCCCGACCCCGCTGAGTTCGGCGTCCACATATCCCATGTAGTCCATCTCGGTCGGCAGTCCCAGCCCACCGATGACATCGGCCGATCTGGGTCCCTGCACCGCCAGCACGGCATAGGAACGGTGCTCGTCGGTGATGGTCAGCCCGGCGGGCGCATGCTGTTGCAACGCAGCGACGACGGCTGCGGTATTGGCGGCGTTCGGCACCAGAAAGATCTCGTCGTCGGAGACGTAGTAGGCGATCAGATCGTCGATGACGCCGCCGGAATCGGTGCAGCACAACGTGTATTGCGCCTTGCCGGGACCGACGCGACGCAGATCGTTGGTCAGTGCGGAGTTGACGTAGTCGGCCGCGCCCGGTCCACGCACGAGCGCCTTGCCGAGGTGGCTGACGTCGAAGAGGCCGACGGTGGTGCGGGTCGCGGTGTGCTCGCTGATGGTGCCGGCGTACGACACCGGCATCAGCCAGCCACCGAATTCGGCGAAACTGGCGCCGAGTTCACGATGACGGTCCTCGAGGGGGCCGTGCAGGACTTCGCTCGCCTGGTTGTCGCTCACGGGAATCCACCCTAATCTGGGCGTTCACGCTGGCAGACTCGGGTGGTGGTCGATTTCGACGCGCTGGAGGCCGCCGGAATCGCCAACGCGCGGGCACGAGCGGCGTTGATCGAGTATCTGGACGACCTCGGGTTCTCTGCCGAGGAGATGATCGAGGCCGAGCGCCGCGGCCGGCTGTTCGGCCTCGCCGGCGACGTCCTGCTGTGGTCGGGCCGCCCGACCTTTAGCCTGCGCACCGCCGCGGAGACGCTCGGCATACCGGTCGAGGAGCTCGCTGCGGCATGGGCGACGCTCGGGCTGACCGTCGCCGATCCGGACCAGCCCGCGCTGAGCGACGCTGACGTCGACGGCCTGACCGGCTGGGTCGTGATGAGGTCCGTTGTGGGCGATGATGCGGCGCTCAGCTGGTTGCGGGTGCTCGGTGCGACGATGGCCCGCCTCGCTGAAGCCGGCTCGACGGCGATCCGCCTCGGCCAACCGGACATCCAGATGACGCACACCCAGGACGAACTCACCACCGCGCGGGCATACCGCGCCGTAGCGGAGTTCATTCCCCGCCTCGGGGTTCTGATGAACGCCGCGTATCGGCATCACATGATCAGCGCCAGAACGCACTTCGAGCACGTCATCCGCGACGCCTCGGCCAACGTCATATGTGGCGTCGGCTTCGCAGACCTGTCCGGGTTCACCACGCTCACACAGCAGCTGACCCCAGCGGAACTGTCCAGCCTGCTCGACGAGTTCAACACGACTGTGTCCAAAGTGGTGCACGCCGACGGTGGACGGGTGGTGAAGTTCATCGGCGATGAGGTGATGTGGGTGACGTCGACCCCTGAAGCACTGCTGAAAGTGGCTGTCGACCTGGTCGAACACCCTCGTGCGCTGGAGACCGGCATACAGGTCCGCGCGGGCCTTGGCTTCGGCCGGGTGCTGGCCATCGGCGGCGATTACTTCGGCAATCCGGTGAATCTCGCCGCCCGCCTGGTCGGGGCCGCAGCGCCCGGCCAGATCCTTGGCGCCGCCGATGTCCGCGATGAGCTGCCCGACCGGCCGGCGATCACACAGGAACCCTTGACACTCAAGGGTTTCGAGGCCCCGGTGCTGGCCTACGACCTGCACCTGCGCCGTTGACGGCTAGGGTGAACGCTCGTGAGCCCTGCAAACCCCGCCTACCAGCCCCCCGCCGTCGCCGTCGCCTCGTCACTGCCCAAGCGCAAGGTCGACTCGGCGGTGCTGATCGTGCCCGTGCTGAGCGGGCAGGACGAGGACGCGACGGCTGGTGCCGTTTCAGTCCTCACCAATTCCTTCCTGGACGCGAAGGCCGTCGGCGAGATCGAGGTCGCACTGAAGGCACTGGGCGCAAAGGGCGGCGAAGGGCAGCTCACCCGGGTGGTCGCACCGTCGCTGCCGGTGGGCAGCGTGCTTGCTGTCGGGCTTGGCAAGGACCGCGATAGCTGGCCTGCCGACGTGATCCGTCGCGCGGCGGGAGTGGCCGCACGCTCGCTCAACGGCACCGAGGCCGCGATCACCACGCTGTCGGAGCTCGACCTGACCGCGGCGATCGAGGGGCTGATCCTCGGCGCGTACCGCTTCACCGACTTCCGAAGCTCCAAGACCGCTCCCAAGGACGCGGGTCTGCGCGAGATCACCGTGTTGGCCGCCGACACCAAGCCCAAGACCAAGGCGGCCGCCGAGCGGGCAACGGCGATCGCGACCGCGGTGGCCACCGCCAGGGATCTGGTCAACACCCCGCCCAGTCATCTGTTTCCTGCCGAATTCGCCAAGCGCGCAAAGGCTTTAGGAGAAGCGGCGGGTCTTGACGTTGAGGTGCTCGACGACAAGGCGCTGGCGAAGGAAGGCTACGGCGGCGTCACCGGCGTCGGCAAGGGCTCGTCGCGCCCCCCGCGGCTGGTCCGGCTCACCCATCGCGGCGCAAAGAACAAAAAGGCCAAGAAGGTCGCACTGGTCGGCAAGGGCATCACATTCGACACCGGCGGCATCTCCATCAAGCCCGCGGCCAACATGCACCACATGACCTCCGACATGGGCGGAGCCGCCGCAGTCATCGCGACGGTGGTGCTTGCCGCCAAGCAGCAGCTACCGATCGACGTCGTGGCCACCGTGCCGATGGCCGAGAACATGCCCTCGTCGACCGCGCAGCGCCCCGGCGACGTGCTGACCCAGTACGGCGGCATCACCGTGGAGGTGCTCAACACCGATGCCGAGGGCAGGCTGATTCTGGCCGACGCGATCGTGCGGGCATGCGAGGACGAGCCCGATTATCTGATCGAGACGTCGACGCTCACCGGAGCACAGACCGTTGCGCTCGGCGCCCGCACGCCGGGCGTGATGGGCAGCGACGAATTCCGTGACCGAGTGGCCGAGATCTCGCAGGCGGTTGGCGAGAACGCCTGGCCGATGCCATTGCCGGAAGAACTCAAGGACGATCTCAAGTCCACGGTCGCCGATCTGGCCAACGTCAGCGGGTCGCGGTACGCCGGAATGCTGGTGGCGGGAACGTATCTGCGCGAGTTCGTCGCCGACGGTGTGGCGTGGGCGCACATCGACATCGCCGGGCCTGCCTATAACAGCGGTGGGCCGTGGGGCTACACGGGCAAGGGCGGCACCGGTGTGCCGACCCGCACCATGTTCGCGGTGCTCGAGGATATTGCCGCGAACGGCTAGTTACATCACGCTCGCACGCGCCGAACTGCGCATGGCCTGCGGCAGAAGGTGTGCGGCGACGTACACGAAATAGGCCTCCGGTGCGACGGGCCGGATCGGCTTGTTCTTCTTGACGGCCGACACGATCGCCTTCGCTACTTTCTCCGGGCCATAGCGGCGCGCGGCGAACAATTTCTCGATCTGCGCGCGACGCGCCTCGACGTTGGCCTGCTTTCCGGCAGGGACGTCGAATCTGGTGGTGTGCACGATGTTCGTGTCGATCACGCCGGGGCACACTGTGGTGAGTCCGACGCCTGCCTGGTCCAGTTCGGCCCGCAGGCAGTCGCCGAACATGAACACGGCGGCCTTGCTGGTGGAGTATGCGTTCATCGACTGCTGCGGCGAATACGCGGCCATCGATGCCACGTTGACGATGTGCCCGCCGGTGCCGCGATCGACGAGCCGACGGCCAAACGACCTGCAGCAGTTGACGACTCCGCCGAAGTTGATGTTGAGAACCCGATCGAATTCCTCGCGCGGCGTGTCGAGAAACAACCCTGCGTGACCCACTCCCGCGTTGTTCACGACGATGTCGGGCACGCCGTGATCGGCGCAGACCTGCTCGGCGAACCGCTCGACCGCGTCGGCGTCGGCGACGTCGAGGGTGTAGGCGTGGGCAACACCACCGCGGGCGGCGATCTGGGCGGCGGTCTCTTTCACGCTGGCCTCATCGATGTCGCTGACCACGATCTCGGCGCCCTCGCGAGCGAAGGCGAGCGCGGTTTCACGACCGATACCACTGCCCGCGCCGGTCACGGAAACCAGTGTGTCGCTGAAGTATTCGCGCGGACGTCCGACTTGTGCGCGCAACAGCGCCCGACTCGGCGCCTTGCCTTCGAGGAAGTCGACGAGTTCACCTACCGATCGCGCGAGAACTCCAGGATGGGAAAACGGCGACCAATGCCCGGCCGTGATGTCACGGCGCCACAGTCGTGCAACCCAGCGCGACTCGGAGTCGTAGGCGTATGGCATGACGACAGGATCCTTGGAGTTGACGACCAACTGCACGGGCACACTGACATAGTGATCGTTCCTGACCGCGGCGGCGGAACGTAAAGCGTTGGCGCGGTAGATCTTCAGTGAGTTGGCCGCGTCGGCATTGATGTCGCCATAGTGGATCTGGTCAGGGCGGGCGTCGCGGGCATTGGCGTGTTGGATCCGCCGCCCGAGGCCGGCGCGCATCGCTGCCGGTGTGAGCACGGGAATCGAGAACAAGGCCCAATAGGACAGCCGCAGCGCCAGGTTCAGCGCACGCAGGAACCGGACCGGCCGGTACGGCCTGGAAAGGCCCTCGCGGATAAGCGTCGCGTAGTGATCGGCACTCGGGCCCGATACCGAAGTGAACGACGCGACGCGATCGCTCGCCTGCGGGCGGGACACGTATTCCCAGACTCCGACCGAGCCCCAGTCGTGCGCCAGCACATGAACGGGTTCGCCCGGACTCAGCTCGCCGATGACCGCCGCGAAATCATCGGCGAACCGGCCCATCGTGTAGGCCTTTACGGGTTTGGGCACAGACGATGCGCCCGCACCCCGGTTGTCGTAAGTCACGATCCGGAATCGATCGGCGAGCAGCGCCACGACGCCGTCCCACATGACATGCGAGTTGGGCCAGCCGTGGACCAGCACCAGGGTGGGTCCGTCGGGGTTGCCTTGTTCGTAGACCGCGATCCGAACGCCGTCACTGCTGTCGACGAACCGCTCCATGACGCCTCCCCGCAAGTTGGTGGGAACGCCGGTACCGTATCAGCGTTGTTGTTTCTTCGCGCAAGCGCTCATCAGCGCCGCTCAGCGCTCCTCGAGCTCGTTACGGGCAGCGCGTCGGCGCTCGATCCGGCGGCGCTCGTCGTAGTCGCGCATCCGCTGGGGGTAGCCGACCTTCTGCACGTCGTAGACCGGGATCTTGAGCCGTTCGCTCAAACGCCGGGCACCGGAATCTCCCCCGGCCCTGCGCCGGGTCCACTCGCCGTCGGCAGCCACCAAAACGACCGTGACATCGGTGACGGTGGTCTTCGGTTCGACGAACGCCTCGACACCGTTGTGCTCGGTGACCCACTGGCGCAGATAGCGCAGATCGGCTGCTGGGTCGTGACCGTCGCCGCGCACCGACCGGCGTCCCCGAAACCTGTCGAACAGTCCCACCTGCGCCCTACTCCTTCCGGCGTCTACCTCCTTCGATAGTGCCAGAGCCGTGGGTGGGAAGGTCTGCGGCGAACTGTGCGGGCGGACGTGACAGGATAGGAACCGACATTCGACCACCTGCGACTGATCGTTCGAGGGAGTCCAAAAACATGGCCATCTCCGTTCAGATGCCCGCACTCGGCGAGAGCGTTACCGAGGGCACTGTCACCCGCTGGCTCAAGCAAGAGGGCGACACGGTGGAACAGGATGAGCCGTTACTCGAGGTCTCCACCGACAAGGTGGACACCGAGATCCCCTCGCCCGCTGCCGGTGTGCTGACCAAGATCGTCGCCCAGGAGGACGACACCGTTGAGGTCGGCGGCGAGTTGGCGGTGATCGGCGACGCCGGTGAAGCGCCCGAAGAAAAGCCAAAGGAAGAGCCCAAAGAAGAGAAGGCCGAGGAACCGGCCGAGCAGGAGGAACCTGCCGAAGAACCGGCGGCACAACCCGAACCGGCCGCCGAAGAGCAAGAAGAGCCGAAGCAGGAGCCGGCCGCGCAGTCGTCTGGCTCGGCGACCCCGGTGGTGATGCCCGAACTGGGTGAGTCGGTCACCGAAGGCACCGTGACCCGCTGGCTGAAGAACGTCGGCGACAAGGTCGAGGTCGACGAACCGCTCGTCGAGGTGTCCACCGACAAGGTCGACACCGAGATCCCCTCACCGGTGGCGGGCACGCTGCTGTCCATCACCGCCGAGGAAGACGACACCGTCGCCGTCGGCGGCGAACTGGCCAAGATCGGTGACGCCGGTGCGCAGGCCGAAGCGGAGCCCGCCCCGAAGCCGAAGCCCGAGGCCAAGCCCGAACCTGAGGCCAAGCCCGAACCGAAGGAAGAAGCCAAGCCGGAGCCCAAGCCCGAGGCGAAGCCCGAACCGAAGGCAGAGGCCAAGCCCGAGCCCAAACCCGAGCCGAAACCGGCCGCAGCCTCGCAGGCACCGTCGAGCAACGGTGGCCCGTACGTGACGCCACTGGTGCGAAAGCTGGCTGTCGAGAACGACATTGACCTTGCAACGCTGAAGGGCACCGGAGTCGGCGGCCGGATCCGCAAGCAGGATGTGCTGGCGGCCGCGGAAGCCAAGAAGGCCCCCGCCAAGCCAGAGCCGGCCCCCGAAGCACCCGCCAAGGCACCTGCCGCGGCGGCCCCGACGCCAGCACCGGCCCTGGCGCATCTGCGCGGCACCACTGCGAAGGCCAGCCGGATCCGTCAGATCACGGCGAAGAAGACGCGTGAATCTCTGCACACCACAGCGCAATTGACGCAAACCCACGAAGTCGACATGACGAAGATCGTGGCGTTGCGATCACGCGCGAAGAACGACTTCGCCGAACGTGAGGGCGTCAACCTGACGTATCTGCCGTTCATTGCTCGCGCGGTGATCGACGCGTTGAAGACCCACCCGAACGTCAACGCCAGTTACAACGAGGAAAGCAAGGAGATCACCTACTACGACGCCGAGCATCTGGGCTTCGCGGTCGACACGGAGCAGGGCTTGCTGTCGCCGGTGATCAAGAATGCCGGCAACCTTTCTCTTGGTGGCCTGGCGCGCGCTATCGCCGACATCGCCGGGCGGGCGCGGTCCGGTGACCTCAAGCCCGACGAACTGTCCGGCGGTACGTTCACGATCACCAACATCGGCAGCCAGGGCGCGCTGTTCGACACCCCGATCCTGGTTCCGCCGCAGGCGGCGATGCTGGGCACCGGCGCGATCGTCAAGCGCCCTCGGGTCATCGTCGACCAGTTCGGCAACGAGTCGATCGGCGTGCGCTCGATCTGCTACCTGCCGATGACGTACGACCACAGGCTGATCGACGGGGCGGACGCCGGACGTTTCCTGACGACCGTCAAACGCCGGTTGGAAGAAGGCGCGTTCGAGGCCGATCTGGGGTTGTGACGCCCTAGTGTCCAACGGAGCCGTCATCGCGGTAGCGGGGTCCTCCGGCCTGATCGGCTCGGCGTTGGCGTCAGCATTGCGGTCTGCCGACCACCGGGTGGTGCGGATCGTGCGCCGGCCACCGTCGAACGGCGACGAGGTGTTCTGGAATCCCGACGCCGGCGAATTCGATTCGTCAGCGCTGCACGGGGTGGACGCGGTGGTCAATCTCTGCGGAGTCAACGTCGGCGCCAAGCGGTGGTCTGGCGCGTTCAAGCAGAGCCTGCGCGACAGCCGCATCGGGCCCACCGAGGTGCTGTCCGCGGCGGTGGTCGAGGCCGGGGTACCGCTGCTGATCAACGCCAGCGCGGTCGGCTACTACGGCGACACCCGCGGCCGCACCGCCGACGAGACGACGCCCCCAGGCGAAGGCTTTCTGGCCCAGTTGTGCCAGGACTGGGAGGCGGCCACGGCACCCGCTTCGCTCGACGGTGCGCGGGTGGTGCTGGCGCGCACCGGCCTGGTGATCGCGCAGTCGGGCGGAATGCTCGCCCGCCTCAAGACACTGTTCTCATTCGGTCTCGGCGCGCGGTTGGGCAACGGCCGTCAGTACATTCCGTGGATCAGCCTCGAGGACGAGGTTCGGGCGCTGATGTTCGCCATCTCACACGACGAGCTGTCCGGGCCCGTCAACCTGACCGGGCCGGCACCGGTGACCAACGCCGAGTTCACCACCGCATTGGGACGGGCCGTGAACCGGCCGACACCGCTGATCGTGCCCGGCTTCGCGCTGCGCACCGTGCTCGGTGAGTTCGCCGAAGAAGGTCTGCTCGGTGGGCAGCGAGCCATCCCAGCGGCACTGGAGCGCTCCGGCTTTGCCTTCCACCACAACACGATCGGCGAGGCGCTGGCATACGCGACGGCTCCAAAGGACGAGTAGCGTCTTGGCCATGGCGGCATCAATCCGATCGGCGAGTGCGCCGATAGACGTCAGGCGGCTTGGCACCGTCGACTACGAGACAGCGTGGCAACTGCAGCGCGAGCTGGCCGACGCCCGTGTCGCGGGCGGTCCGGACACCATGCTGCTGCTGCAGCACCCCGCGGTTTACACGGCAGGGCGGCGCACGCTGCCCGAGGAACGGCCAGTCGATGGCACCCCGGTCGTCGACACCGACCGCGGCGGCAAGATCACCTGGCACGGACCGGGTCAGCTGGTCGGATATCCGATCATCGGGCTGGCCGAGCCGCTGGATGTGGTGAATTTCGTTCGGCGCCTTGAGGAATCGATGATCGCGGTGTGTGCGGGCCTCGGCCTCGAAACAGGTCGGGTCGAAGGTCGTTCCGGGGTGTGGGTGCCAGCGGACGCGGCACGGCCGGCCCGCAAGGTCGGCGCGATCGGCATCAGGGTGGCGCGCGCCACAACGCTGCACGGGTTCGCACTGAATTGCGATTGCGACCTGAGCGCGTACTCCTCGATCGTGCCGTGCGGTATCGCGGACGCCGGCGTGACGTCGTTGTCCGCCGAACTGGGCCGCCGGGTCGGCGTGGAGGACGTCATCGATCGGGTCGCCGATGCCATGTGTGACGCGCTCGACAGCCGCTTATCGGTAGAATTGACACAGTGACGATCGCACCGGACGGCCGCAAGCTGCTGCGACTCGAGGTCCGCAACGCCGAGACGCCGATCGAGCGCAAGCCGCCGTGGATCAAGACCCGCGCCAAGATGGGTCCGGAATACAAGGAACTCAAGGCGCTGGTTCGTCGTGAGGGCCTGCATACCGTCTGCGAAGAGGCGGGCTGCCCCAACATCTTCGAATGCTGGGAAGACCGCGAGGCCACCTTCCTTATCGGCGGCGAACAGTGCACGCGTCGCTGCGACTTCTGCCAGATCGACACGGGTAAGCCCGCCGAACTCGACCGCGACGAGCCGCGGCGTGTCGCGGAGAGCGTGGCTGCGATGGGGCTGCGCTACTCGACCGTCACCGGGGTGGCACGCGATGACCTGCCAGACGGCGGTGCATGGCTGTATGCCGAGACCGTGCGCCAGATAAAGCAGCTCAACCCGAACACCGGGGTGGAGTTGCTGATTCCGGACTTCAACGGCGAGCCGGCACCGCTCGAGCAGGTTTTCCAATCGCGTCCAGAAGTGTTGGCGCACAACGTCGAAACCGTTCCGCGGATCTTCAAGCGCATCCGTCCCGCATTTCGCTACGAACGCAGCCTCGATGTGCTGACAGCGGCGCGCGATTATGGGCTGATCACCAAGTCGAACCTGATCCTCGGCATGGGTGAGACCCCCGATGAGGTGCGCACCGCACTGACCGACCTGTACAACGCCGGCTGCGACATCGTCACCATCACCCAATACCTGCGGCCCTCCGTGCGCCACCACCCGGTGGAGCGCTGGGTCAAGCCCGAGGAGTTCGTCGAACACGAGCGGTTCGCGCAGGCGCTCGGCTTCGCCGGAGTGCTGGCTGGGCCGCTGGTGCGCTCCTCGTATCGGGCGGGCAAGCTGTATGCGCAGGCAGTCGGCTCGCGGCCTGCCGGAGCCGCAGCGGCGGCGACATCAGACTCCGTATCCTGAGCTAATGGCGAAATCCCAGAACCCCGCTGCCACCAAGGCCGCCAAGGCTGAGGCCAAGGCCTCCCGCAAGGCGGCCTCCAAGCAGCGGCGCAGCCAGCTGTGGCAGGCATTTCAGATTCAGCGCAAAGAGGACAAGCGTCTGCTGCCGTACATGATCGGCGCGTTCGTGCTGATCGTTGGGGCTTCAGTCGCTTCGGGCGTATGGGTAGGCGGATTCACCGCGTACATGATGATCCCGCTAGGCGTCGTGCTCGGCGCTCTGGTGGCCTTCATCATCTTTGGCAGGCGCGCGCAGAAGTCGGTGTATCGCAAGGCCGAGGGGCAGACCGGCGCTGCGGCGTGGGCCTTGGACAACTTGCGGGGCAAGTGGCGGGTCACGCCCGGCGTCGCCGCCACCGGCCATTTCGACGCGGTCCATCGAGTGATCGGGCGGCCCGGAGTGATCCTTGTCGGCGAGGGCGCATCGACTCGCGTCAAACCGCTGCTCGCCCAGGAAAAGAAGCGCACCGCCCGGCTCGTCGGCGACATTCCGATCTACGACATCGTGATCGGCAACGGCGAGGGCGAGGTCCCGCTGTCCAAGCTGGAACGCCACCTGAACAAGCTTCCCGCCAACATCACCGTCAAGCAGATGGACTCACTGGAGTCCCGGCTTGCCGCACTCGGAACCAAGGTCGGCCCTGCGGCGATGCCCAAGGGGCCGCTGCCCACACAGGCCAAGATGCGTGGGGTGCAGCGCACGGTCCGGCGGCGATGAGCGCTTGCGCGAAGAGCATCGAGCGCCGATGAGCGCCTGCGCGAAGAGCATCGAGGAGCGCTAGTTAGCGCCTGACCACCGCGGTATTCGTCAGCCGATCCTGCACACCGCGCAGATCGCTATCGGTGATCAGCGCCGGGATGACCAGCGCGATCAGCACGCCGCGCACGATCGCCCGGCCAAACCCCACGTGCTGGCGGCCGTCGACCGGCACGACGATGAGCCCGAGCGCGTATTGACCCGGCGTGAAGCCGAACAGCCGCACCGATACCGCGCCGAGCGCAAGCCAGATCACCAGCACGGCCGTGGACAGGGTCGTCATCGAGACGATGCCGACAGTCATCGCCAGGGCCGCCAACCCGTAGGCGATCAGCCAGTCGGCGAAGAGTGCCGCGATCCGGCGGCCCATGCGGGCCAGGGACCGGGGCCCGCTCTGCGGCAAACCAAGGCGCTCGCCGGGATAGTCGTTGGGTCCCAGGCCGCTTTCGGGTTCGGGACCCGACAGCCAGGACCCCATAGTGCGGGCCATACTGTCAGGATAAGCGGGGCCGTTGCGGCCCCACCGGCCGCCGCTGCAGCGAGATTGCGTAACTTCAGCGCAACATGTGGTTGACGGCCGTGCAACATCGTGTCCATACCGTCAACGCGCGGGTTTACCAGATATAAGGAGAGAACGCAGTGGCAGAAAAGACGGCCGACGACATCATCAAGCAGATCAAGGACGAAGAAGTCGAGTACGTCGACATTCGCTTCTGCGATCTGCCCGGCGTCGTCCAGCACTTCTCGATCCCGGCTTCTGTCTTCGACGAGAGCGTCTTCGAGGACGGCCTGGCCTTCGACGGTTCGTCGGTGCGCGGCTTCCAGTCGATCCACGAGTCGGACATGATGCTGCTGCCCGATCCCGACACCGCGCGCATCGATCCGTTCCGCGCCGCCAAGACGCTGAACCTCAACTTCTTCGTGCACGACCCGTTCACCCGCGAGGCCTACTCCCGTGACCCGCGCAACGTGGCCCGCAAGGCGGAGAACTACCTGGCCAGCACCGGCATCGCGGACACCGCCTTCTTCGGCGCGGAGGCCGAGTTCTACATCTTCGACTCGGTGTCCTTCGACTCGAGGATCAACGGCACCTTCTACGAAATCGACTCCGAGGCCGGCTGGTGGAACACCGGCGAGCCGGTGGAGGCCGACGGCAGCCCCAACCGCGGCTACAAGGTTCGCCCCAAGGGTGGTTACTTCCCCGTCGCGCCCTATGACCACTTCGTCGACCTGCGCGACCAGATGTGCACCAACCTGCAGAACGCCGGCTTCACGCTTGAGCGCGGTCACCACGAGGTGGGCACCGCCGGGCAGGCCGAGATCAACTACAAGTTCAACACCTTGCTGCATGCGGCCGACGACTTGGTGCTGTTCAAGTACATCATCAAGAACACCGCGTGGCAGGCGGGCAAGACGGTCACCTTCATGCCCAAGCCGCTGTTCGGCGACAACGGTTCCGGCATGCACGCCCACCAGTCGCTGTGGAAGGACGGCAACCCGCTGTTCCACGACGAGTCGGGCTACGCCGGTCTGTCGGACACCGCTCGCCATTACATCGGGGGGCTCCTGCACCACGCCCCGTCGCTGCTGGCGTTCACCAACCCGACGGTGAACTCGTACAAGCGCCTGGTGCCGGGCTACGAGGCCCCGATCAACCTGGTGTACAGCCAGCGCAACCGCTCCGCCTGCGTGCGTATCCCGATCACCGGCAACAACCCGAAGGCCAAGCGCCTCGAATTCCGTTGCCCGGACAGCTCGGGCAACCCCTACCTGGCGTTCGCGGCCATGATGATGGCCGGTCTCGACGGCATCAAGAAGAAGATCGAGCCCCAGGCCCCGGTCGACAAGGACCTCTACGAGCTGCCTCCGGAGGAGGCCGCCAACATCCCGCAGGCACCGACCTCGCTGTCCGCGGTGATCGACCGGCTCGAGGAGGATCACGAATACCTCACCGAGGGTGGGGTTTTCACCGAGGACCTGATCGAGACCTGGATCTCCTACAAGCGGGAGAACGAGATCCTGCCGGTGCAAATCCGGCCGCACCCGTATGAGGTCGCGCTCTACTTCGACGTGTAGGCAACAGTCGATCAATCGGGCCGGGCGGACAACCTTCGCCCGGCCCGATTGCACGTTAGGGTCAGCTCATGACGACCAGATTGGATGCACGTCTCGCGAGCTACAACTCTCCCGTCTTGAGTATTTTCCGGATCGTTTTCGGCCTGCTGTTCACACTGCACGGCTCGATGAAGCTCTTCGGCTGGCCTCTCGGGGCCTCCATTCCTGTCGGCACATGGCCGGCCTGGTGGGCCGGCCTCATTGAGTTCGTCGCCGGTCTGCTGATCACCGTTGGACTGTTCACCCGTATTGCGGCCTTCATCACCTCCGGTGAGATGGCTTTCGCGTACTTCTATCAGCACTGGCCGCCGCTGGGTGGGGGCCCGTCCGCGAGCTTCTGGCCGTTCGATGCACAACTGGGCGGCAATGGCGGTGAGTTGGCGATCATGTTCTGCTTCGCGTTCCTGCTGCTCGCCACCACCGGCGCGGGAACGTGGTCCATCGACGGCCGAAGGCGACCGGTGACAGCCGGTGCGCCTCGCCGACGCTTCGGCCGGCGATAGGAGGTCAGGCCATGAACAGGGTCCTCCTTGCGACAGCGCTGACGCTGGGCCTGCTGATGAGCATGGCCGTGCCGGCCACCGCCGAGCCGCAGGCCGCGCGCCTCGTCGTCATCACCACCGGCGGAACCATCGCGACCAGCACCGACCCGAGTGGCGTGCGGCGGCCCACGGTGGGCGGCGCAGAGCTGGCCGCCGGCCTGGATGTCGAGGTCGTGGACTTGATGAAAAAGGACAGCTCTCAGCTGACGCCGGCCGACTGGGACGCCATCAGATCTGCCGTCGGCAACGCTGTGGCGGGCGGGGCCGACGGTGTGGTGATCACCCACGGCACCGACACCATGGAAGAAACCGCGATGTGGCTGGACGTCACGTACAACGGGTCCCCGCCGGTCGTTCTGACAGGAGCTCAGCGCAGTTCGGATGCGCCCGATGCCGACGGCCCGACGAATCTGCGTGACGCTTTGACGACGGCGGCCAGCCCGGCAGCACGCAACCAAGGCGCGTTGATCATGTTCGCCGGCAACGTATTTCCGGCGTTGGGCACACGCAAGCTCGACACCCAGAGCCTGTCCCCGTTCGGCGGCCCGGCTCCGGTGGGCACCGTCGCCAACGGGAATTTCACCCTGAACTATCCCGCGCCGCGGCCGTATATCGCCGACGTCTCCGCCGGCTCGGCGCCGCGCGTCGACACCATCGCGCTCTATCCCGGTGACAACGGTTCCGCACTCGACTCCGCGGTGGCCGCCGGGGCGCGTGGTCTTGTGCTCGAGTCGCTGGGATCAGGCAACGCCGGTACGGGCATCGTCGACGCGGTGCGCCGCCATGAGGCGGCGGGCGTTCAGGTGGCCATCTCGACCCGCGTGCCCACCGGTCCGGTCATCGCGGAATACGGTCCCGGCGACGACATGGTGAAGGCCGGTGCTGTGATGGTGCCGAATCTGCGGGCGAGCCAGGCGCGTGTGCTGATGATGGCGGCGATGGCCGCCGGCGTTCCTGTCGAGGACGCCATCAACCGCTGGGGCTGACGCCAGTCACCGCAAGCTTCTTTGCGGAACTTGCGCACCCCTTCACTCTTCTCGGTGGTCGGTGCGCGCCGTCCAACGCGCGGTCTTTGCTGAAATCGCGTTTGTCGTCAAATTCCGCCTGCGACAGCCTCAGCTAAGGTCGACAGCGATCCCGCCACCCTGTCTAGCAAATATAGGGTTTCACCCGATTCCTCGCTGACGTTTTAGTCAATAGGGTCAGATGATCAGCTGAGCTTTGGTCGGGGGCACGAAAATGGGGTACGCAAAATACATCGGACACGTCGGAGCACTGGCAGTGGCACTGGGTGTCGGAGCTTCGGTAGCCACGGTGCCCGGGATCGCGGTCGCAGACGATTCCGGGACGACCTCGTCGCCGAACGACTCCTCGTCAGCTGGTTTGCCGAATTCGCCCGGAGCAAACGAGACCGGAGCGAGTCCGGCGAACTCGTCGAACCCTGATACGACGAACCCGTCTTCGACCTCCGAGGGGACGGAGACGGGATCCGGTGAGGACACCGATCAGGACACCCCCGACGAGGTAGAAGAGGCCGACCCCAGTCCGGAACCCACTGCCGAGCCGTCGGCAACCGCGACGCCCACACCTACCTCGAATCCGACCCCAACTACCGCCAAGCGCGATGCCGACGTGTCCGAGCGCGGGTCGAAGCCCACGGAGAAGCCGACTGCGACAAGCACGAATACCGTTGTGCGGCCGCGTACGGTCGCGTCGGATCCGCTCAAGCCTGTGCGTGTAAGTTCCCCGCCCGTCTCGAGCACCGCAAGTTCGGCGGCCTCCACTGCTTCCCCTGATTCGTCGTCGACTCCGAACCCCGTCGTCGTAAACGTGGACAGCATGGCAACCGTTGCCGAGACCTCTACTGCCCCGGCGACGGAGGTCGCTACCCCCACACCGGCCCGCGTGCTCGTCGGCATGTTGGGCTGGGTTGGGCTGAGTCCATATGCCGGCGATTCACCGACCGTGCCAGGTAGCCCGGCGCAGCTGCTGGAGCTGGCCTGGACGGCGTTGCGACGCAACAGCTTGGGGTCAGAATCAGCCCCGACCGCGCGCACCGCACAGACTCAGGACACCAGCCTGGTCGCCGCGGCGACGGGGCTGGTCGTGGAAACGGTGAACACCACGCTCGCTTTGGCGGCTGCCTTGGTCAACAGTGACCCACAAGTGCAGTCGGTGACTGTGGGTACCCCCGCGGTCTCCGATGGTGTAGTCCTGGTGGTGGTCAATGCCACTGATCCCGATGGGAATTCACTGTCGTATCAGGCGAGTACACCGGCCAAGGGTTCGGTCACGATGACCGCACCGGGTCAGTTCACCTACACCCCCACCTATGCTGCCCGTCACGCCGCGACAGCCACCAACGCCACCGTCGCGGATCGGCAGGACACGTTTACCGTCACGATTTCTGACGGGCTAGGCGGACAAACCACCACCACCGTGACGGTGTCGTTGGCCTCGTCGCCGACGCCAACGGTAGGCACCGTTGGGGTGGGGTCTGCGCCGAC
>NZ_DASSCY010000138.1:0-26788 GCF_035697385.1 Mycobacterium sp. | reverse complement strand
CGTTGGGGCCGTGGCCATTCACCCCATCGGTGGTACTTCCGTTGCCACCCGCGCCGCCATTGGACTCTCCGTCACCACCGGTGCCGCCGTTGCCGCCATTGCCGCCGAGACCGCTGCCGGTGGTGGAGGTTCCTGACCCGCCGTCACCGCCAGCGCCGCCGTTGCCGGCGTTGCCGCCGTTGCCGGCGTTGCCGCCGTCGCCGTTGACTATGCGGCCGTTACCGCCCTTGCCGCCCGCGCCCGCGGTGACGTCTCCGGTCGCGACCGTCGCATCGCTGCCGTTGCCCCCGGCGCCGCCGTTACCGATGAGACCGGCGTTTCCACCGCTGCCGCCGGCTTGGCCGGGGCCACCGTCGGCGCCGCTGCCGATGAGCAGGCCGCCGTTCTCACCCGGCTCGTCGCCGTTGCTGATGAAAATGCCGATGGCGGCGCCGATCAGGTTGCCGATGGCATCGAACGCGGCCAGGTCCGCCGCGCTCGGGGGAGAGAACTCGAGCGCGCCCGCGCTCGATTGTGTGACGCCCAGCGGCGCTGCCTGTGCGGCCGATGCGTCGCCGGTTCGGGCGGCCGCCGATCGCACCAGGATTGAGGGCGTGAAGTGGCGTGGGGTCGTCGCAGCGGCTGTGGTGCCGCCGCCGGGCGCCACAACAGGTGCATGACCGGTAGGGGGCGCGCCCGCATCTCCGATCAGGGGGCTGCCCCCGGGTGCGACCGTGGGAGCGGCGCCTGGCGCGCCGGTGGCTGGCAGCCCGACCCGCGCTGCGTACAGGCTGTTGGGCATGGCAATGGCCGCGAGGTTCGGTGCCGACGACAGTGTCACCGACTGCTCACGCTCCAGCACGGAGGGCGATTGCCCTTCGGTGGAGGCGATGCCCGTCGCGGCTAGCGCGCCGACGGCCACCGCGGCGGTGAGCATGGTCTTCTTCGCGACAATCGCCATTGCCAGATCCTTTCCCGAGACGCACTGCGCCCCTGAACTGATGAACCGGTGAGATGCGCAGGCCCGCTGGGCGACGTACCGACCGCATCCTGACTCGATGGCGGTTTGCCAATCCGCGGCAAGCCGGCCCGCGCACGCTCACTGCGTACTGTGCATGACCGATTCAGCCCGGCACAGGAGGTAAACAACTCAAATTTGCTAGGGAGGGTTCGACCCTGGAGGACTAGTCCTGACGCCCGGCGTCGACAACGCGGAGTACCGCCGAGCCCTCTTCGTCGGACGCCTCGAGATCCACCTCAACGTCGAAGCCCCAGTCGTGGTCGCCTGCAGGGTCGTCGAGGATCTGCCGCACCCGCCACACGTCGGGCCGGCGGTCGATGATCAGCAAGGCCGGTCCCCGGGCGTCGGCGCCGGTGCCCACGTCATCGTGCTCCGCGAAGTAGGCATCGATGACCTCCTCCCAGCGCTCGGACGTCCACCCTGAGCCGGCGTCCAGCTCGCCGAGGTCGTAGGCGCGACGCCGCGCGAACAGCTCCACCCGACGGAAGAGTGCATTGCGGACCATCGCAGTGAAGGCCCGCTCGTTTCCGGTTAGCGGGCGCGGTCGAGCAGGCACCGCCACGGGCGCGTCCAGCGACTCTTCTGGGTTGGTGAGCTGTTCCCACTCGTCGAGCAGACTCGAATCAACTTGGCGCACAAGCTCACCCAGCCACTCGACGATGTCGGTGACCTCCTCGGTCCGCGCTGCAGCGGGAACTCCGGACCGCAATGCCTTGAAGGCGTCGGAGAGATAGCGCAGCACTGCGCCCTCGGAGCGGGTCAGCCCGTAGACGCTGACGAACTCCCGGAAGGTGAACGCCCGCTCCCACATCTCACGCACGACCGACTTCGGCGACAGTTGCGCGTCAGCGGCCCACGGGTTGCTCTGCAGGTACACCTCGTACACGTGCCCGAGCAGCTCGTCGAGCGGCTTGGGATAGGTGACGTCGTCCAGCAGCTCCATGCGCTCGTCGTACTCGATGCCCTCGGCCTTCATCTGGGCGATGGCCTCTCCCCTGGCCTTCTTCAGCTGCGCCGCAAGGATCTGGCGCGGGTCCTCGAGGGTGGCTTCGATGACCGAAACGACGTCCAGCACATAGGTTTCCGATGACGAGTCGAGCACGTCGACCGCGGCGAGCGCGAACGTCGACAGCGGCTGGTTGAGGGCGAAGTCGGGCGGCAGGTCGACGGTCAGCTGGTAGCGGCGCCCGTCGGGGTCGGGTTCGTCGAGCCGCTCCAAGACGCCGGCCTGCAATAGCGAACGGGCGATGCCGACCGCCTCTCGGATGTGTCGTAGTTGCCGCTTGCGCGGCTCGTGGTTCTCGGTGAGCAGCCGGCGCATCGCGACGAATGGGTCACCGGGACGGTCGACGACGTCGAGGATCATCGACGTCGACACCCGCATGTTACTGGTCAGCGGCTCAGGGGCGGCTTCGACGAGTCGCGTCATGGTCGACTCGCTCCACGGCACCATGCCCTCGGGAACCTTGCGGCGCACCAGCTTTCGCCGCTTCTTGGGGTCGTCGGCAACCTTGGCGAACTGTTTGAGGTTCTCGACTTCGTGGTCGGGTGCCTGGACGACGACGGTGCCTGCGGTGTCGTAGCCCGCACGTCCGGCCCGCCCAGCGATCTGGTGGAACTCGCGGGCGTTGAGCAGCCGGGTACGAACGCCGTCGTACTTCGACAGAGCCGAGAAGACGACGGTCCGGATCGGCACGTTGATGCCGACGCCGAGGGTGTCGGTGCCGCAGATGACCTTGAGCAGGCCGGCCTGGGCAAGCTGTTCCACCAATCGCCTGTACTTGGGCAGCATGCCGGCGTGGTGCACGCCGATCCCATGCCGGACCAGTCGCGACAGCGTCGTCCCGAAGGCAGACGAAAACCTGAACCCGCCGATCAGGTCGGCGATCGCTTTCTTCTCCTCCTTGGTGCACACGTTGACGCTCATGAGCGCCTGCGCGCGCTCCAGCGCGGACGCTTGGGTGAAGTGGACGACGTAGATCGGCGCCTGCTTCGTGTCGAGCAGGTCGGCGATCGTCTCGTGCATGGGCGTCGTCGCGTAGTAGTGGTGCAGCGGAACCGGGCGCTCGGAGTTGGCGACCAGCGCGGTCGGCCGGCTAGTGCGACGGGTCAGGTCCTCGCGGAGGAACGTGACGTCGCCGAGAGTGGCCGACATCAGCAGGAATTGCGCCTTCGGCAGTTCAAGCAGCGGCACCTGCCACGCCCACCCGCGGTCGGGGTCTCCGTAGAA
Source organism: Mycobacterium sp. (assembly GCF_035697385.1). Classification (GTDB taxonomy): domain Bacteria; phylum Actinomycetota; class Actinomycetes; order Mycobacteriales; family Mycobacteriaceae; genus Mycobacterium. The sequence goes on along the minus strand of NZ_DASSCY010000138.1, from coordinate 23,558 downwards.
ATGGAATTCGTCCATGACCACCAGGCCGATATTTGCGTCTGCGCCTTCGCGCAGCGCGATGTTGGCCAATACCTCTGCGGTGCAGGCGATGATCGGCGCCCCCTGATTGACGGAGGCGTCGCCGGTCAGCATGCCGACGTTGGCCGCACCGAACACGTCGCACAGGGCGAAGAACTTCTCGCTGACCAGTGCCTTGATCGGCGCGGTGTAGTAGCTGCGCCGGCCCGCTGCCAGCGCCGCGTACAGCCCGCCGGTGGCCACCAGTGACTTGCCTGAGCCGGTCGGCGTCGCCAGGACCACGTTCGCGCCGCTGACCAGTTCGATCAGTGCTTCCTCCTGCGCCGGATACAGCACCGTGCCGCTCGCCTCGGCCCATGCGGCGAAGGAGGCGAACAGCTCGTCGGCGTCGCCGCCCTTCGCGCGCAGGGCAGACAGGTCGCTCGGGCCGGCGAGCAGAGGTGGGACGGACATCGTGAGGAACAGCGTGCCCGATCGGGATTCTCGCCGCCGCGCTGCCCTACATCAGCTGGCTGAGCTTCTGGAGGGCGCGTCCCTGCGCTCTAGCGCCCTTCTGGCCGAGCAGGTCGTCGCGCCGGATCTCGTCTTCGTCAACCTCGACCTCGCGAGCCGCCGGTCCGCCCTCGATCTCTAATCGCAGTTTGCCCGGCAGCTCCGGGTTTGGGACTGCCACCGATCGGATGTTTCCGGCTGCATCAGCCAGCACTAGTACTTTCATGGCACTTGTCCTCACTCTCTGATCGTCGCCATGTGGATGGCGTAGCTGGCGTCGGTGGTTCCCGTGTTCTTGATCCACCAGTGGATCTCCTTCTCGAGATCGCCTGAGCCGTTGTTGACCTCGCGATGTTCGACGCGGGTGATCTCGACGCGGGCAGACGCTCCGACGGCGGGCGGGATCTTCAGCGAGAGCATTGCGTCTACGCTGAATGCCCACACCCGTTGGGCCGCGGCGTTATTCCATGAGACGTGATGGGTGTCGCCGGGCTCGATGGCCGTGATGAAGCCGATGTGACTGAACGTGACGCTTGGCATGAAGCTTCCTCCTTCACAGGCGTTGTGCCGAGGTCTTGCAACGGTCCGGATGTGCCGCTGTCATAAGTAGGAGTGCCGACCTCGCGTCAAACGGACAGTTTTCTTGAGGGTTTCTTCGGGGCCAAATGTCGTCGCGGGCTAGGAGTTGAATCCCAGCGTGTTTGACGCCGTATCGAGAACGGCCGTCGCTCCGAGAGGTACCGCCAACGGCTCCTTGCCATGTCCGAGTGGCAGCCCACCGAGTATCGGAACATTCAGGCGCGCGAGAAATCTTCGCGCTGGGATGAATTCGCGATCGCCCATCCGTTCTGGGCGTCGAGAAGGCTGAACACCCAAGAAAGGCTCAACATGAAGATCGTCGTAATCGGAGGGACCGGCCTAATCGGCTCAAAGGTGGTGCACGACTTGACCGAACGCGGTCACGACGCCATCGCCGCCGCGCCGTCGACCGGTGTGAACACCATCACCGGCGAGGGTCTGTCCGACGTGCTGGCCGGCGCTCAGGCGGTCGTTGATGTGTCGAACTCCCCGACGCTCGACGGTGCAGCCATGGAGTTCTTCACAAAGGCGACCACAAACCTGCTCGCCGCCGAGGCCGAAGCCGGTGTCGCACACCACGTTGCACTGTCGGTCGTGGGCACCGACCGTCTGGCACCCAAAAGCGAGTACTTCCGAGCCAAACTGGCGCAAGAAGAGCTCATCAGCGCTGGCCCGATTCCCTACACGATTGTGCACGCGACGCAGTTCTTCGAGTTCTTGAAGACCATCGCCGACTCGGCGACCGTCGGCGACACCGTCCATCTGCCACCCGTGCTCATCCAGCCGATGGCTTCGGCCGACGTCGCCGAGGCGGTTGCCATCGCCGCGGTCGGCGAACCGGTGAACGGCATCGTCGAAGTAGGTGGACCCGAGCAGTTCCGCCTTCCCGACCTCATCCGGACCGCGCTAACCACCCGCGGCGATGCGCGCCGGGTCATCGCCGACCCCGACGCGGGTTACTGGGGTGTCGCAATCGAAGAGCGCACCCTCGTCCCCGGACACGGTGCGACCCTCTTCGACATCCGGTTCGAGGACTGGATTCTCGAATCGGTCGCCAAGGCGTAACCAATTCAAGCCCCGTGTCACGGCGGGCGGTATGGCCCGTCACGGTCCGGTCGAGTCGCGAGTTAAGAGCGGGAGCACCGGGTTTCAGGCGGCCCTGCGGGGTATGCGCCAAGCAGAGCGTGGCTGGTCCCACCTGCCACCGGACCGACACAGGGCACGATGACAGCACATATGGAGCCGCCCGATCCCGATTCGCCCGTACGGCGGCGGCGGCTCGACGAGACGGCGACGTTCCGCAGCTGACCCTCCCACGTGCTTCGCGCGCGGCCTACCGGTAGGTTTCTCCCTAAACCGGACGCGGGAGTCGCTGATGCCGAACGAGGGTCGGGGGCAACGTCTGCGCGGCCGCGCACGCGAATGCGAGACGCTTCGGACCCTGATTTCAACCGTCCGATCGGGTAGTTGCCAGGTGCTTGTGCTCCGCGGAGAGGCAGGCGTCGGCAAGACCGCGTTGCTCGAATACACCTCAGAGCTGGCGTCGGGGTTCCGCTGCACTCAGGTCGCAGGCGTGCAGTCCGATATGGAGCTCGCGTTCGCCGGCCTGCAGCAGTTGTGTGCGCCGCTGATGGATCACGTAGACGAATTGCCCGAACCACAGCGCGAGGCACTGAACGTGGCTTTTGGGCGTGGCGTCGGGGAGGCCCCTGACCGTTTCCTGGTTGGGCTGGCGGTGCTTAGCCTGATGGCCACCGCCGCCAATGACCAACCCTTGCTGTGCATCATCGACGATGCGCAGTGGCTCGATCAGGTGTCCGTGCAGACGTTGGGCTTCGTCGCGCGACGCCTGCTGGCCGAGCCGGTCGCCTTGGTCTTCGCGGTACGCGACGGCGGAGCCGACGTGCTCGTCGGCCTACCTCGTCTGGACATCGGCGGCCTGTCCGACGCCGACGCGCGAGAGCTGCTGGATTCGGTATTGGTGGGACCGATCGACAAGCGTGTGAAAGACCGCATAGTCGCGGAGACGCGGGGGATTCCGCTGGCCCTGCTCGAAGTGCCGCGCAACGTCTCCGCGGCCGAGCTCGCCGGCGGGTTTTGGATTGCGGGTAAGCGCTCCTCGGCGGCAGCTCTCGAAGAGAGCTTCGTGCGCCGCATCCACTCTCTCCCGGCCGATACCCAACGACTGTTGCTCGTCGCGGCCGCCGAGCCAGTGGGCGACGCCGCATTGTTCCTGCGCGTCGCGGCGCACCTGGGCATACCGGTCGACGCGCTGGCGCCGGCGGAGGCCGCGGGCATCCTCGAGTTCGGTCCGCGCATGCGCTTCCACCACCCGCTGATGCGCTCGGCTGCCTACCGTGCAGCCGACTTGCCCGCGCGCCGGGCGATACATGCGGCGTTGGCCGAGGCCACCGATCGCCACGTCGACCCGGACCGACGCGCATGGCACGGCGCAAACGCCGCGACGGGACCCGACGACGCTGTGGCCGCCGAGCTGGAAACCTCTGCCGAACGGGCGCAGAGCAGGGGCGGAGTCGCGGCGGCGGCGGCATTCTTGGAGCGCGCGACGGTGCTCACGTCGGATCCGGTCCTGCGCGGCGCCAGGGCGATCGCCGCCGCGCAGGCCAAGCGTGAAGCGGCCGCACCCGACGCGGCATACGCACTTCTCGCGATAGCCGAGTCGGGACCGCTCTCAGACCTCCAGCGGGCCCAGGTCGCCAGGATGCGCGCGCAAATGGAGTTCGTCCGCAGCCGTGCCGGCGAGGCGGGAGCGCTTCGGACGACTGAAGCCGCGGCGCGACTACTCAGTGCCGCCAGGCAACTCGACGGCCTTGACGACGAACTGGCGCGCGAGACATATCTCGAGGCGCTCGCCGCGTCCATGTACGCGGGTCGACTCGGCGAACCGGGCAGGCTCACCGAGGTCGCCGAAGCCGGTCGATCGGCGGTCAGTCGGCTGACTGAGCTGAAACGGCCGATCGACTTCCTGTTGAGCGGCATGACAAGCCGCATCCTCGACGGTCCCGGAGCCGGCTCGGCCCACCTGCGCTCCGCTCTCGAGCTCTGGAATGCCGGGCAGAAGGTCGACGGCAAGGCCCGGCTGTGGCCGTTCCCGATAGCGCAGGAGTCCGCCGCGCATGAACTGTGGGACGACGCGGTCTTGAAGGAGATCGCAACCGAAATGGTTCGGCGGGCACGTGACACCGGCGCACTGGCGGTTCTACCTTCGGCGCTCACCTATCGGGCCGGGGTGCACGTCTATAACGGCGAGTTCACCATGGCGGCAAGGGTTCTGGAAGAAGTAGAGGCAACCACCGCCTCGATGGGTCACACACCGGTGAAGTACCATTCGCTGACCCTTGCAGCATGGCGGGGCGACCACGCAGAAGCAGTCGAGCTGATGGAGTCAGCCGCCGCGGCTGGGGCCGCCAAGGGTGAAGGCCGACTGGTTGCCTTGACCAAGTACACCGCTGCCGTTCTGTTCAATGGACTTGGCCGCTACGAGGAGGCATTCGCAGCAGCGCGTGAGTGTTGCGGCTACGAGGATTTGGGCTTCTACGGTGTGTGCCTCCTCGAACTCATCGAAGCCGCGGTGCATATGGGCGATCGCGAATCGGCCGCTCAGGCACTGTCGCTGCTCGAGGAGCGAGCTGGCACCAGTGCATCCGACTTTGGGCTGGGTGCGGTCGCCGCAGCGCGAGCCCTGCTCGCCCCGCATGAAGAAGCCGAGAGCTTATTCGCTGAGGCGATCGAGCGTCTCGAGCGCGCCCGGATCGGCCCGCACCTCGCACGCACTCGCTTCTTGTACGGCGAGTGGCTGCGCCGCGCAAAGCGCAAACTCGATGCCCGCCAACAGCTCACGACGTCCTACGAGATGTTCACCAAAATGGGCGCACACGGGTTCGCGGAGCGCACCCGGCGGGAATTGGTGGGTACCGGCGAGAAGGTGCGCAAGCAACAGGTCACCTCCGGCACCGAGCTGACTGCACAGGAGGCGCAGATCGCGCGGTTGGCAGGCGACGGTCTGACGAATCAGGAGATCGGTGCGCAGTTGTTCATCAGCACGCACACCGTCGAATGGCACCTGCGGAAGGTCTTCGTCAAGCTCGGCATCACCTCACGCAGGCAGCTGCGTACTGTTTCCTGGGCGAGCTAGCTCAAGCCGGACTTCCTTCTGAAGGCTCGTCTGAGGTAATCAGGTTTTCCGCGACCACGTTCGGGTCGAACGCCGGTTTTCCGGGACGGGGCCCGCCTTTGAGCCAGAACGCGGAACCGGGCTTGGCCGCCTCTCGGCGCAGCGCCCACAGCGTGCTCTTGCAGACCCCCTCCTTGATCGAGGCGACGAAACGGCCACTGAAGTACATGTTCACCGCCGTGTCGTCCTTGCGGGCGAACTGCAGAATGCCCGACTTGCGGCCCAGGCTGATGCAGGCTCCGGCGAACGCCTGGTCGATGTCCGCAGGCGCGGTGCCTGCGATGCGGCTCAGGACGGTGTTGGCCGCCTGCGCGCCCAGCGGCGAGGCGGACTGGCAGCTCATCCGCAGTGGGACGCCTGACGGGGAGGCGCAATCGCCCGCGGCGACTATGCGCGGATCGTCCAGACTCGTCAGAGTCTCATCGGTGAGCAGTCGGCCCACGGCGTCGGTGCGCAGACCGCTGGTGGCCGCAAGGTCGGGCACACCGAAGCCCGCCGTCCAGATCGTGACCGCGCTCGGGCGCACCGCGCCGTCGGCGTAGACCACGGCGTTCGGCCGCACCTCGGTCACGACATCTGTCTCGAGTACTAAGACCCCCAACTTGGTCAGCACCTTGGCGACCGACTGACGGCCCGGCTTGGACAGGTACGGCCCAAGCTGGCCGCCGCAGGCCAACGTGACGTTGTGGCCCTGCTCGGCGAGCTCGGTGGCTGTCTCGATTCCGGTCAATCCGGCTCCGACGACGGTGATGGGGGCGTCAGGGTGCAGACCATCGATGGCGGCATGCAGGCGCTGCGCCAGCTCCAATTCAGCGATGGGATAGGCGAATTCGGCGGCGCCAGAAACTGAGGCGGGCACGGCAGCGGTGCTGCCGACCGCGTAGATCACGTAGTCGTAGTCCAGCGCCGGACGGGTCGCCAGTTCGACGGTGCGCTTGGCGGTGTCGATGCGGGTCGCGGTGTCGATGACGAGCTTGATGCCTTCACCGAGCAGTGTGCCGTAGTCGACTGTCGCGTCGTAGTTGCCGGCCACATGCTGGTGCAGCCGGATGCGCTCGACGAACTTCGGGCGGGGGTTGACCAGCGTGATGTCGACGTCGCCGCGCATCCGCAAATGGTTGGCCGCCAGTGTTCCTGCGTAGCCGCCGCCGATGACGACTACCTTCGTGGGTGCGTTGTGTTCAGTCATGCCCTCAAGACACCTTCCTTGCTTGTGTCGACCGGCGTGCATGCCGGCGTCCTGATGCCCAGAACGCATCGAAGATCGTGAACTCATCCCAAGGCCGAAACTTCCCGCCGGTGATGCGAGGCCACTACGTGGCTGCCGCTGAGCGTCCGCGGCTCCTCGGTGGCGAGCGCCGTCTAGATGTTCACCCCAATGGGCGCAAAGGGTTTCGCGGAACGGCCCAGCCAGGAGTTGACGAGCTGACGGCCCAGGAGGCGCAGTGGCACCTGCGTACTGATTCCTGGGCAAGCTAGCACTGCGGTCTTATTCGACGAGCTTGCCGAGGGTGGATACTGCACGCATCCGAGCCGAAATATCCAGTGGTATACCGGGAATGGCTTCGCGTTCGATACGGCCGGGGCCAGACCAGACCAGGTTGACGTTCAGCGCTTCGTCGAGGCGCGGGTAGTCGGAGCGATTGTGGCAGCCGCGTGTCTCGCGGCGTTCCAGTGCTGTCTCGAGCGTGGCCCGCGCCGCGATGACGCTGGCCTTGAGGTCGAATGCGTGGGCGAGATCGTAGAACCCCGCGATATCCGGGTGCACGCCAACATCGCTCAGCCGGTCTTCAATCTGCGCCAGCTCGTTGAGCCCCTTGAGTAGCCCAGCCTCGTCGCGCACAACGCCGGCGTGCTCGGTCATGGCGTTGCGCAGTGCGCGTTGGAGGAATCGGACGTTCTCCGGACCATTGGTGGCCAGGATCTCGTCGACTTCGTTTCGGGCATCGGCAACCGCTGCACGCGAACGTTGTTGGGCATTGAGCTGAGCGGAGTACGTGCCGGCTGCCTGACCGGCGATCTTGCCGTAGACGAGTAATTCGATCAGAGAGTTGCCGCCGAGACGGTTTGCTCCGTGCAGGCCACTCGATGCCTCGCCGATCGCGTATAGACCTTCGACGTCGGTGCTGTGATCGCCGGGGCGAACCCATACACCGCCCATCGAATAGTGTGCGGTGGGCGCGATCTCGATGGGCGTGGTGGTGATGTCGAGCAACTGAAGATCCATCAAGGTCTGATAGACGCGCGGCAGGCGATCCATGATCTGCTCACGCGGCAGGTGTGAGACGTCTAACCACACACCTCCGCGGGGTGTGCCGCGGCCCTCCTTGATCTCGGTGTAGGCGGCGAGTGCGACCCGGTCTCGGGTGGACAGTTCCATCCGGTCGGGGTCATAGCGTTTCATGAAGCGTTCACCGAGGTCGTTGCGCAGGACGCCGCCCTCGCCGCGAGCCGCCTCGGACACCAGGGTGCCCGCGGAATCTTCTGGTTCGATCAGCCCGGACGGATGGAATTGGACGAGTTCCGGATCGCGGAGACGCCCGCCCGCTTCGAGCGCCAATCGGAAAGAGTCACCGGTGTTTTCGTCGCGACGCGACGACGTGCGCCGCCAGATCCGAGTGTGCCCACCGGTGGCCAGGATGACAGCATCTGAGTGCACGGTGTAGCGGGTGCCGTTCTGAAGGTTGAAGCCGTACGCGCCGAAGATGACGTTGTCGCGGACGAGCAGCTTGGTGATGTAGACGGAGTCGAGGATGCGAATGCCGAGCTCCGCCGTCCTCCTGATTAACGTGCGCTGCAGTTCCAGCCCGGTGTAGTCGCCGGCGAATGCGGTGCGGCGGAAGGTGTGTGCGCCGAAGAAACGTTGAGAGATTCGGCCGTCCTCTTCACGGGCGAAGACCATGCCGTAGCGCTCCAGGTCCGCGATCGATTCCGCGGCGCCCTCGGTGACCACCTGCACCGTCACCGGGTCTGCAAGCAAGTAGCTTTCCGTGAGGGTGTCGGCCGCGTGCTGCTGCCAGGTGTCATCCGCATCAACGGTGGCTAAGGCCGCGTTGATGCCACCGGCCGCCAAAGTGGTGTGCGCGTCCATCTTGGGCCGCTTGCCAACGACAAGGACGTCGACTCCTCGCTCGGCCAATTCGATCGCCGCTCGCAGCCCGGATCCTCCGGTCCCGATGACCAGGACGGAGGTTGCGATCTGCTGTTCAGTGCTGGTCATCCTTTGGCAGCCGTTTCGAGAATCCAGTCCTCGAACCGGATGTCGAACAGGGTTGCGCCGTCGCCGGGGACCAGGGTGTGCTCCTCGACTTTGACTCCCACATAGGTTGCGGCGGGGTCCGCGACGACCTCGCGGCCATCGCCACGGGCGGTCAGCGCCGTCCGAATGAGTTCGGGAAGGCGGAACTGCTCCGGTCCGCCGATCTCGGTGATGCCATTGACCGGTTCACCGACGGCGGCGATGGCCACGGCTTCGGCGACGTCGGCAGAGGCCATCGGCTGAATGAGCGCGTCGGGCAGGCGCACCGTGCCGTCGACGGTCGCCGCGTCCGCGATGGTCTTGAGGAACTCGAAAAACTGCGTCGCGTGCACGATCGTGTAGGGGATCGGGCCGGTGCCGAGGAGCTTTTCCTGGGCCAGCTTTGCCCGAAAGTAGCCGCTCTGCGGAGCCATCCGGTCGGTGCCCACGACCGACAGCGCGACATGATGGGCGACACCGGCTTCGGCTTCAGCCGCGAGGAGGTTGGTTGTCGATTTCTTGAAGAAGTCCATGGCCTCGACCTCCTCGAACGACGGCGAGTTCGTCACGTCGACGACGACCTGAGCGCCAGACAGAACGTCGGACAGGCCTTCGCCGGTGACCGCGTTCACGCCGGTCGACGGAGCAGCGGCAATGGCGTCGTGCCCGTGTTCGGTCAAGGTGTGCACCAACTTTGAGCCGATGAGGCCGGTACCCCCGATGACGACGATTCTCATGATGAGCCTTTCTTCGATCCGTGCACAGCTTCCTGGGGGCCAGAACGGATCACGCTCCGCGGATTCATCCCGTCCCAAGGATGCGAGTTGTTGTCCCCATCACTACGGACTAATGACTACGGACTTCCAAGGGTTCGCTCACGTTCTGCCACCGCCAGACTGAATTCGACAGTCTGGAACGGGTTCTGATGTGGAAGGCAGGTAATCGTGGACGTTTACGAGGCGGTCCAGACCCGACGGGCGGTGCGTGCGTTCACCGACGAGGCCGTGCCGACGGATGTGCTGCAGCGTGTGTTGTCCGCAGCAGCCTGGGCGCCGTCGGGATCGAACCTCCAACCGTGGCGCATTTATGTGGTGACCGGACCGACTCTGGCGCAGCTCAAGAAGGTCGCCGTCGAGCGGGTGGCTGCCGGCGATCCGTGGGACGAGCCGGAGTACGTGATGTACCCGCCCGCACTGAAATCGCCGTACGACGAGCGTCGATCCGCGTTCGGCAAGGAGCGTTACAGTGCGCTCGGCGTTGCACGCGAGGACTGGGAGGCACGCCAGCGGGCCGCCATTGCGAACTGGGACTGCTTCGGCGCGCCCGCCGCTTTGTTCTGCTACATCGACCGCGACTTGGGACGGCCACAGTGGGCCGACCTCGGGATGTATCTGCAGACCGTGATGCTGCTGCTGCGCGCCGAGGGACTGCACAGCTGCCCGCAGATGTCGTGGGCGAAGGTTCGCACGACCGTTGCGGAGGTCGTCTCGCCTCCAGACGAACTGATGCTTTTCTGCGGCATGTCGATCGGGTACGAGGACGTCACCGTGGATTACATCCGCACGGGGCGGGCGCAGCTCGACGAGACGGTCACGTTCATCGGAGATTTCCCCGAATGACGAGTTAAGCGCCCCGGAATTCTGTTTCGGCGGGGCCGATCAAGATCGCGGAGCGTTGGCGATCATCCTCGCCCTGAGCTTCTGTCCAAATTGCCCACGTATCGAGCGACAAAATCGTTGTCGCTCGGTACGTGGGCAATTTCTATAACCACCCGACGGGCGATGGCACTCGGGACGGTGACGGGAGGAACGGCGCCTATTGCGTGGCAACTCGTTGTTCACTAGAGGCCGCACGGCGGTGGGCCAATGAACGGAATGCAGATCCCGGGCGGAGGCGGAGGAGGCGGGGGCGGGGGACCCGCCGGCGGAGGAGGCGGCGGGGGCGCCTGATGCGGAACGCCGTGCCACGGGTAGATGGTGTTGGAGGCGATGTCGACGACACCCTCAGAGTTCCAGTACCAATCGTGGCAGACGTTCCAGTCCCATTTGACCATGTAGCTCCAGGAATAAGGAGTGTCGCCGGGGCACCAGCGAGTGCAGGCGCCGACCCCAGGCGGGCAGTTCCCGTCTGAATAGCTGGGGCCCCAGGCAGGGTCGGCTTCAGCGGAGCCGGTGGCCAGACCCAGACCGGCCAGGCCCAAACCGCCCGACACGACCACGGTGGTTGCCAACCGCGAAATTCGGTTCATCGTTTGGTTCCTTTCATGAGGCGCCACCCCAGCTACCGATCCCAACAACAAGGGCGACCTTCGCGTGGAGACATCGTCGGTGTGGGGAGTCCACCCGAATGGGGTAGTGGACTACTCCAGTTTGCGAAGGCGCTCGTCAGGCCGCTGAAACCACTGACACCGCTCACCACTGCTGACTACGGACTACTGACTACGAACTTCCAAGGGTTCGCTTCGCCGCGGCAACCGCGAGGCTGATCTTGCAGGCAACCACAGCAACCTGGAGGTTCAAATGAAGGTCGTAGTCATCGGCGGCACCGGGCTCATCGGCTCGAAGGTCGTTGACAAGCTCACCGAGCACGGTCACGAGGCGATCGCCGCGGCGCCGAACACCGGAGTCAACACCCTCACCGGTGAGGGCCTGGCCGAAGCGCTGACCGGGGCGCAGGTCGTGGTCGACGTGTCCAACTCCCCGTCATTCGAAGACGGGCCTGCATGGGACTTCTTCACCACCGCCACGGGCAACTTGCTGTCCGTAGGCGAGACGACCGGTGTATCGCACTACGTCGCACTGTCTGTGGTCGGGACCGATCGACTGGAAGACAGCGGGTACTTCCGGGCGAAGGCAGCACAAGAACGGCTCATCACGGAATCGGCGATGCCCTTCTCCATCGTGCGCGCAACGCAGTTCTTCGAGTTCGTCGGGCGCATCGCGGATTCGGCGACCGACGGCGACACCGTGCGGATCTCGTCCGCGCTCAACCAACCGATGGCGGCCGATGACGTAGCAACCGCCGTTGCCCGCATCGCGGTCGGCCAACCCGTCGGCGGCACCCTCGAGGTTGCAGGCCCAAACCGGTATCCGCTCGACGAACTGGTTCGCGCCCGGCTCCGTGCGCAAGGCGACACCCGCCGCGTCGTGACCGATACCCAAGCACGCTACTTCGGCGTCGTACTCGACGACCACACGCTGGTGCCAGGTCCCGACGCAATCGTTTATCCCACCCGCTTCGAGGACTGGCTCATTGACAACGCGCCGGCTCCGGTCCGATAACCCGTCGGCGCAACGGTTTCGAGGAGATCAATCATGACAATCACTTCCATACGCAGCACGTCCGAGCCGGACACCGAACTCGCGGCACGCTTCGCCCGTGAAGCGGAACCCTTCTTTGAGGTTCTATCCCGTGGAGCGCGACGGCTGACCCGTTGCGAGGCCGACGCTGAAGACCTGCTGCAAGATGCGCTGTTACACGCATACGCGGGATTTCACACGTTCCAGGAGGGCAGCAACCTCAAGGCGTGGCTCTTCCGGATCCTGTACAACCGCTGGGTCAGCGCATACCGCAGCAAGAAGTGCCGTCCTGCGGAAGTTTCTGTCGCCGAAATCGCTGAGCGGGACCTGGTCGGGGGTTTCGCACGACTGCCCGCCGGGCAGCGCTCCGCAGAGGCCGAAGTCCTGGATGCGTTGCCGGACAATGAAATCAAAGCAGCGATGGACAGCCTGCCCGAAAGCTTCCGGACGGTGGTGTACCTCGCCGACATCCAGGGATACACGTATGCGGAAACCGCGGCGATGCTGAACATTCCGATGGGCACGGTCATGTCCCGGGTCTCCCGTGGCCGGCAGCGGCTCCGCGTCGCACTGTCTCACGTCGCCCCCACCCGCGGCAGCCTCGCCGCGGCCGAACCCCGCATCGCATAGGAGTCTGCAATGGAACTGACCGATCAGACAGCGTTGATCACCGGCGGAACCGCGGGCATCGGTTTGGCGTGCGCTCGGCTACTGGCCCGCGAAGGTACCGCCGTCATCATCACCGGTCGAGACGCGGAGCGTGGCAAGTGCGCGGCCGCGAGGATCAACGGGAACGTGCGATTCATCCAGGCCGATCTATCGGACATCGAATCCGTGAAATGGCTTGCCGCGCAAGCTGGCGACGTCGACATACTGGTTAACAACGCTGCCAACTTCCCCTCGGCGACCACCATTCAGCAGGAGATCACGTCGTTCGAGAAGACGTTCGACACCAACGTCCGCGGCACCTACTTCCTGGCCGCCGGCGTTGTGCCGGGAATGCTCAAGCGTGGACGCGGCTGCATCATCAACGTCACGAGCATGGTTGCCTCAAAGGGTGTTCGCGGGGCATCCGCCTACAGCGCTTCAAAGGCAGCCGTGGAATCCCTCACCCGCACCTGGGCCGTCGAGTTCGGCGCGCGCGGAGTTCGGGTCAACAGCGTCGCGCCCGGACCGACCAAAACCGAAGGCGTCGAGGCGGAATGGGGAGACGTCAACGAAGAACTCGGACGGGCGTTGCCGTTGGGTCGCACCGCCGATCCCGAAGAGATCGCGCACGCAGTGCTCTTTCTCGCCTCGCCGCGCGCGAGTTTCATCACCGGCTCGACCCTGCACGCCGATGGCGGCGGCAGCGCTATCTGAACACAACCAAGGAGGAATGACCGATGTCGAAGAAATATGACGCTGGATGGGAGAACGCGTTGACGGTTGTGCAGGAAGCGCAGCCGCCGTTCATACCCGAAGGCGCACATGCCATGACCGTTGTCATCGACTACCCGCCGGGTAGCACGGGTGCACCGCCACACCGGCATCCGAGCGGTCCTGCCTTCGGCTACATGCTGGAGGGCGAAATGCTCTTCGAGCTGGAAGGCCAGCCGCCCCGAGTGGTCCGGGCCGGAGAAGCGTTCTGGGAGCCGGGAGGCGACGTCATCCATTACTCGGACGGCAACAACCGCGACGACATGAGGTGCCGCTTCACGGTCACGATGCTCTGCGTTCCCGGCAAGCCGATGCTCGAGCTCGTCGACGAAGAGGAACTGGCCGCGCGCAGGCACCTTCGTGTGCCGGCTGAGTTGAACGACGTCACTTAAGGACCATCAGATGTCAAAGATATTGCTGCAGACGACAATCCCGGCGCACCCCGATGACTAGGACATCACCCGCTTCTCGTTGTTGACCGACGAGCTGCGTGCTGCCGGTCACGAAGTGATCGCACGCAATCGGGCCAACCGGGGTGGCGACGATCCGGTGCTGAGTCACGTCGACGATCTCGGCTACGACCAGGTGTGGCTGATGGCCGTCGATGTCGGTGACGGCCTTACTGCCTCCGACGCCTACGCCATCCGGAGGTTCCGCGAGAACGGTGGCGGTGTGCTCACCGCGCGCGATCATCAAGACTTTGGGTTGCTGCCTGAGCCGGCTCGGGTCGCTTGGAGTGGTCAACGAGTTCCACGACAAGACCGTCGACCCGGCGACGATGTGCGACGACCAGGACACCCCGACGATCTCATGGCCCAACTACCACTCGGGCGCCAACGGCGACTACCAGCCGGTGCTGGCAGAAGAACCGGTGCACGCGCTGCTGCGCACCGATCGGACTGCCAGCGGACGGATCTGGTTGCGTGCCCGCAGGCCTATAGCGGCTAGCAGGTAGAGCAGATCTGCTGCCAACGTGGATGACAAGAGCGGCGGCGCAGAGGAGAGTTCGTTGCGGACCGACGGCGACCTGCCGGCCTGGTAGCCAGATGCGAGGAGGCGCAACCATGACCACTACGATCACCCGCAGCAGCCATTCCATCTCACTTCTGGACGGCGAGATCGTCGAGGAGTCCGAGCTTGGCTCGATGCGACGGGTCACTGCCGACAACTTCCCGATCCTCAAGGGCATGTCGATCAAGCGGGTGCTGCTGAACCCGGGCGCAATGCGCACTCCGCACTGGCACGCCAACGCCAACGAACTCACCTACTGCGTGTCCGGGACCGCATTGGTGTCGGTACTCGACAACGGCAGCAAGTTCGCGTCGTTCATAGTCAGTGCCGGGGAGATGTTTCATGTCGATTCCGGTTCGTTGCACCACATCGAGAACATCGGTGAGGACGTCGCCGAGTTCATCATCACCTTTCGTCACGAGCGGCCAGAAGACTTCGGTCTGGGTGCCGCGTTCGGTGCGATGACGGATGCGGTGCTGGGCAACACTTATGACCTGCCTGCATCGGACTTTTCGGCCATCCGGCGCAGCACGGCCGACCACAAACTAGCTGCGCGACAGGGAGTGCCGGTGATCCCCGACGGTGCGCGTTTTGCGGATCCGCACAAGTTCGCCATCGAAGCGCAGCAAGCGCCGCTCGACTATGCCGTCGGCAATGCCAGATTCGCCCGGGTGCAGTACTGGCCGGCGTTGAAAGACTTGTCGATGTACTCCTTGCGTATTCGCGAAGACGGGATGCGGGAACCGCACTGGCATCCGAACACGGCTGAAATGGGCTATGTGCAAAGGGGTTCGGCCCGGATGACCGTCATGGACCCCGACGGTTCTCTCGACACCTGGTATATGAAGGAGGGTGACGCCTACTTCATCCCGCGGGCCTACCCTCACCACATCGAGGTCGTCGACTCGCCGGACTGGCATTTTCTGATCTTCTTCGACCAGCCATTCCCCGCCGATATAGGCTACCGTGCCTCGGCCAGCGCCTACACCCGCGAAGTTCTCGCCGCGACGTTCAACACGCACATCGACGACCTCCCAGACTTCCCCTTCACGCCCGCCGATCCGCTGATCGTCAACCGCATCAATCCCGTCGATGCCCGCGAGGTCGCAGGGAGTGAGACATAAGCTCGTTGACGTCGACCGGCCACCGGCGGGCTTGCTTCGAGCCGCGTTGCGGATGCCGATCCATCTCTATCGATTCAAATTCGGCTGGCTTCTCGGTCGTCGGCTGCTATTGCTCAACCACGTCGGCCGCGTCACTACGTCGTCGCGTCAGGCTGGGGACCCGGCGCAGGTTGGTACCGAAACATTTGTCACAACCCCGATGTGACGATCCGCGTGGGCAACCGGACGCTCGCTATGCCAGCGGTACTGCTCAGCAGCGACTGGCACTCGGTCGACGGGGCTGAAGTCGACTACCGCCAGTCCGCTCTACACCTGCCGTTCGTCCGATTCGTCTACCGCACAGCGGATTAGCCGCTTGGTGTTGCCCGGCTGCGGCGCCATACCCGATAGCCGCTTCGCGCCGCGAAGGCCCCGACGATGGCGGTCACACACCACACCCCGATGGCGGCATATGCCAACGGTGCCGACAGATCTCCGATCGACGCGCCTAGCGCGGTGTAGACGAATGCGCGCGGCGCCGAGCCGATGAAAGCCCCAACGGCCATCTGCCACAACGGAACTCCGAACGCGCCGAACGCGTAGGAAGCCAACGCATCGGAGATGCCTGGGATGAAACGCTGGCCGACGACCGCCCACAATCCTCCGCGATCGATCTGTGCGTCGAGGCGGTCGGCGTGTTGCGCGCCAAGCAGTGCACGAGCGCTGCCGCGGCCTGCCCGCCTGCCGATGAGGCTGGTGATGACCGCGGTGCCCATCGCGGAGCACAGCGTCACGAACGTGCCGAGCCACGGCCCGAACAACACACCACTGCCCGCGGCCAGCAGGGGGCCCGGCACGAACACTGCGCCGAGCACGGCTGACACCACGACGTAGAGCAGCGGCGCGGCCGGGCCGGCTGCAGCCACCGTGCGCCGGACATCCTCGACATCGACCACCCGTGTGACAGCGACCAGATAAAACAGTCCGAGCAGGAACGCGACGAACAGGGCGAGCCGCAGGATGTGTCGCCGTCGGGTCGTGGCGGGGGAACCGTCGCTGGTGGTCATGCTGACGCAATCCTGCCGCACCACGGCGACGCATCCGAATGATGACGCCTCATATCGGGTACCCGACGCCAGGCGTGAAAGGAGGCCAAAGTGGCCAAGGATCATGGTCCAAGCGTCAAGAACGACAAGCAGTACGAAGGCTTGCGCGAGAAAGGCATGAGCAAGTCGCGCGCCGCGGCGATCGCGAATTCGCCTGGATCCTCCAGCAGAGGCGGCAAGAGTTCAGGCAGTGCCCAGAGCAAGCGCAGCAGTGGCTCCGGCAGCGGCGGCAATACGGCCCAGAAGAAGGAGGCTGGCCGCAAGGGCGGCAAGAAGTCGAGCTAGTCCTCGGTCGAGTGGCGGTCCTGGTCGCGTCAGTTTGCTGACGGGGACTGTGGATCACCCAGGTCTGCTCGGTATTGTGTGGTCCGGCTATATGTCGCGAAGCCTGGTCAGAGTTGACCCGTCGCGGCGAGGCCGACAATCGTCCGACCGGGAGCAGGCTTCGTGACCCTCAACACCATCGCGCTCGAACTCGTGCCGCCGAACGTGGAACGAGGCCGCGAACAGGCGCTGGAGGACGCGCAGAAGGTGCAGCGCTGCTCGGCCGAAACCGGCCTGGATGGGCGCATCCGGCACGTGATGATCCCCGGCATGATCGAGGAGGACGACGACCGGCCCATCGAGATGAAGCCGAAGATGGACGTCCTCGACTTCTGGTCGATCATCAAACCGGAGTTGCCCGGCATGAACGGGCTGTGCACCCAGGTCACGGCCTTCCTCGACGAGTCGGCCCTGGGCCGCCGCCTGGCGGACCTCAGCGCCGCCGGTTTCGACGGCATCGCGTTCGTCGGCGTCCCACGAACCATGAACGACGGCGACGGCTCCGGTGTCGCGCCGACCGACGCCCTGTCCCTCTACGACCAGGTCGTGCCCAACCGCGGCGCGATCCTCATCCCCACCCGCGACGGCGAACATGGCCGCTTCAACTTCAAGTGCAACCAGGGCGCCACCTACGGCATGACCCAGCTGCTGTACTCCGACGCGATCGTCGGCTTCCTCACCGAATTCGCCAAGAGCACCGACCACCGGCCAGAGATCCTGCTGTCGTTCGGGTTCGTCCCGAAGATGGAGGCCAAGGTCGGCCTGATCAACTGGCTGATCCAGGACCCCGGCAACCAAGCTGTCGCCGACGAGCAGGATTTCGTCAGGAAACTGGCCGAAACCGAGCCGGCGAAGAAGCGGCAGCTGATGGTCGACTTCTACAAGCGGGTGATCGACGGTGTGGCCGACCTCGGCTTCCCGCTGAGCATCCACCTGGAGGCGACGTACGGCGTGTCCACTCCCGCGTTCGAGACCTTCGCCGAGATGCTCGCCTACTGGTCGCCGACGAAGGCTTAAACCGCAGCGGCGGCCACCTCGATGACGACGTTGCCCGGCGCGATGCAGTAGAAGAGGTAGCGGCCCCGCATCACTCGCGGGGGATCGACGTGTTGGTCATCGCGCACACCGCAGAATACTTGGTCCACTGTCGCCATCGACGGCAAGTGGAATCCGATGTGATACGTCGTGGTGCCAAGCGTCACCTGGTCGGCACCCCCGCGTTTGGCGACCGGCTTGCTGATCACCAGCTCCATTCCGGCATCGTCGTGCAATATCGCCAATGCGTCGGCTCCGAGGGTCCGGTCATGACGAAAGTCGAAGTGCCGCAAGAAGAAATCGCGGGTCGCGACGACATCGGGTACGTACAAATCGAGATGGTTGAGAATCATTGAGGCACTCCTGTGGGCGCGTGTTCACCATGGAGCCGTGGGTTCTCGCTGGAGTGCGGAACAGAGCTTCCCTGAGGAAGTGACCGGGCTTACCTGATCAACCGGTCGTGCCTTTTTCGACTCGGCCACCATACATGGCATCGTCGTGGCCGCCTATCCTGGCGCGAGTGTCCGAACCGTCAGTCGCCGAGCTGCGTAAGCGGCTTGACGGCCTGACCATCCGCGACGCCGCCCTCCTCGGTCGTCGCCTCAAGAATCTTCGCGGCGCGAAGCCGGAGAAGCTGCAGCAGCTCGCCCAACAACTCACCGCCGCCGAGGCCCTGGTTGCCACCCGCACCTCCGCCGTCCCGGCCATCACGCATCCCGACCTGCCCGTCAGCGAGCTGCGCCACGAGATTGCGAAGGCGATCAGCGAGCACCAGGTGGTCGTGGTCGCCGGTGAGACCGGGTCAGGCAAGACGACCCAGCTGCCCAAGATCTGCCTGGAACTCGGCCGCGGTATCCGGGGCACGATCGGCCACACCCAGCCGCGCCGGCTGGCCGCCCGCACCGTCGCTCAGCGCATCGCCGATGAACTGCACACCCCACTAGGCGAAGCCGTCGGCTACACCGTTCGCTTCACCGACCAAGCCAGCGACCGCACCCTGATCAAGCTGATGACCGACGGCATCCTGCTCGCCGAGATCCAGCGCGACCGCCGCCTGCTGCGCTACGACACGCTCATCCTCGACGAGGCCCACGAGCGCAGCCTCAACATCGACTTCCTGCTCGGCTATCTGCGCGAACTGCTCCCGCGCCGCCCCGACCTCAAGGTGATCGTCACGTCGGCCACCATCGAACCGGAGCGCTTCGCCGCGCACTTCGGTGACGCGCCGATCGTCGAGGTGTCGGGGCGGACCTACCCGGTCGAAATCCGTTACCGCCCATTGGAAGTCCTCGCGCTGTCAACAGATGATGATGACCCCGACGATCCCGATCACGAGGTCGTCCGCACCGAGATGCGCGACCAGACCGAAGCAATCATCGACGCCGTGCATGAGCTGGAAGCCGAACCGCCTGGCGACGTTCTGGTCTTCCTGTCCGGCGAGCGCGAGATCCGCGACACCGCCGAAGCGTTGCGAGGCGCCGTCGACCGCATCGAAGTGCTACCGCTCTACGCCCGACTCCCCACCGCCGAGCAACAGCGCATCTTCCAACCGCATACCGGCCGCCGAATTGTGCTCGCCACCAACGTCGCCGAGACGTCGTTGACGGTGCCGGGCATCCGCTATGTCGTCGACCCTGGCACCGCACGCATCTCGCGCTACAGCCGCAGGACCAAGGTGCAGCGGCTGCCGATCGAGCCGATCTCACAGGCCTCCGCCGCGCAGCGTGCAGGGCGTTCCGGGCGCACCGCACCAGGCGTGTGCATCCGCCTCTACTCCGAAGAGGACTTCGCGTCGCGGCCGCGCTACACCGATCCCGAGATCCTGCGGACGAATCTCGCCGCGGTGATCCTGCAGATGGCCGCCCTGCAGCTGGGCGACATGGAGAACTTTCCCTTCCTCGACCCGCCGGACAAGCGCAGCATCCGCGACGGTGTGCAGTTGCTGCAAGAACTCGGCGCGTTCGGCAGCGACGGCGCGATCACCGACGTCGGCCGCCGCCTCGCGCAGCTGCCCCTCGACCCACGACTGGGCAGGATGATCTTGCAGTCCGATGCCGAAGGGTGCGTCCACGAGGTGCTCGTGCTCGCCGCGGCGTTGTCGATTCCGGATCCTCGCGAACGGCCTGCTGACCGGGAGGACGCCGCGCGGCAGAAGCATGCCAGGTTCGCCGACGAGCACTCCGACTTCATCTCCTACCTGAACTTGTGGCGCTACCTGGGAGAGCAGCGAAAAGAACGGTCCGGCAACTCTTTTCGACGGATGTGTCGGGAGGAGTTCCTTCACTATCTGCGTATCCGCGAATGGCAGGACCTCGTCGGGCAGCTGCGCAGCATCGCCAGGGACATGGGCATCCGCGAGCAGGACGAGCCGGCCGATGCCGCGCGGGTGCATGCAGCGCTGACTGCAGGCCTGCTGTCGCATATCGGCATGCGAGAAGGTGACTCGCGGGACTATGCCGGTGCACGGAATTCGAAGTTCGTCCTTGCACCCGGTTCGGTGCTCACCAAGCGCCCGCCGCGCTGGATCGTCGTCGCCGACCTCGTCGAGACGAGCAGGCTGTACGGACGGATAGCCGCGCGCATCCAGCCGGAGGACGTCGAACGCGTCGCCGGCCACCTCGTGCAGCGCACCTACAGCGAGCCTCATTGGGACGCCCAGCGCGGTGCCGTGATGGCCTTTGAGCGGGTGACGCTCTACGGCCTTGCGCTGGTGCCGCGCCGACGGGTGAACTACGCGCAGATCGAGCCTCAGCTGGCGCGTGAGCTGTTCATCCAGCACGCGCTCGTCGAGGGCGATTGGCAGACCCGTCACCACTTCTTCCGCGACAACGTGCGGCTGCGTGAGGAATTGGCGGAGCTGGAGGAGCGGGCACGTCGGCGAGATCTCCTGGTGGGTGACGACGAGATCTACGCGTTCTACGACGCCCGCATCCCTGCCGAAGCCGTGTCCGCTCGGCATTTCGACGCATGGTGGAAGAAGCAGCGGCACAAGACGCCTGACCTCTTGACCATGGGTCGTGACGACCTGTTGCGCAACGACTCGGCGGGTGACCAGCCGGACGCGTGGCAGGCGGGCGACCTCTCGCTACCGCTCACCTACCGCTTCGAGCCCGGTGCCTTCGACGACGGTGTCACTGTGCATGTGCCGGTCGAGGTGCTCCCACGCGTGGGCGGGGACGAATTTGCTTGGCAGATACCGGCTTTACGTGAGGAGCTCGTCACGGCGTTGATTCGTTCACTTCCAAAGGAGCTGCGCCGCAACTTCGTTCCCGCACCGGACACCGCGCGCGTGGTGCTCGCCTCGCTGGAGCCGGGAGACGAACCTCTGCTGGAGGGTCTGCAGCGGGAGCTGCGGCGACGCACCGGTGTTCTGGTCCCGATCGATGCGTTCGACCTTGACAAGCTGCCGGCCCACCTGCGGGTGACGTTCGCCGTCGAGTCAGCCGACGGCACCGAGGTGGCGCGTGGCAAGGATCTCGACGCGCTGCAGCACCAGCTCGCCGCGCCGGCCCGGAAGGCCGTCGCCGATGCGGTCGCTGGAGAGCTGGAACGCACCGGGCTGCGAACCTGGCCCGACGACCTCGGCGAGGTTCCCCGCAGTGTCGAGCGGATCAGCGGCGGCCACGCCGTACGCGGATTCCCGGCGCTGGTCGATCGGGGCGCCGCCGTCGATCTGCGGGTGTTCGCAGCGCAGGCCGAGCAGGACGCGGCGATGGGGCCCGGCACCCGCCGGTTGTTGCGGTTGTCGGTGCCGTCGCCGGTCAAGGCAGTCGAGCGGGCACTGGATCCGCGCACACGACTAGTGCTCGGCACCAATCCGGACGGGTCGCTGTCCGCGCTGATCGAAGACTGCGCCGACGCGGCGACAGCCGTCATTGCGCCTGGGTTGGCATGGACGCGCGGCGACTTCGTTGCGCTGCGGGACAAGGTGGCTGATGCGTTGGTGCCGACCACCCTCGATGTCGTCGCACGTGTGGAGAAGGCACTGGCTGCGGCGCATGACGTGGAGCTGGCATTACCGGCAGAGCCGTCGCCTGCTCAGGCCGAGGCGATCGCCGACATCCGCGCGCAGCTGGGCAGGCTGTTGCCGAAGGGCTTCGTCACCGCGACCGGGCCAGGGCGGCTGGCCGACGTCACGCGTTACGTCACCGGCATCGGGCGGCGGCTTGAGCGGCTGCCGCACGGCATCGCGGCTGACCGTGAGCGAATGGAGCAGGTGCGCGCCGTGCAGGATGCGTATGACGAACTCCTGCAAGCACTTTCGCCAGCACGGGCGGCGGCTGCTGATGTCCGTGACATTGCCTGGATGATCGAGGAACTGCGGGTGAGCCTCTGGGCCCAGCAGCTCGGCACCGCCCGCCCTGTGAGCGAGCAGCGCATCTACCGGGCGATCGACGCTGTGACGGGCTGAGTCCGCGAATGTCGACCGCGCTACTCTCCCGCAGTGGGACGAAAGCGCGTCGTCATTGCTGGGCTCGGCGACAGCGGCGTCCTCGCGGCGATCAAGCTGGCGAGGCACGTCGACGTCGTCGGCATCTCGGCCAAACCCGCCCTGGTCAGCGGCCAGGAACTCGGACTGCGTATCTCGCGGCCGAACGATTGGGCCAGGGACAACTGGATCGCGTTCGACAGGTTCCGCGGCCTTGACCGCGTCAAAACGGTTCACGGCACGCTGACCGGCGTCGACCTCGCCGAGCGACTTGTCTTCGTTGAGCGCAACGATGGCTCGCCAGTGACCCAGCCCTACGACGCTCTGATCATCTCGACTGGTGTCACCAACGGCTTCTGGCGGCGCCCGAGCCTGCAGTCGGATGAGGAGATCGAGGCCAGTTTGCAAGCGGCACACCGCCGCTTGGCGGCAGCGGAGTCGGTGATGGTCGTGGGTGGCGGTGCTGCTGCGGTGAGCAGCGCCGCGAACATCTCGATCAGGTGGCCGGCCAAGCGGGTGGATCTGTATTTCCCGGGCGATCGCGGGCTGCCGCAACACCATCCTCGAACGTGGGCGCGTATTCAACAGCGACTCACCGAGGTCGGTGTGCGGCTGCACCCGGGGCACCGCGCAGTGCTGCCGGACGGGTTCGCGTGCGACGAGATCACCAGTGAGCCCGTGCAGTGGAGCACCGGCCAGTCGCCGTCGTCGGCCGACGCTGTGCTGTGGGCGATAGGTCTGGTGCGGCCCAACACCGACTGGCTGCCAACAGAACTCCTCGATGAACACGGCTTTGTGCGCGTGACGCCGCAGCTGCGGGTGCCCGATCACCCTGGCGTCTTCGCGGTCGGCGACGTCGCGGCGACGGATCCGCTTCGGAGCTCGGCTCGCAACCGAGCCGACGCGCTTGTCGCGCATAACGTCCGCGCCGAATTCGAGGGACGACCGCTGCGCAGCTTCCGGCCGCCCAAACGGCGGTGGGGTTCCATCATTGGTATCCAGGCCGACGGCTTGGAGGTCTTCGGGCCCAAGGGCCGCGCCTTCCACTTCCCGGCATGGTCGATCGACCGCGTGCTGATGCCATGGGTGGTCCGATGGGGCCTATATCGCGGCGTGCGCGACAAGGCATAGCCGTCATCAGAACGGCGGCGGTTTGTTGCGTTGGGTGCTGTGGTTGTTGTTGAGTTGGCGTTCGGTTTGGATGGCGCGTTGGCGGTTTTGGGTGCGGGTGTGTGTGCGTCGGGGCATCGCCAGTCCGCGGCCGGGCTCAGCGGGGGTTGTCGCGGTGGGGGTGGTGATGGGTGCGGTGG
>NZ_DASSCY010000137.1:0-14443 GCF_035697385.1 Mycobacterium sp. | reverse complement strand
ACCTGCACGTGCGGGTCGGCGAGATAGGCCTCCTCGCCGATGTAGACGATGTCGCTCAACGCGACCAGGCTGCAGCCCAAGCCGACCGCCGGGCCATTCACGGCCGCTACCACCGGAATTCGGCAGCGCGCCATGCCGAGCACGATCTCGCGGCCATGCAGAATCGTCTTGGCCCGCAGGTCGGGATCGCCTCGCAACTCGTTGAGGTAGGCGAAGTCGCCACCCGCGGAGAATGCTCGACCGGCCCCGGTGATCACCGCCGCGCGTGCCTCCCGGTCCTCGCCCAACCGCGACCACAGGTGGGCCAACCCGGTGTGCAGCGAATCGTTGACGGCGTTGAGCGCGTCGGGGCGGTTCAGCGTGATGATGCGCAGCGCACCGTCGGCGCGGACGTCGATTTCGGCTGGCATATCGTACATTTCAAACTCCTTTGCTCTTCGCGCAAGCGCTCATCGCACTCCCAGTCCGAGGATTCGCGACGCGATGATGTTCTTCTGAATTTGCGATGTGCCGCCCATGACGCTCTGCGCGCGGCTGTACAGGTAGGCGCTCAACAGCTCTGGGTCACTGGTTCCGGTGACGGCCAGCGCCGCGTGTCCGACGGACTGCTCGGTCCACGTCATCAGCAGCTTGTCCAGTGACCCCTGCGGCCCGTGCTTGATGCCGTCGAGCTGTTCGGAGAGCCTGCGCCGCACATGCAGGCGCAGCATCTCGGCCTCCACCGCGGCCCACACCAGCTCGGCCGGCGCCTGCTCCACACGGGATGCCATCTCCCGCACCAGTTTTCCGTACCGAGCGGAATAGCCCAGAGTCGACGGTTCGCGTTCGTGGCTGACCACCGTCATCGCGAGTGCCCAGCCCTCGCCTGGCGAGCCGACCATCTGATCGGCGGGCACCACCGCGCCGTCGAAAGCTACCTGACCGAATTCGGTTGTCACACCGTTGATCATCTTCAAGGGTCGTTGCTCGATCCCCGGCTGATGCATCGAGACGATGAATGCCGAGATGCCCTTGTGCCGCGGCACCTCCTTGTCGGTCCGGGCAAGCACCAGGCACCAGTCCGCGACGTCGGAGTAACTGGTCCAGATCTTGTGACCATGAATGACGTAATTATCGCCATCGCGGGTGGCGGTGGTGGTCAGCGACGCGAGGTCGGACCCGGCTCCCGGTTCACTGAAGCCCTGGCACCACCGCTCGGTTCCGTTGATCATGCCGGGCAGGAAGCGCTGCTGCAGTTCCTTGCTGCCGTGGTGGCCCAGTCCCACCACCAGATAGCCCAGGCTGGGTCGCGGCGGGGCGCCGGCACGGGCCAGCTCCTCGTCGACGATGACGTCGTACACCGGAGCTAACTCCTGGCCGCCGAACTCTCGCGGCCACGAGGTGCCGAAAAACCCTGCCTGATAAAGGGCTTGGTGCCACTCACCCTGGCGGGTCCAATAGTCGTCGCCGGACGCCTTGAACGTCCCTGCGTTGTCGGACAGCCAGGTCCTCAGCTTGTCCCGGAAGTCGGCTTCCTCCGGCGAATCACGAAAATCCAAGATCGATGTCCTCCAGGCGTACGGGCCACAGTTCGGTGGTTGTCAGCACTCGGCGCAGGTACACGTGGGCCAGGCATTCCCAGGTGTTCCCGATGCCGCCGTGTACTTGGATTGCGGTCTCGCAGACGGTCCGTGCTGCGCGTGCGCAGTACAGCTTGGCGATCCGTGCGGCCTGGACAGCCTCGGCGGGATCCAGTTCGTCGACGGCCCACGCCGCATGCCGCAGCACGCTGATCGAGCCTTCGATCAACGCAAGGCCTTCCGCGAGCATGTGGGCGATGGCCTGATACGACCCGATCGACGAACCGTACTGCTCGCGAACCTTCGCATAATCCACCGCGAGCGCGTGCACGCCGCGTGCAGCGCCGAGAAGATCTGCAGTGGTGGTCACCAGCGCGAGCGCACGCCAGCGCTGCGCGTCGTCGCTGGAAAGCTCCCCGAGTTCTGCCGGCGCCCCGACCACGCCGGCAGAAACTCGGGTGAGATCGACGGACCCGCTCCCGGTGTCCGTCGCCGACGGCGCACGCCCGGTGAGCCGTTGCAGATCGTCGGCCAGTATCGGCCCGAGGAAGGGGACGTCGACCAAACCGCGCGCGAATTCCTCAGCGACAACAGCGACTTCGACGCCTGACGCTCCGTCCGAGCGCAGCGTTCTAAAGCCGGTCGCATCGACGGCCTTTTCCAGCCGGCCGATGCGGTTGTCGTCGGACAGATCCGCAACCGATCCGGGTCCGAGGTCGTCGGCCAGCTTTGCGGCGGCATCCCGCAGCTGCTGCTGTTCGGTTGTCAGACGGACGTCCACAGACGCTCCTTCAGCACTCTTCGCAACACCTTTCCAGAGGGTAGGCGCGGTATGTCCGGCACGAGCACCACTCGACTCGGCCGTTTGTACGACGCCAGACGGTCCCCGACGAGCGCAACCAGCTCGTCGGTCTCAACCGGTACACGCGCCTTGACTGCGGCGACGACCGCTTCGCCGTTGACTGCGTCCGGAACGCCGAACACCGCACAATCCTCGACGGCCGGATGCCCGTGCAGGACGGCCTCGATCTCAGCGGGCGCGACCTGGAAACCGCGCACCTTGATCATCTCTTTGGATCGGTCGGTGATGCGCAACCACCCCTCATCGTCGAGGTGGCCGACGTCGCCCGTGCGATACCAGCGGCCGTCGAACGCCTCAGCCGTCGCCGAATGCGGAAGATAGCCGGCCATAACCGAATCCGAGCGCACCTGGATTTCACCGAGTTCGCCTGGCGCCACCGGCTCTCCGGTGTCCAACGAGACGACCCGAACGCTCACGCCGGGTGCGGGGCGGCCGACGCTGTCCAGCCGCGCACCTTCGATCTCGTTGCATGCGATGACCGGCAATTCGCTTGCGCCGTAAGCCGTCACCCAGTTGACGCCGGTCCTTCGCGTAACGGCTTCAGCCACACTCTGGGTGACCGGTGTCGCGCACCACATGATGTAACGCAGTGACGACAGGTCGTAGTTCTCCAGCTCGGGGTGGGCCGCCAGTGCTAATGCGATTGGTGCGACGGCCATTTCGATGGTGATCCGGTCATCCTCGATGTGCCGCAGCATGAGGTCGATGTCGAATCGCCGGTGCAGCCGGATCCAGGTGCCGGTGTCCAGCGCCATCGCAATATTCAGCAGACCAAGTATGTGCGACGGCGGCGTCATGATCTGCATGCGATCCGCCGACGTCAGATGCAGCGCGTCGCGCCAGTGCCGAACGGCCACCGCGAACGAGCCATGCGTGTGACGCACTGCCTTCGGCAACCCTGTCGTGCCGGAGCTGAACACGAACAGCGCATCGGAGTCGGGCGGCGGCGCCTCGAACGAGCGCCGTCCCGGCGTGATGGGCTCGTCCAGGTGCAGCATCGGCATCGCCTCGGCTAACACAGGATGGTCGCCGACGGCATGAGCGGGATGTGTCAGCGCGAGGGCATGGTCGACCTCGGTCCGCTTCCACGCCGGGCTGAGTAAGACCGCGGACGCACCAAGACGCCAGATGGCGCGCAGCGCGATGACGAATTCCGGACGGTTCGACGACATCAGTGCCACCCGCTCGCCGGCGCGCACTCCGCGGTGCTCGAGCGTGGTCGCCATGCCGCTGGCCAGCGCGTCGAGCTGTGCCAGGGTGTACTCCTGGTCCTCGAACGCGAGAGCGATCGGCCCACTCACGTCGCTCTCGCCCCTTCCAGCCTGCGGGTACACACCTCGGAGAAGATCCGCGGTTGTCGAGGAGAATAGTATTCTCTTATTATCAGAATGACAATGCCAGACGATAGGGACCCAATGGCCAAGCCGCATCTGTTCCATCGCGCGACGGTGTCTCGGATCATCAAGGAGACCGCCGACGCCAGGACGTTCGTGCTGGCCCCGGATGAGACGCCGTTCCCCTACCGGGCCGGCCAGTTCTGCACGTTCAAGGTAAACGTGGAGGGCCAGGACCTGTACCGGTCGTATTCGATGTCCAGTGCACCCGAGACCGACTCCGAAATCGCGACCACCGTCAAACGGGTGCCCGGCGGCAAGGTGTCGAACTGGATGCTCGACAACCTCGTCGAAGGCGACGAGGTGACGCTCACCCGGGCCGCCGGCACCTTCTGCTTGACCGATACCTCCGCGCCGCTGCTGGGGTTCAGCGGCGGCAGCGGCGTCACGCCGATCCTGTCGCTGGCCAAGAGCGCCCTGGCCACCACCGACCGTCGGGTGCGCCTGCTATGCGCCGATCGCGACCGGCAGTCGATGATCTTCGAAGGGGTGCTCGACGATCTCGTCGCGCGTTACCCCGACCGGCTCACGGTGGTGCGCCACATCGACGCCGACAGTGGGCTGCTCGGCCCGGCCAGCGTGGTCGATTTCGTCGGCGAGGACACCGACGCCGACTGCTACGTCTGCGGGCCAGAAGGATTCATGTCCGTCGTCACAGCGGCGTTGCCAGGCCCCGGCAAGGTGTTCATCGAGGATTTCGACGCCGCACCTGCCCCGATTGCGGACTCCGAAGCACCCGAGCCCGCCTCCGCCGAACAGGCCGCAGATGTCCAGGGCACCATCACGATTCACCTGGATCGCGAGAAGGCGACGGTCCCCCAAGTCGCCAAGGAGACGCTGCTGGAAAGCGCCCGGCGGGCGGGCATGTCACCGCCGTTCTCCTGCGAGGCCGGCAACTGCGGCACCTGCATGGCGCGGCTGTCGGAAGGCAGCGCGACCATGCGAGTCAACGACGCGCTGATGGATGACGAGGTCGAAGACGGCTACGTCCTGACCTGCCAGGCAGTTCCTGATACCCCTTCAGTGACAGTGCATTACGAGGATTGATGCTGGGCGTGTTCGTCTAAGCCCGGCGCCGGCCGGTACTCGGGCTCGTACCCGCCGATGCGGATCGGGGTGCCCACCAATCGGAAGTTCCCGGCTGTCACGATGACCTCCGGTGTGGCCTCCAGCGCTTCGGGCAGCGTCCGGACAGCAGCGACAGGGATGCCAAGCGGGCGCAATCGCGTTTCCCAGTTCATGGCGGTATCGGTAGCCAGCGCGGCGCTGACGACGGCCAGCACCTCTTCGCGTCGGGCGGCGCGCTCGGCCATCGTCGGAAAGCCGTCGACGCCCGCTTCGGCGGCGAAGGCCTTCCAGAACGCGTCGTGGGTGATGAACAAAGCCAAGTAGCCGTCAGCAGTCGTAAACAACTGCGCCGGAACGTAATACGAGTGCGCACCGTGCGGATGTCGCTGTGGCTCGATTCCGTCGTTGAGGTAGGCCGACGCCCGGTAGTTCAGCTGGGACAGCATCACGTCGCGCAGCGACACGTCCACCTGGCCACCACGGCCCGAGACTATCTGGGCCAAGAGTCCCAGCGCGGCAGCGAGCCCCGTGGAGTTGTCGGCCGACGAGTACCCCGGCAGTGTCGGCGGTCCATCCGGATCACCCGTCATGGCCGCGACACCTGTGGCCGCCTGAATGACGTAGTCGAAGGCCGGGTCGTCGCCGCCGTCCAACCCGAACCCGGTCATCGCGACGCAGACGATCCGCTCGTTGAACTGCCGCAGCGTGTCGTAGGTGAGCCCGAGCCGGCGAATCGCGGACGGCTTCATATTCACCAGCAGCGCATGCGATTCCGCGACCAGCTCGCCGAGCCGTTGGCGCCCGGCGTCGGACCGCAGGTCCAGGCAGACGCTCTGCTTGTTGCGATTCAGACTGGCGAAGTAGCTCTCGCTCACCTGGCGGGAGATCTCGCCGCCCGGCGGCTCGATCTTGATGACTTCCGCGCCAAGGTCGGCAAGCAGCATGGTGGCGTACGGACCGGCGAGCATTACGCCGACCTCGAGGATTCGGATACCCGATAACGGCCCTGGGCTCATCGCACTTCGTCAGCCAGCTGCGAAATGACTTCTCGCGTTCGGTATTTCGAAGCGATCAACTCGTCGCGCGTCTCGCCGATCGGAAGCAGCCGTACCGACAGATCCGTGACTCCCGCATCGGCAAACTTCTTGAACCGGGCCAGTATCGCTTCCTCGTCACCGGCCGCGCACAGATCGCCGACATCACGGGCATCACCGCGATCGAGCAGCTTCTGGTAGTTGGGCGACGTCTCCGCCTCGGCGAGAATGCGGTTGGCCCGCTCCTTCGCAGCGCCGATCTCGGAGTTGGCGCACAGGCATACCGGTATGCCCGCGACGATTCGCGGCGCAGGACGTCCGGCGTTGTCGGCAGCCTTGGTGATTCGTGGCGCGATGTGGTCGCCGATGGCTCGCTCGTCTGCCATCCACAGCACCGTGCCGTCGGCGAGTTCGCCTGCGATCTGCAGCATCACCGGCCCGAGAGCCGCTACCAGCACCGGCATCGGAGTCTCGGCACCGAGCGCAGTCGGGTTGTGCACGGTGAACGTCGAGTTCTCGACGTCGACGGGACCTGGGCCCTTCAAGGCGGTGTTGAGGACTTCGAGGTAGTCGCGCGTGTACGCGGCCGGCTTCTCGTACGGGATGCCGAGCATGTCACGGACGATCCAGTGGTGCGACGGCCCGACACCGAGCGCCAGCCTGCCGCCGGTGCCCGCGTGTATCGACAATGCCTGGCGCGCCAACGCAATCGGATGCTGAGCCTGTAGTGGCACCACGGCCGTGCCGAGCTCGATACGTGTCGTCCGGTTGCCCATGAGGGCGACCATGGTCAGCGCGTCGAAGTCGTCGGGCACCTGTGGCATCCACGCGGTGTCCAGTCCGGCTCCTTCTGCCCACTCGATGTCCTGTAGGAGCTTCTTGACCTTACGAGCCATGTCACCGCGCTCGGCCCCTATCATCACGCCAAGGCGCATCTAATCGACCCTTTCAGACGTCAGCTTGCGCACCTCGTCGACGAGGACTTCCAGGGGTGTGCCGGTCGGGAACACCGCCGCGGCACCGGCTTCCAGCAGCTTGGGCACGTCGGTCTGTGGGATGGTGCCACCGACGACGACAGCGATGTCGCCGGCGTCGGCAGCGCGCAGCGCCTCGACAGTGCGGGTGGTCAGGGCGACGTGAGCCCCCGACAGGATCGAAAGGCCCACCAGCGCAACATCTTCCTGCAACGCGATCGACACGATGTCCTCAATGCGCTGGCGAATGCCGGTGTAGATAACCTCGAAACCGGCATCGCGCAGCGTCCGAGCGACGATCTTCGCACCACGGTCGTGGCCGTCGAGGCCAGGTTTGGCGACGAGAACGCGAACAGCCATCTAAAACACCACCGGCTGCTGGAACTCGCCCCACACCGCTTTGAGCGCAGAGACCATCTCGCCCACGGTGCAATAGGCTCCTGCGCAGTCGATCAGTTTGTGCATCAGGTTGTCGGTCCCTTCCGCGGCTTGGGATAACGCAGCGAGGCTGGCCGCGACCGCGGCGGAGTCCCTCTCGGCCTTGACCTTCGACAGTCGTTTCAGCTGAAGATCACGGCCCTCGGCGTCCAGTTCGTAGGTGGAGATCTCCGGTGGCGGCTCGTCGGCGACGAACTTGTTGACCCCGACAACGGGCCGAACACCAGACTCCACCTCTTGATGGATCTTGAATGCTTCATCGGCGATCAACCCCTGCAGGTAGCCGTCCTCGATCGCGCGCACCATGCCACCGTGCGCCTCGAGATCACCCATGATCTCGATGATCTTCTCCTCGGTGGCGTCGGTGAGCGCCTCGACGAAATACGAACCGCCGAGCGGGTCGGCGACCGCGGTCACGCCGGTTTCGTAGGCCAGGATCTGCTGGGTGCGCAGCGCCAGCGTCGCGGATTCCTCGCTGGGCAGCGCGAATGGCTCGTCCCATGCGGCGGTGAACATCGACTGCACACCGCCCAGCACCGCTGCCATCGACTCGTAGGCCACGCGCACGAGGTTGTTCTGGGCCTGCGGCGCATACAGCGACGCGCCACCGGCGACACAGCCGAACCGGAACATCGACGCCTTGTCCGTGGCGGCGCCGTACCGTTCGCGCACGATCGTGGCCCACCGCCGGCGGCCGGCCCGGTACTTGGCGATCTCCTCGAAGAAGTCCCCGTGGGTATAGAAGAAAAAGGAGATCTGAGGCGCGAACTGGTCGATGGTCATGCGGCCCCGCTCAACAACGGTGTCGCAATACGTGACGCCGTCAGCCAGGGTGAACGCCATCTCCTGCACCGCGTTGGCGCCGGCGTCGCGGAAATGCGCACCGGCGACCGAAATCGCGTTGAACCTGGGTACTTCGCCAGCACAGAACTCGATGGTGTCGGCGATCAGCCGCAGCGAGGGCTCCGGCGGCCAGATCCAGGTGCCCCGCGACGCGTATTCCTTCAGGATGTCGTTCTGGATGGTGCCGGTCAGCTTGGCCCGCGGCACACCCTTCTTCTCCGCGGCGGCGACGTAAAAGGCCAGCAGGATCGCGGCAGTGCCATTGATCGTGAAGCTGGTGCTGATCTTGTCCAGTGGAATGCCGTCGAACAGGATCTCGGCATCCGCGAGCGTGTCCACCGCGACGCCGACCCGGCCGACCTCCTCACCGAACTCCGGATCGTCGGAGTCGTATCCACACTGGGTGGGTAGGTCCAACGCCACCGACAGCCCCGTACCGCCCTGGTCCAGCAGGTAGCGGTAGCGGCGGTTGGACTCCTCGGCCGTGCCGAAACCCGAGTACTGACGGAACGTCCATAGCTTGCCGCGATACCCACTGGCGAAGTTCCCGCGGGTGAACGGATATGCGCCGGGCGCCGGCGGGTCGCCGGTCCGGTCGGCCGGCCCGTAGACGGGCTCGAGCGGGATGCCGGAGGGGGTGTGTACTGGCTCGGTCATCAATGGATAACGTACTTGCAAGAAATGAGAATGCCAATACCGCTGGCTGGAAACGTGCAGTGAGAGGGGCCCGGCTCGACCGCAATACATCGACGGAAGCCCCAGTAAACAGCGATTATGGCACTTGCCTAGAATGAGAATGCCAATACCATTCCGGATGGAGTGGACGGCAACACCGAGGAGGCCCATGTCCACGTTCACTGACCGCACGCTCGTCGTCTCCGGCGGCAGCCGCGGCATCGGACTGGCGATCGCGCTCGGCGCCGCAAGGCAGGGCGCCAATGTGGTGTTGCTGGCGAAGACGGCCGAACCGCACCCCAAGTTGCCGGGGACCGTCCACACCGCCGTCGCCGAGGTCGAAGCGGCGGGCGGCAAGGGCGTCGCCGTCGTTGGCGACGTCCGCAACGAGGAGGACGTGCAGCGCGCCGTCGACACCGCCGTCGAGCATTTCGGGGGTGTCGACATCTGCGTGAACAACGCCAGCGCCATCGCGACCGAACCCACCGAAGCGCTGTCGGCCAAGAAGTTCGATCTCATGATGGACATCAACGTGCGCGGCACATTCCTGCTGACGAAGGCAGCCCTGCCGTACCTTCGCAAGTCACCCAACGCTCACGTGCTGACGCTGGCGCCGCCGCTCAACATGAACCCGCATTGGCTGGGCGCCCACCCGTCGTACACGCTCTCGAAGTACGGGATGACGCTGCTGTCGCTGGGCTGGGCGGCCGAATATGCCGACGCCGGCATCGGTTTTGCCTGCCTGTGGCCAGAGACCTACATCGCCACCTCTGCGGTGACCAACCTCGCTGACGGCGACAATTTGGCGGCTCGGTCGCGCGATCCGCAGATCATGGGTGACGCCGCTGTCGAGATTTTCTCCCGGCCCGCGGCCGACGTGAACGGCCAGTGCTACATCGACTCCGAACTGCTCGCCGATGCCGGCGTATCGGATTTGTCCCGCTACGGCGGCGGCGACGATCCGATCCTTGATATCTTCGTCGACAAACCATGAGTATTTCTTTGCTGCTCGAGATGGCTTCCTCGAGCAATCCGGACCGGACGGCAGTGGTGTCCGGCGAGATGCGGCTGACCACAACCGAACTGAGTGCACTCGCCGACGGCGGAGCCGGTGTGATCGCGGCATCGGGCGCGGGGCACGCGGCCTATGTCGGCCTCGGCGGCGTCATGCTGCCGCTGTTGCTGTTCTCCTCGGCCCGTGCCGGGGTAGCTTTCACACCCCTGAACTACCGACTGAGCGAGGATGGCCTGCGGCAGCTGATCGAACGGCTACCCACGCCGCTGGTGATCGCGGACGCCGAGTACCGCGACGTTGTCGCCGGCACCGGCAGGCAGGTGATCAGCTCACAGGAGTTCATCGAGGCGGCCCGCAACGCAGAGCCGGCCGCCGAGTTTGCCGATCCCGACGACGTCGCGGTCGTGCTCTTCACCTCGGGCACCACGTCGAGACCCAAAGCCGTTGAGCTGACGCATAACAACCTGACAAGCTATGTCACCGGCACCGTCGAATTCGACGCAGCGGACGCAGATGACGCCGCGTTGATCTGCGTGCCTCCGTACCACATCGCCGGTGTCGGTGCGGCACTCTCGAATCTGTACGCGGGCCGAAAAATGGTGTACCTGCCCAAGTTCGACCCAAACGAGTGGGTCCGCCTGGTCCGCGACGAAGGCGTCACGACGGCGACCGTGGTGCCGACGATGCTCGACCGCATCGTGTCGGTTCTGGAGAGCCAACCGGTGGAACTGCCGACGCTGCGCAACCTCGCCTACGGCGGGTCGAAGGTCGCGCTTCCATTGGTGCGCAAGGCTCTTGGCCTGCTGCCCGACGTCGGCTTCGTGAACGCGTACGGACTCACCGAGACCAGCTCGACCATCGCGGTCCTCTCCCCCGACGACCATCGCGCCGCACTCGGCTCGGCAGACGCGGCGGTGGCCCGGCGGCTCGGCTCGGTAGGCCAACCGGTGCCCGGCATCGAGATACAGATCCGTGGCGACGACGACGCAGTCCTCGCGGCGGGCGAGACGGGCGAGCTGTTCGTGCGCGGGGAGCAGGTGTCCGGGCGGTACGCGGAGATCGGCTCGGTCCTCGACGCCGAAGGGTGGTTCCCAACCAAAGACATCGCCATGCTCGACGAAGACGGCTACCTCTTCATCGGTGGTCGCTCCGACGACACCATCATCCGCGGCGGCGAGAACATCGCGCCTGCCGAGATCGAGGATGTTCTCGTCGAACACCCGTCGGTGCGCGATTGCGTCGTGGTCGGTCCCGAAGATCCCGAGTGGGGTCAGATCATCGTCGCGGTGGTGGTGCCCGCCGCCAACATGACACCCGATCCAGACGAACTGCGCGAGCATGTCCGAGCACACCTGCGCGGATCACGCACCCCGGACCTCGTGGTGTTCCGGGACGAGCTGCCCACCAACGCGACCGGCAAGGTGCTGCGCCGCGAGCTGGTCGACGAATTGACAAGGAGCCGAACATGATCAAGAACGGCACGCGGCTGCAGAGCCAGGTTTGCGACACTCAGGTGATCGTGGTGCGCACGTCCGACAGCCTCGACGACCTCCGCGCCGGAGGGGCGCCGATGGTGCCGATCGACAGCCAAAAGTCGGCCGACGCCACTCTGGATCCGGCGTTCTCGGATGGCGCCGTGATGGGCAAACGCTACGTCGACGAGACCGGAGCCGAGGTGCTGGTGACGAAGGCCGGCGCAGGAACCCTGTCTGTCGGGACTACCGCGCTGACATTGAAGGAAGCCAAGCCGCTACCGGCCAGCGACTGACACCATGGCCTAATGAGGCCAAGCGACTTGCGCATCAGATACGGCGCAGGTCTCGCGTTCGCTTATCTCCTTTCTGCCGCCGAAGTCGTCGCCATCGTCATATCGGTGAGCGGCGAAACAGTCATCGGCGCGCAGGCGGTGATGAGCGTGACGAACCTGATCGCGACGGTGGCAATCGTCATCGCCGGAATCGTTACCGTATCCCTAGGCGGCATCGCCTTGGTCGCTCGTGCTTTCCACAGACCTGATCCGAGTCGCGAATCAACTTCGCCCGCACAGCGAAAAACACCGCATATCACCAGGCGCCAGTCCGCGATCCTGCTGACGCCATGGGCCATCGCGGCGGCCGTGATGATTCCCTTGAACATCGACGCAGGTGGCCGAGTCACGCTACTGATCGCTTCGTCGATCTTGTTCGGCTCGACGTCGACCGTGTGTTCAGGCTTCCTGTTCACCCAACGTGCGCTTCGCTCGTTAATGGTGGCTTCCACAGCGGATCTCGAGCACGCCGAAAAGGCGCCAGGCGTCCGGGCCAGGCTGATCCTGATGTGGACGCTGTGCACTGCGCTTCCCGGTGCGGGGATCGTGGTGCTCGTGCTGCTGCGAGCCAACGGGTGGATCATCGCGGAAGACGCGCCGATTGAGGTGCCCGTTTTGGTGCTGGCACTCGTCGCCATCCTGCTGGGATTGCGTGCGATGATTCTGGTGGCTTCTTCGATTTCAGATCCGGTTCAGGCGGTCGCCGCCGCGATGGGGGAGGTCGAACGCGGCAACCTTGGCAACATGATCGACGTCTATGAGCGATCCGAAATCGGCCATTTACAAACGGGATTCAACCGTATGGTGGCCGGTCTGCAGGAACGGGAGCAGTTGCGTGATCTGTTTGGCAGGCACGTCGGCACCGAGGTAGCGCGGCGCGCGGTCGAAGAGAACCAGTCGATGTCTGGTGACGAGCGCGAAGCCGCGATCCTCTTCATCGATCTGGTGGGCTCGACACAGTTGACGGCGACGCGCGCCCCACATGAGGTGGCTGAGGTACTCAACGACTTCTTCCGGATCGTCGTCGCACAGGTCGACCAGCGCAACGGGCTGGTCAACAAGTTCCAGGGCGACGCCGCACTGGCGGTGTTCGGCGCACCACTGCGGATCGACGATCCGGCGTCGGCGGCATTGGCCACCGCGCGGGCGCTCGGCGACGAACTGCGGCGGCTTCCGGTCGACTTCGGCATCGGAGTGTCAGCCGGGCCCGTCTTCGCCGGCAACATCGGCGCCGAATACCGGTACGAGTACACGGTCGTCGGCGACGCGGTCAATGAGGCGGCTCGTCTTGCCGATCGCGCCAAGCAGTTCGATGGACGAACGTTGTGTTCAGGCGCGGCCATGGCCCGCGCCGACGTTTCGGAGCGGCGGCACTGGGCCCCGCGCGGTTCGGAGGTACTGCGCGGACGGTCGACTCCCACGGAGATCTCAGTACCGGTCGCCTAGGCGTGTCGGCTCGTTACGCCCCCGTCAACGACGATGTGTGAGCCGGTGATGAACGAGGCCTTTGACGACATCAAAAACGCAACGGCCTCAGCGACTTCCGCGGGTTGACTGATCCGCCCCCCAGTGGCGTCGCCTGCTCGAACCCGGTCCGAACTTCGTCGATGTCCAACGGCCGACCGTCCGCTGCGGAAACTGGTGAGCGCCTGGCGGTTACGCCTTGGCGAGCTGCTTCTCTTCGTAAAGGCGTGCCCATTCCTTACGCGGCCTGATCGACACGTCCACATCCGTCGCCTTGGCCCGCAACGCTTTTACGGTCGCCTCTTCCCGCGGCGTCCTGGCGAACGGGTCCCAGCTGAAGAAGCGGCAGGAGTTCTCCCACGTGATCTTGTTGATGTCGCTGTCATCGGCACCGGCGGCGTTCAATTCGGCCAGCACCTGCTCCGGCGCATCGGGCCAGAAGCAGTCGGAGTGCGGGTAGTCGCATTCCCAGGCGATGATGTCGATGCCGATCTCGTGGCGCAGTTTCAGCGACGTCTTGTCGGTGACGTAGCACGCCAGAGAGTGCTCGCGGAAGACGTCGCTTGGCAGCTTGTCGCCGAAGTCGCGACGCAGCCACTTCTGGTTGGTGTAGTGACGGTCACTGCGATCCAGATAGAAAGGGATCCAACCGATTCCGCCCTCGGAGAATGCGAACTTCAGGTCCGGGTAGTTGCGCATCGCCGGACCCCAGAGCAGATCCTGTGCACACATCGCCGACACCTGAGTGGCCAGGATGATGAGGTTGTCGATCGGCGCATTGGGCGCCATGCTGATCGCCCCGAAACCGGTGCCGATGTGCAGGCACATCACCACCTGCTCATCGGAAAGCGTCTGGAACACCGGACCCCAGTAGTCCTCGTCGTGGTAGCTCGGAAGCCCTTCCAGGTGCGGCAGTTCCGGCATGGTCACCGCTCGGCAGCCCTTGGCCGCCACCCGCCGGATCTCGGCGCACATCGCCTCGGGGTTCCAGGTCGGCAGGATCGCGATCGGGATGAACCGGCCCGGATAGGAGCCCGCCCACTCGTCGATGTGCCAGTCGTTGTAGGCCGACACCATCACCAGCGTGACCTCTTCGCGGTGCATGTTCAGGTGCCGGGCGGAGAAGCCGGTGAAGGTCGGGAAGCACATCGAGGCCAGGATGCCGTTGCGGTTCATGTCGCGAACCCGCTCGTGCACGTCGTACACGCCGGGACGCATCTCGGCGAACCCGGCCGGATCACGACCCCACTCCTCGGCCGGCCACGACACCACCGCGTTGAGTCCGCTGACGCCCTGCGGTCGGCCCTGAT
>NZ_DASSCY010000136.1:0-6397 GCF_035697385.1 Mycobacterium sp. | reverse complement strand
GTAATCGCATGCCGCACATCCCAATCCACGTCGGTGGCCGGTTCCCATGGTTCTAAACGCGCGCGATCGGCAAGCCTGATTCGGCTCCACTGGTTGGCGTCGCGCAGCCGCACCTGGCGCAGCCGCACCACTCCTGCGGGTACCCGCAGCGGACCGACAGGCGTCGGCCACCCCGGATGCAGAGAACTCGAACGCCAGAGGTTCATCACGGCACTCCCGGCCCCGCGGATCAGCCGCGCTGGGCCAGGAACGCGACGTCGACGATCTCGCCGGTGCGGATCTGTTCGGCCTCGCTGGGAACGGTCACAAGACAGTTAGCCTCGGCGAGCGTGGCGAGAAGGTGCGACGACGCGCCCGCCTCACCGCCGAGAGCCTGCACCAGGTACTCGCCGGTGTCCTGGTCGCGCATCAGCTGGCCGCGCAGATAGCCCTTGCGTCCGGCCACTGAGGCGATCGGAGATAGCGTGCGGGCCTGCACAATTCGGCGCATCGGTTGACGCTTGCCCAACGACAGCCGGATCAGCGGCCGGACCATCACCTCGAACACCACCAACGCGCTCACCGGGTTCGCAGGAAGCAGGAACACCGGTACACCCTCGGGCCCGAGCTGACCGAAGCCCTGAACCGAGCCGGGATGCATCGCGATTCGGGTGACCTCCATCTCGCCTAGCTCTGCCAAGACCGACCGCACACTTTCGGCCGCGGCTCCCCCAACCGCACCGGCGATCACCACCACCTCGGCCCGATTCAGTTGTCCCTCAACGACTTCGCGCAATTCCTTGGGGTCGGTGTCGACGATCCCTACGCGGTTCACCTCCGCGCCGGCGTCGCGCCCCGCGGCAGCCAACGCGTACGAATTCACGTCGTAGACCTGGCCGTTGCCTGGCGTTCTTGAAATGTCGACGAGCTCGCCACCGACACACATCACCGAGACCCGCGGCCGCGGATGCACCAGCACACGTTCGCGCCCGACGGCGGCCAGCAGGCCCACCTGCGCCGGGCCGATGATCGTGCCTGCCCGCACCGCGACATCGCCCGGTTGCACATCGTCGCCGGTCCGGCGAACGTATGCGCCGGACCGGACGCCGCGCAGCACCCTGACCCGGGCCTCGCCGCCGTCGGTCCATCGCAGGGGCAGCACAGCATCGGCGAGCGTCGGCATCGGCGCACCGGTCTGCACGCGAGCCGCCTGCCGGGGCTGCAGCCGGCTCGGCGTGCGGGCGCCCGCCTCGATCGAACCCATCACGGGGAGGCTGATCTCACCGTCCGCGTCGCCCTCGCCGTCCTCGTCACCAGCGCCGACGCCGAGCACATCCACACTGCGGACGGCGTACCCGTCAATGGCGGCCTGATCGAAACCCGGCAGAGGGCGTTCGGTGACGACTTCCTCGGCGCACATCAAACCTTGCGCTTCGGCGATGGCTACCCGGACGGGTCTAGGCGCTACCGCGGCGGCCGCTACCCGAGCCTGCTGCTCTTCCACCGAACGCACAAAACCCCTATCTAGGCGTCAGGGGCGTCGTTGCGTGTCAGCAATCGATCAGCCCCAATCGCTCAACCAACCACCGGCGCAGCTCGGGCCCGTAGTCGTCGCGTTTCAATGCAAAGTCAACCGCAGCCTTGAGGTAGCCGCCGGGATTTCCGAGGTCGTGTCGATCGCCGCGGTGCACCACCACATGTACCGGATGGCCGTCTTCGATCAGAAGCGCGATGGCGTCGGTCAGCTGGATCTCACCGCCTGCGCCGCGCGGAACCCGCCGGATCGCGTCGAATATCGCGCGGTCGAGCACGTAGCGGCCGGCTGCGGCATACAACGACGGGGCGTCCTCGGCTTTCGGCTTCTCCACCATCCCCTTGACCCGTAACACGTTGGGATTGTTGGTGTCCGGAACGGTTTCGACGTCGAAAACGCCGTAGGCGCTTATCTCATCGGGTTGGACCTCGAATGCGCAGAGCACCGTACCGCCGCGCTTGGCGCGAACCTTCGACATGGTCTCGAGCACCCCGGTGGGTAGCACGAGGTCGTCGGGCAACAGCACCGCGATGGCGTCTTCGTCGGGCGAAAGGGCCACCTCGACGCAGCTGACGGCGTGCCCGAGGCCCAGCGGTTCGGCCTGGACCACCGACTCGACCTTGATCAGCGCAGGTGCCCTGCGGACCTTCTCGAGCATGGCGTTCTTGCCGCGCGCCTCCAGCGTGCCCTCGAGGACCAGGTCTTCGACGAAGTGCGCAACCACCCCGTCCTTGCCTTCCGAGGTGACGATGATCAGGCGTTCGGCACCAGCTTCGGCGGCCTCGGCCGCCACCAGCTCAATGCCAGGAGTGTCGACGACGGGCAGCAACTCCTTGGGCACCGTTTTGGTGGCGGGCAGAAACCGGGTTCCCAGCCCCGCGGCCGGGACAACCGCCGTGCGCGGAATCGGTACCAGAGACGGTGTCATCGCTAACACATTAACCTCCCTACGTTGGTTAAACCTGCCAAGGCCGAGGTTCGGAGAGGCTTGAGAGGGTTCGCGGTGGACACGACGAAGGCCGAGGCGCGAGCCGCGATCCTGCAGGCCCGCCGCGCGTTGGCGCCCGAGCTTCACGACGCCGAGGCCCACGCCCTGTGCTCACACCTGCCCGGTCTCGTCGCCGGCAGCGACACCGCCGGCGCCTACGTACCCGTCGGTTCCGAGCCCGGCTCCCTGGAATTGATCGATTCCCTGCTCCGAATCGGCGTACGGGTGCTGCTGCCCGTCGCACGCCACGACGCGGCAGGCATCCCCATGCCACTGCAGTGGGGGGAATACCGCCGCGGGGAGCTCGTCGAGGCGCGATTCGGCTTACTCGAGCCCGCCGAGCCGTGGCTGCCCGCCGAAGCGATCGCCACCGCCGCGGTGGTCCTGGTTCCCGCTCTTGCCGTGGACCGCACCGGAATTCGGCTGGGCCGCGGCGCGGGTTTCTACGACCGGACCTTGGTGCTGACCGATTCCTCGGCACGACTGGTCGCGGTGGTCCGCGACGACGAAGTGGTCGACAAACTGCCAGCCGAGCCGCATGACGTCCGGATGACCCATGCGCTGACGCCGTTGCGGGGATTGGTTTCCTTGAGCCACTGACGGCTGCCTTGTCGCAAAGCCGCCAGCAACACTGCGATCAAACGGCTGGACTGGGCGCCATGGCCTCATCCACCACAGTCGCTCCGTCTAGCACACCGCTTGTCGGCTGGCTCGCCGTGATCTCGGTGGCGATGGGGATCTTCTCCATCGTCACCACCGAGATATTGCCGATCGGTGTGCTCACATCGATCGGTGCGACGTACCAAATCTCTGATGGCACAGCGGGTTTGATGATGGCGATGCCCGGCCTGCTTGCCGCTTTCGCAGCGCCGGCGGTGACGGTCTCGACGGCGAGACTTGATCGGCGATCGATGCTCTGCGCGCTGATGCTCCTGCTGGCGCTGGCGAATTTCCTCGCCGCCGCGGCGCCGGCCTACTGGGTCATGGCGGTCTCGCGTGTCGTGGTCGGGTTCGTCATCGGCGCCTTCTGGTCGATCGGGTCGGGGCTGGCCGCGCGATTGGTTCGTCCGGAGTCGACGGCCAGGGCGACGGCGGTGATCTTCTCCGCCGTTCCACTGGGTTCCGTATTCGGCGTGCCGGCAGGCACCTTCATCGCGGACATCGCGGGCTGGCGGGCCGCGTTCGCCGTGATGGGTGTGCTCACGTTGGGCGTGGTCGCGGCGCTTGTCGCCTTCGTGCCCCGGCTGCCTGCCGTTGAGGTCACGCAACTGGCCGCACTCCGCGACATGTTCTCCAGCAGCGCGGTTCGGGTCGGCCTGGTCATCACCTTTCTGATCGTGATCGCACACTTCGGGACCTACACCTACGTGACACCGTTCCTCGAGGACGTCACTGCCGTCGGGCCGAGCGCGATCACCGCGTTTCTGCTGGTGTACGGGGCCGCCGGCGTCGTCGGAAACTTCGTCGCGGGCACGCTGGCGGCGCGCAACGTACGGGCGACGTTCGCGCTCGCGGCGTGCATGATCGCCGGCGCGACGCTCCTCCTGCCGGTCTTCGGGCACTCCGAAATCGGAGCCGTGCTTCTGCTCATCGTGTGGGGCCTTGCCTACGGTGGTGTGCCGGTCTGCTCGCAGATGTGGTTCGTCAAGTCGTCATCGGGCGCGACCGAAGCGGCCTCGGTGCTGTTCACCTCGTCGTTTCAGGCGAGCATCTCGATCGGCGCACTGCTCGGCGGTGTCGTGGTCGACGCGACGTCTACAGTGACCGTGATGCTGCTGGGCGGAACCACCGCCGTACTCATGGCGCTCACCGTGTGGGCTTTCACATCACCCGACTCGCGGGGAATGGTGAAGCACACATAGCGGTTCTAGCACTTGAGCCGGTAGAGTGCTAAGAAGTTTGATCACCTCGGAGGTTTTCGTGCCTACCTATTCCTATGCGTGCACCGAATGCAGTAACCGCTTCGATGCAGTACAGGCGTTCAGCGACGATGCGCTGACCACGTGCCCGAAGTGCTCGGGCCGGCTTCGCAAGCTGTTCGGCTCGGTGGGAGTGGTGTTCAAGGGCAGCGGCTTCTACCGCACCGACAGCCGCGAGCCTGCCAAGAGTTCGAGCAACGGGTCCAACGGTTCGAGCGCCAGCTCTGACGCCGGGGCTTCATCGAGCTCGTCGTCGTCGTCGGAGAAGTCCAGCTCCAGCTCGTCCGACAGTTCGAGCTCGACCAGCTCGGCGCCCGCCGCCGCAGCGTCCAGCTGACGCACTGAAGTTATCCACAGGCGCGGCATAAGCCCGCCCCACCGCCACCGTCCGCTGCCTAGCGTGGCGGCATGGGGGACTCGCTCAATCCGACGGCTCTGAGCCGGCTGAGAAGCCTGCGGCCCGACTGGTCGCGTACCGTGGCGGCCCGCCGCGTCGTAGCGGGGGCGCTGGTGGTTCTGGCCGCTGTGGCTGCGTTGCGCTCCGATCCCGACGGAGATCACACCCAGATCGTCGTCGCCGCGCGCGACCTCGCTCCAGGCGTCGAGATCACCACCGACGATGTCCGGCTCGAAAACCACACGACGACAACACTTCCCGATGGGTACCAGTCAGACGTCTCCGCGGTCGTCGGCGCGACACTGGCCGGTCCCGCCCGGCGCGGAGAGACGATCACCGACGTGCGATTGCTTGGCCCGCGGCTGGCCGAATCGGCGGCGGGCCCCGATGCCAGGATCGTGCCGCTGCATCTCGCGGACACGGCACTGCTCGATCTGATCCGCAGTGGGGATGTCGTCGACGTGCTCGCCGCGGCAACGTCGGATACCGGCGTCGATGCCGAGCCACAGGTGATCGCGACCGACGCCGTCGTCGTCCTGGTCTCGGAGAAGACGAAGGGGACCGGCGGCGGCAGCGACCGGGTTGTGCTGGTGGCGCTGCCCGCTCACGCCGCCAACGAGGTGGCGGGCGCGGCGTTGGTGCAGACGGTCACGCTCACCTTCCACTGATGGCTCAGGGTGGAGGCGCGGGCACCGGCGTGGTGGTCGGCACCGCCACCGCGCCGCTCTCGATGACGTCGATCACCATGTCGGCCAGCTCATCTGACGTCGACGTCGTGGTAGGGCCCGGCTGGGCCGGTTCAGCACTGGCCGTCCCCACCGCGAAGACCGAAAGACCGAACAGCACACCCACCATCGCCGACAGCAGCCACCGCATGGCCAGAAGCTAGCACCGGACTGCGTCCGCTGCAGTGTCAACCCGACTAACGTTGCGTGTCAGCCAGATACACGACTGCAGGAAGGATTCCGAGCATGTTGAAGGGCTTCAAG
This sequence comes from Mycobacterium sp., assembly GCF_035697385.1. Lineage (GTDB taxonomy): Bacteria > Actinomycetota > Actinomycetes > Mycobacteriales > Mycobacteriaceae > Mycobacterium. The sequence goes on along the minus strand of NZ_DASSCY010000136.1, from coordinate 591 downwards.
GAGTTTCTCGCCAGGGGCAACATCGTCGACCTGTCGATCGCGGTGGTCATCGGTACCGCGTTCACGGCGCTGGTCACGAAGTTCACCGACAGCATCATCCAACCACTCATCAACCGCATCGGCGCCGGAGGCGACTCCGACTACGGCATCCTGCGAATCGGCATCGGGGGCGGTCAGGCCATCGACCTGAACATCCTGCTGTCGGCGGCCATCAACTTCATCCTCGTTGCCGCGGTCGTCTACTTCCTGGTCGTCGCCCCATACAACCGGCTACGCAAGAAGGGCGAGGTCGAGCAGGCCCAGGACACCGAGCTCGCGATCCTGACCGAGATCCGCAACATCCTGGCCGAGACCAACGGCCAGTCCGGCAAGCACGTCACCGGCCCTGGCACCGGACCAAGCCCCGACACCGCCGGGACGACGAGCGCCGACAGGTCCTAGTCCTGCCGTCCGATTAGTTCATGTTCCAGGGTTCGCCGTAGGTGGTGACGCTGTCACCGGTCGAGGCGATGAGCCGAGCGAACGGACGCAGCAGCACACCACCGGCCGCACCGGTCACGGTGCCGTGCGCGTTGGAGACCGCCACACCAC
>NZ_DASSCY010000135.1:0-8057 GCF_035697385.1 Mycobacterium sp. | reverse complement strand
GTCGGATCGCGACATTGCCGCGAAGCGACCGTGAATTCGGCGGGGAAACAACGCCAGACCCTTGTTCGCCGCTGCGGGTCCGACCAGCGGGGTGGAAGTAAAGGACCGGAAGTCCTTTGTCTCGAGGAGTTGCTGGCTGATGTGGGATCCGCTGTAAGCCGTGTAGGTGGCATAGAACGTGACGGAGCCGTCGTCGTCGTCGCAGCGCACGAAGCGTGCGTCTTCCATGCCGGCCGCCTCGGCCGCCATCGCGGGCCACAGAATCCGCTCCGAAAGCGTTGTGTCGCCGGAGAATTCAACGGCATAGAAACGTTCAGCGATGGCCCTGATCAGTGCCATCGTCTCGGCCGCACGTCCACGGGTGCTCCGGTGAGCCTGCAGCTTGTCCAGTTGCTCGTCGAGCTCGGCTCGGGTGAACCGGTCCCCAAGAGCGTCGAGAATGTAGTGGGCGGCCTCGCCTACGTCTAGAAGTCGGGCGAGCTCATTACGGAACACAACCGCGTCGAGCGCGGTCGCCATGACGGATCCGACGGAGGCGAACGGGGCTGCGTCATCGAGCGTTGGCCTACCGGCTGCGTCGACGATGCCGGTGCGGAATCCAATCGACGAACAGTGCCCTTCCCCGATCCCCCGCACGCTCATGACAAATCGCAGGCTGCCTGCCGCTACTCCGGACTGGTCGGGATGAGCGACCATGCTGGGATTGCACAGCGCCGCACCTTCAATCGCGTATTCGCTGGTGAATGTCGCACCTAGCAATAACATTCGCGTTTCGGAGAGTTTCCCGTCAGGATCCAGACGATCGGCGAGTTCACGAGCGTGGCGCCGGAAGGTGCCATCGAGATCACGGTGGCGCCGTTGGAACCGGGTGACGACATCGTCCAACGCCGCACGCACGTCGCCCTCGTCCAAGGCCAGGATCCGTGTCAACACCGCTCCCGCTCGGGACTCCTGGAGTTCGAACCCTTCCTGGCCCGGTACGAACAGCTTGGTGATGACCCGCGACGGGTCGGCGGCGATCCGCTGGGCGCTGCGTGTGACAAGCTCGGCCTGCACCGAAGTCATTGCAGCACAGTCGAGAAGCGCCGAGCCTGCTGCAAGGTCGAGATCACCGCCAGAGTCGATTCCGCGCCCTGGTTACGGTTCACCCCATCGGCGTGCAGCCCGTCGAATCCACCGCCCGTCTCCGGGTCCCACATCTGTTGTCCTGCGTCGTTGTCGCCCATGAACCACGCTGCTGCGGCGCGGACACCGTCGGGCCATATCGGGCGGGCGTCGACGGTGGCGGCACGTGCGCACGCGTCGGCGAGCGTCGACACCTCGATCGGCTGTTGATCGAAACCGGGTCGGACGTCGCCTGCGCCTCTACCCTCAACGGGGGTCGGTGACAGATGGCCGTCGGCAGTCTCATAGTCGACCAGCCAGGCCAACAGATCCAGGCCACGCCGCAGCAGCGACGAGTCGTCAAGCGCAACACCCGCGGCAATCATCGCCTCGGCAAGGACCGCGTTCGCGTAGGTGAGTCGCGGCTCCGGCCACGGCCAGGCGGCGTCACCGTTCGGTGCGGGGATCGAAGCGGCGTAATCGGTGAGAAGTTCACGCGCAGCGGCATGCTCAGGGTCGACCGAAAGGACCTCCGCGGCGCCCAGCGCCGCGAATGCCATCGCCCGCGGATGCGCGGACCGCACCTGTACGGCGCGCTCGAACTGCATGAGAGCCAACTTGCGGACGATGCTCACGCCACTGTGGGCTGCGGCCGTTCCAAGTCCCCAGACGCATCTGCCCCAGCAGTCCTCGGTCGACGGCTCGTCGGTCCAGCGGCCGGTGCTGTCCAACCTGTTGCGGCAGGCGCCGGTAAGCGCCTGCGCCTCATTCAAGAACCGCACCGCGACGCCTGAAAGGCCGTTCAGCGTCCGCTCAGGGTCGGGCTCTCGGCTGGCGACGACGAGCACCCGGGCCATGTCGTCGGTGCAGTAGCCGTGTTCGGGAGCTGGCTCGGCGAGGCAGGCGTGCTCGAAGGTGCCGCGACTGTTCGTCAGACGCAAGAGATGGTCGAAGTTCGGAGGTGGCGCGGCCGCGGTCATACCAATGCGGAACGTCGAGTGAGGAGGCGCTGGGCCAGACCCAGATACGCCTTGGCCACGACCGGCCAGGCCATGTCCGGCGCCAGCCGGCGCGCCTCGGCGGCCATCGAACCGGCGAGCCGTGGCTGGGTCAGGATCCGGCGCAGGGCGGACGCCATCGCGTCCGGGTCGTCATGGTCGACGACGATGCCGGCACCGGTGGAAAGGAGCTCGATGGCGTGCGGGAACGCGGTGGCGACGACTGGTCGACCACATGCGATGGCGTCGACCAGAACACCGGAGGTGACCTGGTCGGTGGAGTCGTAGGGCAGTACTACGACGGCCGATGACTGGACAAGGGCGGTCAACATTGGCACGTCGCGATAACCCGGATCGAAACACACCGAATCGGCGACGCCGCGCAGGCGCGCTTGTTCCATTCGGGCATCGCGGTACGCCTCGCCGTCGGCGGCGAAGACCTTCGGGTGCGTCCTGCCCGCCACCAGGTAGCGCGGCCGGCCGGGCAGGTCATTGAGTGAACCCATCGCCTCGATCACCCGCTCAACGCCCTTTCCAGGGCCCATCAGGCCCCAGGTCAGTACGGTCGGTCGGCTCGGGCGTTTTGCGGCGGGGTTTGTCGGGACGGTCGCGCCGTGCGGAATCGTGGTGACCTTTGTGCGGTCGATGTCGAACACACGGCACAGCCGCTGGCTGGCCGCTTCAGACATCACGACGATTTGATGGGCCCGCGCCGCGATCTCCTCGAGCACCGAACGCTGGTGTGGCGTTGGGTCTTTGAGGACCGTGTGCGCCACGACGATCGACGGAATCCGCAATTCGCCAATGATGTCCACCACTTCGTCGCCGTCGGCACCGCCGTAGATTCCGTACTCGTGCTGGATGACGGCGACGTCGCTCTGGTTGAGCAACTCCGAGGTTGCTGCCACGGATGTTGTCGACCCGTTGACCAGCTCTCCGATGACGCGTGCGTTCGACGACGGCGAATTGTCGGCCACCCGCACGACGCTGACGTCGGCGCCGTTCTTGGTCAAGCCGTCGGCCAGGGCCGCAGTGAATGTCGCAAGCCCGCACGGTGTCGGTGGATGCGTACTCAGAATGCCGAAGCTTGGGGAGCGGGAGAATCCTTGGCTCACACCGGGATACGCCAACGATGGAAGGGTGGATACAGTGTTCAAGGTGGTCCCGACTCGCGGTTGTCACCGGCGTGTCCGGCGTGAGCGGTTGCTCGGCGCGGTCAGCAGCGAAAGAGCTGACTCATCCCGGACTGGCTGGGTTCCCAACCTCATTGACGGTACACCCTGACGACGCTGTCGACGGTTCGAGACCGGCGTTGCTGGGTGTCTTGGGGGGTAAGGTGGACAGATCGGGACCACACAGGCCCCCATACGAAGGGGCCAGCGATGACCGATAAGTCTCCCCGACAAACCATGACCAAAAAGTCGGGTAAGTCTCTGAAAGAGAAGCGTGCCGTCAAGAAGGCGAAGGCTGATCGGGCCTCGTCGACCGAGTCTTTGCTGCATCCCAAGAAGGGGTGAGCCGACTGGTCTGTCGGATCTGATGCCGCGCTCGGCCACCATCGGCTCGTTGATTTCTGCCTTGGACAGGATCACCGGCGAACTCGAGAAGCACACGTCCGACATGAACTACTCCGGCACCGACGAATTCAACGTCCACACTTTTTCGCGCCACCCGTTCGACGACAGTGCATACGACGTCCTCCACGATCTGGCCCAGCGGATCGAACAAGTCAGTAACGACCTGTCCAGCGCCGAGGACGAGCGGCAGAGTTACGCGGATCTGACTCCGCGGCAACAAGACTCGCGAACAGCGGAGTTCGAGGAGCTGGCTCACGAGGCGGAGGCGAGCGCGGAACACGCGGTGCAATGGCAGCAGGGGGCCACAGCTCGGGAGACAGCCTGGGCTACGTTGCCGCCGGAGCTTACGGCGCCCGGCCGCTGCAACAAGTCCATTCAGAGCTGCAAGGAATGCGGTGGCGCCGTCGAAACCATCGACGGGGTGCATCGGTGCTGGGCTTGCTTCCGGTCCCGCCAGAATGGTCGCTAGATCAGATTTCAGTTCGTCAACTGCCGGTAAACCACAGGTGTCGGCAATACCCTGATCGCCATGGCACCTGCTCAACGCGAACCGCATGTCGTCGTCCTCGGTGGAGGATCCTGGGGCACCACGGTGGCATCCATCTGCGCCCGGCGTGGGCCGACGCTGCAGTGGGTGCGCTCCGAAGAGACCGCCAAGGACATCAACGAGAAACACCGCAATTCTCGCTACCTGGGTGACGAGGTAGAGCTATCGCCCACACTTGCGGCCACCACCGACTTCAGCGAAGCCGCCAACGCGGCGGACGTCGTCGTCATGGGGGTGCCGTCGCACGGTTTCCGCGGAGTGCTCGAGCAGCTCGCCAAGGAGCTGCGGCCGTGGGTGCCGGTGGTGTCGCTGGTGAAGGGTCTGGAGCAGGGCACCAATTACCGGATGAGTCAGATCGTCGACGAGGTGCTGCCGGGGCACCCTGCCGGCATTTTGGCCGGGCCGAACATCGCGCGCGAGGTCGCCGAGGGGTACGCGGCCGCGGCGGTGCTGGCCATGCCCGACCAGCACTTGGCCGCCAAACTGGCAGAATTGTTCCGCACCAAGCGATTTCGGACTTATACGACAGACGATGTCGTCGGTGTGGAGATGGCAGGCGCGTTGAAGAACGTGTATGCGATCGCGGTGGGCATGGGGTATTCGCTGGGCATCGGCGAGAACACCCGAGCGATGGTGATCGCGCGGGCGTTGCGTGAGATGTCCAAACTCGGCGAGGCGATGGGTGGGCACCGCGACACGTTCGCCGGCCTAGCCGGGATGGGCGATCTGATCGTCACCTGCACGTCACAGCGCAGCCGGAACCGTCACGTCGGCGAACAGCTGGGAGCGGGCAAGCCGATCGACGAGATCATTGCGTCGATGAACCAGGTCGCCGAGGGCGTCAAAGCCGCCAGCGTGATCATGGAGTTCGCCAACGATTACGGGCTCAATATGCCGATCGCGCGCGAGGTCGATGGCGTCGTCAATCACGGCGCGACGGTTGAAGACGCCTACCGCGGCCTGGCCGCCGAGAAGCCGGGGCATGAGGTGCACGGCGCGGGGTTCTAAGCCGAGCGGCTCTCTCAGGCGATATGCCTAGTGCCCACCTACGTGCGACAAAGTCGCGGTTGCGACAAAGTCGCACCGAGGTGGGCAATTTGCCTATGGCTTGCGGCCCGATACGCCGTTTGCTTCCGGCCCGTTGTATGGCCGCTCAGTTGAAGTAGGGATTCGTTCCCTCGGGCCGGTCCAGCAGCGGGTTGGCCTCGCCGAAGGTGAAGCTGCCCGCGGGACTGAGGACGAAGCCCGACTGGTTCCGATTGTCGACACACGTCGTCGTCACGCCGTCGTTGCCGCAGCTGACAGTCTGATAGCTCATCCTCGAGCCCGCCGGCAGCGGCTTGGCCGCGCCGACAACCGCGAATACCGGCGCGGGGCTGTTGGCGAACGATGCCGGGCCCGGACCGCCGCTGACGAGGTTCGCACCGTTCGGCGCCGCAGGGATTGGCCCGCTACACCCGTAGCCGCCAGACCGCTGCAGCACGCAGGTCAGGCCGTCGGGTGTGCTGAACGCGTACCAGTTGTTGTCCATCACCGCGTACTCGGACAGCTTCACCGGCGCGAGGGCGTTGACGTTGGGCGGTGGTGGCGGCGGAGCTGGTTCCGGCTGGGCGGCCGCAAGACCCGGCACGCCAAGCACAGCCGCTCCCGCAGCGCCTACAACGCCGATCAACATTCTGTTCAGCACGGTCCACACCCTAGATGGCGCGGAAGCGACTCGCAGCATGCCCTACACATCGGCGGGCGGTTGCCTGCCGTTACCCGGTCTAGCAGCTAGTACCGGTCCGGGCCACGCCCGGCCATCGCCTCCAGGCGGCGGATCCTGTCCTCAACCGGCGGGTGCGTCGAGAACAACTTGCCGATCTTCTCGCCGGAACGGAACGGGTTGGCGATCATCAGATGCGCCTGATCCGCCAATTGCGGGTCCGGCGGCAGCGGCGCCTGCTGCACGCCGGCGCTGATCTTTCGCAGCGCGCTCGCCAGCGCCAGCGGATCACCCGTCAGCTCAGCCCCCGATTGGTCGGCCTGATACTCCCGCGACCGTGACACCGCCAGCCGCACGACCGTCGCCGCAATGGGGCCAAGCATCGAAACCAGAAGCAACGCAAAAGGATTCGCTCCACCCTCGCGGTTGCCCCCGAAGATGCTTGCGAACATGGCGATGTTGGCCAAGGCAGTGATCACCGACGCCAACGCCCCTGCCACACAGGAGATAAGGATGTCGCGGTTGTACACATGCGAAAGCTCGTGGCCCAGCACCGCCCGCAGCTCACGCTCGTTGAGGATCTGCAAAATCCCCGTCGTGCAGCACACCGCCGCGTTCCGCGGGTTTCGACCCGTCGCGAACGCATTCGGGGCCGCCGTATCGCTGATGTACAGCCGCGGCATGGGCTGACGCGCCGTCGTCGCCAGCTCCCGCACGATCCGGTACATCGCCGGCGCCTGCATCTCGTTGACCGGCTGGGCGTGCATCGCGCGCAACGCCATCTTGTCGCTGTTGAAGTACACGTACGCGTTCATGCCGACGGCGAACAGCACCGCCAGGCCCAGAATCGCTCGGCTGTTGAACAGCGCGCCGATGAACACGATCAGCGCCGACATACCCACCAGCAACAGGAACGTCTTCGCCCTGTTGGCGTGCGGATGCCAGGTCATCGGGACTTCCTCCTACTAGGAACCGGGAGAGTCATCGCTGGTTCAACGCGCCACCGGCCGGTTGAGGTTCCGCGACCGTCAGCCGTGACGGTTCACTGTGTAATCCACCAGCGTGGCCAGCGCGTGGCGACCCGGGCCCTCCGGCAGATTGGCCAGCTCGTCGCGGGCCTGCACCGCGTACTGCGCGACGGTGTCCTTGGCCCGCGCCATACCCGGTGACGCGCGCAGCAGCCGCAGCGCCTCGGCCAGGTCGTCGTCGTTCTCCACCGGCCCTGCCAGCAGTTCCCGCAGCCGATCGGCGTCCGCACCCGTTTCACGCAGGGCGTACAGCACCGGCAGGGTGTGCACTCCCTCACGCAGGTCGGTGCCCGGCACCTTGCCGGATTCGTCGGGATCGCTGTCGATGTCGATGATGTCGTCGGAAATCTGGAACGCCGTGCCGACGATGCCGCCGAGCCGGCTCAGCCGCTCGATCTGCTCCTCGTCGGCCCCCGAGAACGTCGCACCGAACCGGCCCGACGCCGCGATCAGGCAGGCCGTCTTCTCGTAGACCACCTTCAGGTAGTGCTCCACGGAGTCCACGCCCTCGACCGCGCCGCGGGTCTCACGCATCTGTCCCGTCACCAACTGGGCGAAGGTGTCCGCGATGATCCGCACCGCCTCCGGGCCCAGCCGGGACACCAGGCGTGACGCGGTAGCGAACAAGTAGTCGCCCGCCAGGATCGCGATGTTGTTGCTCCACCGGGCGTTGGCGCTCGGGGCGCCGCGGCGCACCTGCGCCTCGTCCATCACGTCGTCGTGATACAGCGTCGCCAGGTGCACCAGCTCGATGACGGCGCCTGCGACAGTGACCTGCCAGGCGTCGGGCTCGGGCCCCAACCGTGCCGACAGGACCGTGAACAGCGGGCGGAACCGCTTTCCGCCGGCCTGGAACAGATGCTGGACCGCCTCGGACATCAGCTCATCGGCCTTGCCCAGCTCAGTGGCCATCAGGTCCTCGATGCGGGCCACCCCGTCGCGGACTTCCTGCGCAAACGCGGGGTCCCCGAAATCCACGCCCGCCACCACGCTCGCTGGTGTCCTCACCCTGCCAACATACTGGGAAGCGTGAACACTTCGGCGGGCAGGAGCGTAGCGACCCGGGGGACTACGCAGGCAGACGTGGTCGTCGTCGGG
>NZ_DASSCY010000134.1:0-6607 GCF_035697385.1 Mycobacterium sp. | reverse complement strand
GGACAGGGCAGGGGGCGACGACGACGTGAGGCCGCTTTTCCCCGCTTCCCCCGGCCAGCTCTCGCCCGTGGGAAGCCCTATCTTCGCAATGCACCAGGCGCTCATCGGGGTGCGGCGGAGGAATCCATGGCTGCACCGTGCGACCACGGACGTCCTTCATCTCTCCAACGAGGTGCTGGCATACCGCATCGCGGTTGACGCCGATGCGCTCGTGGTCGTATTGAACCTCTCGCACGACACCCAGCGGGTCAGCGCCGAGGGCGCCACCTCCGTCGTCGCCGGACAGGCGACTATCGACGTCGGTGGCAACGCCGTCCTGGTGCCGCCGCGAGGATGGGCTGTCCTGGGCTAAGGCAGTTGCGATCTGCGCGTCAGTCTTTCTTCAACTCTTCGGCGAGCATCACCAGGATTCCACTAGGCCCGCGGAGGTACGTGAGTTTGTAGACGTCGCCGTAGGTGGCCACCCCGCGTAGCGGATGACATCCGTGCTTCGCTGCTACCTCCAGGGCCTTGTCGATGTCGTCTACCGAGAATGCCACCCGATGCATGCCAATGTCGTTGGGACGCGTCGGGTTGGTCTCGTTCGCTTTGGGATGGATGTATTCGAAGAGCTCGATTCGACCATGCCCGTCCGGGGTCTGGAGCATCGCAATGTTGGCGTGATTACCATCAAGTCCAACGGCAGTATCGGTCCATTCGCCGCTGACTGTGTCACGGCCGATGACCACGAGGCCGAGATCGGTGAAAAAGGCGATTGCTGCTTCAAGATCCCGAACAGCGATACCCACATTCTCAAGTTTGATAGCCATGCCTGAAAGCTACCAAGGCGGACTGATCAGCAATACTTAATTCCATGACCAGCAGAGAGACCGGTAAGAAGGAAGGCCACAAGCCGGCGGACACGGGCAGCGCAGCACACGTCGACGCCGCCACCACGCTGCCGGCGGCCATGACGGGCCGGGCAAGCCCCGCGAAAGCGGCAGTCGGCAACGAGCCGGTCTTCGCGTATATCGCCAGCCTGCCTCAGCCGCAGCGCGGCATCGCAGAGACGGTGGATGCTCTGGCGGCAAGGACGCTGCCTGATCTCCGGCGCTCCGTGAAGTGGGGTATGTCCTACTACGGCGTCGGCGACGGATGGTGCTTCAGCTGCGGAGGTTTTGCTGGCCATGTGAAGCTCATGTTTGTGAATGGTGACGCTCTGGAGCCTGTGCCGCCGGTGACTCCGGTGGGCATGGGCAAGTCAACGCGGGGTGTGGAACTCGAGTCCATTGACGACGTCGACGAACTCCAGATCGCTGCCTGGATGAAACAGGCAACGTCCGTGCCGGGCGTTGGCAAGAAGCGGTGAACTAACGTCCGTCGCCGCCGTTGGCGACGTTGTTGGGCGGGGCGGTGCGTTTCAGCTCCTACTGGCCTGGAATTGCCACCGCCCCTGAGGACCCCGGGAACCGTGCGGTCAGCGAGGAAAACCGCCGCGTCAGCAGGGCATACAACACCCTGCCCAAAGTGGTGGTTTCGGACACCTTCACGGTACCGGCCGGGAACGCTTGGCAGGGTACGACGTCCGTTATCCCAGGCTGGGAAGGATGCACTCAGACCTTGTCCGAAGGCAGCTGTTGTAGCCGCCACGCGATTATCTCGCCGATGAGCTCGGTCGGGAGCGGGGCACTATGGGGCAGCTGGATAGCGTGCTCGGTGGTTCCGTATGCGGCCAGCTCTGTCGAGAAATGCGCGATCGCGTCTGACGTCGGATAGAACCCGATATGGCGCTTTGTTCCGGTGAAGAAGAACAACGGCTCAGTGCCGAGTTTGAAGGTCGGCATACGCCAACTGATCGACTCCACAGCTTCAGCGGGCACGGCCGACCGGATCAGTTCGTACACGGTCAGCAGCCGATGCCGCACATCGCCGTCGTACTGGTTGATGTACTCGGTGATTGAATTCGCTGTCACGGTGGTCTCCCCTTTCACCTATCCATAGCCGCTGATTTGCCGGGTTCGCGAGGCGCCTCGTTCTCCCTCGCCTTCGACAGCGTGAATATCCCATAGCGCATTGCACCGGTGCGGTAGGCGAGGATCAGGCGGGGGATGCTCAGAACGAAGATGCGATTGCGTGCGCCAAGGGCGAGACGACGGGTTTCGCGATCGGCAAGCAAGGCCTTCACAAGCCGACGGGCGCAGATCGTCCATGTGCGCGCGACGCGGTGGCTGACATCCTCATAGCCATCGATCGCAAAGCCCGCCGCCATTGCCATCGCCTCATACTCCTCGCGCGTGCCCATCGACGGCAGGCGCCCCTCGCGGCAGATCGGCTCGAGCAGGTGGCGAACCTTCCAACCGGTCGCATTAGTCTCGGCGAGCCATGCGCAGACAACGAAGCGGCCACCGGGCGACAGCACGCGATGGGCCTCGGAGAAGAACTTGGGCTTGTCGACCATGTGCTCGCTCGACTCGATCGCCCATGCCGCATCGGCCGAGGCATCGGTCAGTCCGTTGACCAGCCAGTCGCGGAGATGGACGTCCACGCCGGGTACGGGATGCGCGGCGGCGTAGCGGGCCTGCTCAGAGGAAAGCGTCAACCCGGTAACGCGAACCCCGCGTGCCACCGCGAGCCGCCTCGCCGTGGAGCCATAGCCGCAGCCGATGTCGATGCACGCCTCTCCGGGCACAAGGCGCAGCCGATCGCCGACCGTGTCGACGAGCGCCTCGACGGCGTCGGCGGGGGTCTCGCGACCCGTCGACCATAGCCCGTGATGGACATGCTCACCCCACACCCGACGATAAATCGGATCGAGCTCGTCGTAGTGATCCGCCACCGCCGCGGCGTTCTGGGAAATGTTTGGGACGATCACGCCATCACACTACAACGCGCTGCTTACAGCCCGGCGAACGCGAAGGGAACGCCACGCTTAGGCCAGCGGTTCGCCAGCCCGTCATCTTCAACTGGCTATTGTTCGCGCGGTTCGCGTCAACGGCAGGGATTAGGGTGTGGGAATGGAGTGCCGGATCAACGACGTCCTGGTCCACTACGTCGAGCATGGTGTCGGCGTGCCGCTTGTTGCGTTACACGGCGCCGGTGTGGATCATCGCGAGATCGAGGCGGCGATCGAGGCCATCGTTCCCGACACGCGATACAGGCGGATCTATCCTGATCTGCCCGGGATGGGCCTTTCGACGGCCGGCGGCTTGAACTGCAACGATGATGTGGTGACGCTGCTCGGCGATTTCATAGATCACCTGGATGCGGGACCGGTGATGCTGCTCGGGCACTCGTACGGAGCCTACCTGGCTCGTGGTGTGGCTGCGCAGCGGCCAGACATCGTGCTCGGCATGGCCTTGTTGTGCCCCCTTGCAGGGCAGGCGCGAAGCGTGCCTGACCTCGAAGTGGTCCGCCAGGACGCCGATGCGTACGACGAACTCGAACCTGCACAGCGGACGGGGTTCGATGACTACTTCGTCTTGCGCACACGGGCCACAGCTCGCAGGTACCGTGACAGCGTTGCGCCGGGTACGGCACTTGTGGACGAGGCTGCGCTGGGACGTATCTTCGCAGGGTGGACGATCGACGTCGGGTCGACCGTCTTCTCTGCGCCGACCTTGGTCGTGGCGGGACGACGCGATTCGGTCGTCGGGTATGCCGACGCGGCCGAATTGCTCGAACACTACCCGCACGCGACCCTGGCTGTCATCGATGATGCCGGCCATGCGCTCATGCACGAACGGCCCGAACTGCTCGCCGCGTTGTTCGGCGACTGGCTCGATCGCGCTCGGCCGGAAGACGGGTGACCGACCTCCGGCAAGTCGTCAGGGCCTGGCTGACAAGACCGGCACCCAGCTGCATTCGAGCACTTCCGCTCCGGGCCGGCGATGTCCGCTGCTGAGTCACCGGCGGTATTCTGGTGTGAACAAAGTTTGGTATTACCGTTCCAGCTGTTCGGGGTCAAAGGAGATGCAGCGATGGCGGAACGTCAGACGCTGACTGTTCCCGATCTTGTTGGGCAGCCTGTGCATATTGCACAAGAGATGGCGGCGGACATTGGGTTTGGTCTTGCAGCCGGGGACCCTGACGGGCCAGGGCTCCGTTCGCGCACGTGGCCGGGGCTGTTCTGGGTGACGTCCCAAGATCCTTCCGCTGGGTCAGTCCTTGAGCAGGGGAGCCAAATTCGGATTACTTTCGTTCAGGACGGTCAAGCCCGAAGCGACGTGCCGGAGCACAAGAGCGGGCCGACTCCCTCACTTGAGAGTCATGCGGAGGCTGAGAAGGACGAGTGAAGACAGTTCGAGTGAAGACAGTGACTGGCCTATTCACGCAACCTCCTCCTGTTGTCGCGGCAGGTATCGTCCTACTGGGGCTGCTTGTCCTTTGGATGGCCCAGCCGGTTTTGCCGAGTTGGGGATGTGCCGTCAGCCTTTCGGCGATGTGCCCGCCGCATTTGCTGCCTGTTCGTGCGTCGCTAATTAGTGCGGGCATCCTCGCGGTACTGCTTGCGACTGTCATTATCGGACCCTTGCTTCGGCCATCCAGGGCAAGCACCTGGCTGGGAGGCATGTACCGAAGCGTCGTCCTTGCCGTGCCTGTAGTCCTGGTCCTGACAGGCGTCGCGCACTTCGTGATACCGCAGCCCTGAGTCGATCCTGCGCAGCGCGGCTTGCTATAGGCTGCCGGACACGGTTCCTCTGGACAACGCGCTGGCGGAGGATCACCCTTGGAGTAACCGCACCGATTGCGCATCGCGCTGACCTCGGGCGGTCGCGTGCCGCCGGTGTCGGGCACCCATGAGATGTCGACTCCGTCGGGTTCGCTTGAACATGGCTCCGACGACGGAAGGACCGACGCCATGACGAACAGCAACGCTAACCATCATCGCAGACGACCATCGCGGACTTCGGGGAACGGTCCACGCCGACGGTGGTCGCTCTGCTTGATCCCGGCACTGACCGCCGCACTCGTTTTACCGGGGGTGTCGAGCGCCGGCGCCTCGAACGCTCGGAACACGGCGCCGTCGAACACGGACGTCCTCATCGAGTGGAGCACCATCGCCCAAGAGCACGTCACCCCTCTGCGTCCCACGGCTCACGGCCAGCTCCGCGGCATGGCGATGGTTCAAGGCGCGGTGTACGACGCAGTGAACGCCATCGATCGCGGATACCAGCCGTATCTGCTCGACGGCGAATCGGTCGGCGTTGGGCCGGATGCATCGTTAGATGCGGCGATCTCGACCGCCGCACACCACGTGCTGGTCACGCTGGTGCCGGCGGCCCAAGTAGCTGGCCTCGACGCTGCGTACGAAGCAACGCTCGCGGGCGTCACCGACGGCCCGAACAAGGACGAAGGCGTCGCCGCCGGTGAGGCCGCCGCGGCGGCGATGATCCTCGCGCGCACCGATGACGGGTTCATGGCCCCGTTCGAGTTCGACATCGGAACCGGTCCCGGCGATTGGCGGCCCGTCGCGCCCGGTGCGCTCGATCCAGACGCCTGGGTGGCCAATCTCCAACCCTTCATCATCGAGAGTCCCGACCAATTCCGCTCGGAGGGTCCTAACCCGCTGAGGAGTGCCGAGTACACAGCGGACTTCAACGAGGTAAAGGAGATCGGTGCTCTCGTGAGTGCCACTCGAACAGATGACCAGACCACTGCGGCCATCTTCTGGCAAGCCCCGCCGGTGGCACTCTGGAACGGCGTGTTCCGCAGCCTCGCCGTGGAGCACGGACTCGACCTGGCCGACGCGGCTCGGCTCTTCGCGATGACCAACCTCGCCGCCGCTGATGGCGCGGTCGCTTGCTGGAACGACAAGTCCTACTGGAACTTCTGGCGTCCGATGGCGGCGATCCGCGAAGCCGACACCGACGGCAATCCGGAGACGGAAGCCGATCCGACATGGAAACCGCTCTTCGATCCATCGACAGCAACCGTCCCGCCGCTCGGCACTCCGCCGTTCTCCGACCACCCGTCCGGTCACGGATGCGTCAGCGGCGCCGCTCTCTACGCGGCGCAGGAGTTCTTCGGCATGGACGAGGTCGCCTTCGACGTGAACTCCGGTCGCTTCCCGGGCGAGCCACGATACTTCGACGGATTCTCCGCGGCGATACAGGAGATCGTTGATGCTCGCGTCTGGGGCGGCATTCACTTCCGCACCGCCGACGTACAGGGCGCCGAGATCGGCAACGAGGTGGCGTTGTGGCTCAGCAGTCACTACTTCCAGCCGGCGCCATGTAAGTAACAGGGTCCTGCGACTGACCCGATCATTTCCCCAACCTCTACAGCAACTCCTCGATCGGGAGCGCGCACTCCTGGGCTATCAGCCGCCAAGGATGCGGCGTTTGGCGGCGCGAAATTCCTCGTCAGAAAGCGCGCCACTTCTATGGAGTTCTGCAAGGAGGGCAAGTTCCGCCGCCAGGGACTTCTTATGCGTTATCTTGCCGAACATCACTTGGCGCTCCCTGATGCGTTTAGTCGGCGCTGGCCTTCGCTCATGTGCCCGTGATGAGCTGGTGACGGCGTAGGCGATTAGCAGGGTGATCGCGAGGACTCCAAGGGCAATTCCCAGAGGGACGCGAAACGGCTCCGTGGCGTTGATCAGGACGGCAAGGATTGCCCCGGCAACGAC
>NZ_DASSCY010000133.1:0-2694 GCF_035697385.1 Mycobacterium sp. | reverse complement strand
GGCGCGGCGCTGGGACAGGTCGCGGTGCTCGGCGCCGGCGTGATGGGGTTGACCGCGGCGACGCTATTGGTGGAAGCGGGATTCACCGTCCGGATTTACGCCTCGGCGCTGCAGTTGACGACGTCGGATATCGCGGGCGGCCAATGGCAACCATCATTCGTCGAGTACGACCGATCGGTCCCGGGGGCGAAACAGCGATTCGAGAACATTCTGCGGACGTCGTTCACGATGCACCGCGACCGAATCGGCCAGGGATTCGGTGTCTCGAAGGTCATCAACTATTCGAAACACGGATCGGGCACGAGCTTCGACAAGGTGCCCCACGACGTGATTCCGCCACCGACGGCGTATGCGCAATTGCCCTTCGCCCAGCTCAGTCAGCCGGGTTTCGGCTACCACACCCTGTTGGTGGAACCGCCCATCTTCCTCAACAAGCTGCGCGATGACCTTGTCGCATCAGTGCCGTTCACGCACAAGGAGTTTCGTTCAGCGGCGGACG
Organism: Mycobacterium sp.; assembly: GCF_035697385.1. Taxonomy (GTDB): domain Bacteria; phylum Actinomycetota; class Actinomycetes; order Mycobacteriales; family Mycobacteriaceae; genus Mycobacterium. The sequence continues at coordinate 2,195 of NZ_DASSCY010000133.1, read as the reverse complement.
TCGGCCAATTGCCCGAGCCGATCGTCGTGAACTGCACCGGGCTGGGCTCGGCGCAGATCTTCAATGACACCAAGCTCGTTCCGATCAAAGGCCACCTGGTGTTGCTGCGGCCGCAGCTGAACCTGGAATACCTGTATAGCTCCGACCGCACGTATGTGGTCCCGCGCGCCGACCACGTGGTCGTCGGCGGCTCATTTGAGGTGGGCGCCGGGGATCCCACCGTGGATCCGGCCATGTGCCAGACGATCCTTGCGCTGGCCAAGGACGTCTTCGCGGGCGCGACGACGCTGCGAGTCACGCCCCGGCCATGGATGCTGCCCGAATACGGCGACGAGTACCGGTAGCCGATGCCCTACGTCGTCGCGGATTACATCATCGAGCGCCTTGCCCAGAACGGCGTCGAGGCCCTGTTCGGGGTGCCGGCCGTATTCTGCGCGCCGGTCTTCAACGCCGCCGCACGGCGCCCGAACTTCCGGACAGTGGTGACAAACAGCGACCTGGAAGCGGGCTATGCGGCCGACGGATACGCACGCGTGAGGGGGTTGTCGGCGGTGGCGGTGTCGTATGGTCCTGGCACGCTCAGCATCGCCAACGCGGTCGCGGGTGCCTACATCGAACGCAGCCCGATCGTGGTGATCAACGGTGGACCGTCGGACAAGAACATCACCGACCAGAACACGACGGGCGTGGTGTATTCGCATTCGATGGGACGGCCGCACACCGACCTCGACGTCTTCCGCAACATCACCGTGTTCAGCGAGCGCGAGACGGACATCAACCGCCTCCCGCAGGTCGTCGACGACGCGATCGCGGCAGCCCTGATCCGTAAGCACCCGGTGTACCTCGAAATACCCATGGCGCAGCTGGATTCGGCGTGCCCTCAGCCGGTCGGCGCGATCGATGTGACGGTACCGGCCGGCGACGCCGACGCCGTCGCGACTTCGATCCTGCAAGAACTCGACACGGTAGCGAACCCCGTCGTCATCGTCGGCGAAGAGGTCCAGCGGTACCGCCTCGCGTCGCAGGTGCTGGCCGTCCTGGACCGACTCCAGGTCAGGTGGGCAACCACGTTGGTAGGCAAATCGGTATTGCCCGAAGATCATCCGCGCTTCGTCGGCGTCTTCAACGGTGATCGGGCACCCGCGGCACTGAAGACGTTGATACAGCAGGCCGGGCTGATCGTCGCGCTCGGTTCGGTGTTCGGTTCGAATCATGCGAACCTGATGATCCCGAAGGCCAACCAGACGATTCGGGTGTGGGACGGCGTGGCCGTATTCCGCGGGGGCACACCGAAATCCGTCGGGCTACCGGCACTGGTCGCGGCACTGGACAGCCAATCCATCGGTGTCAGTCCGGTCGCCTACACCGTTGGCGTCGCAACACCGGTGGATCCGCCCGCGCCCGCGACACCGGAGCTGGGATATCAGCAGGTGTTCGACGTGGTCGCCGAGCCGGAGTTCCTCGATCCGTCATTCGTCGTCATACCCGACACCTTCCTCGGCATCTATCCGGCAGCGCGGAGGAAAATGCCCGCCCAGGACTCGTTCATCGTGAACGCGATATGGGCGTCGATCGGGCATTCGGTCGGTGCGGCGGTGGGCGCGGCCGTGCCGGGCGGCAAGCGGCCGTTGGTGCTGATCGGCGACGGCGGCTTCCAGATGGTTGGCCAGGCCGTCTCGACAATGGTGCGCTACCAACATAATTCGATCATCGTCATCATCGACAACAGCCTCTACGGGATCGAACAGTTTCTGCTGGGTCCGGGCTACTACACCAACCTGTCGCAGCCGCCGCTGCCCTACAACGTGCTGCCGGACTGGAACTTCGACGCGTTCGCCCAGGCACTCGGCGTCACACAGGTCGCCACGGTCAACACGGCGGCAACGCTGCGGGCGGCGCTGGCGGCGGCCAAGGCGCACACTACCGGGCCATCGGTCATCCGCGCGCTGGTGGGAGGCCGGTCCCTGCCGACGGGGCTCTAGCGTTGGCAGTAAGTGGCCGATGCTCGGCACCAAACGCCGCGCGATATATCCCGGCTCTCCGAGGGACGCACATGCACCCCGTCCGCTACCACTGCCGCCGTCCGCATCAAGACCGCCGACCAAACCTCACCAGCATCGCAGCAAAACAGTTGACCACCTGCCGGCCGCGTGCGATCCTGTTCGACTTGCCCTCTTTCCGACGACCACAACGCA
>NZ_DASSCY010000132.1:0-2626 GCF_035697385.1 Mycobacterium sp. | reverse complement strand
GCCGCGGCCGGTGAGGCGACGGCAAGCGATCCCAAGACGGCCGCGAACGAGCAGAGGGCGATCAGAATTGGACGCTTCACCGGTCAGACTCTAGCCGGGTCAGCCGGCAGAAACAGACCGCCCCGCGCTGTGTAGGTCGGTGCACGCCTCGACCACCCGCTCGCTCATGGACGCCTCGGCCTTCTTCAGGTAGCTGCGCGGGTCGTAGACCTTCTTGTTGCCGACCTCACCGTCGATCTTGAGCACACCGTCGTAGTTGGCGAACATGTGTCCGGCCAGCGGGCGGGTGAACGCGTACTGGGTATCGGTGTCGACGTTCATCTTCACAACGCCGTAGCGCAGCGAATCCTCGATCTCGGACTTCAGCGAGCCCGACCCGCCGTGGAAGACGAAGTCGAAAGGCTTTGCGCCCTCGGGCAATCCGAGCTTGGACGCGGCGACCTTCTGCCCCTCGGCCAGAACTTCCGGGCGCAGTTTGACGTTGCCCGGCTTGTACACGCCGTGCACGTTGCCGAACGTCGCGGCCAGCAGATACTTGCCGTGCTCGCCTGCGCCGAGGGCCTCGATGGTCTTCTCGAAGTCCTCAGGGGTGGTGTAGAGCTTGTCGTTGATCTCGTGGGCAACGCCGTCTTCTTCGCCGCCGACCACGCCGATCTCGATCTCGAGGATGATCTTGGCGGCCGCGGCCTCCTTGAGAAGCTCGCGGGCGATCTCGAGGTTCTCGTCGAGCGGCACCGCCGAGCCGTCCCACATGTGCGACTGGAACAGCGGGTTGCGGCCCTCGGCGACGCGCTTCTGCGAGATGGCCAGCAGCGGTTTCACGTAGGTGTCCAGCTTGTCCTTCGGGCAGTGGTCGGTGTGCAACGCGACCGTGATCGGGTACCTGTCTGCGACGATGTGGGCGAACTCGGCCAGTGCGACGGCGCCGGTCACCATGTCCTTGATGCCGAGGCCGGAGGCGAACTCCGCCCCGCCGGTGGAGAACTGGATGATGCCGTCGCTGCCCGCATCGGCGAATCCCTTGATAGCGGCATTAACGGATTCCGAGCCCACGCAGTTGATGGCCGGGAACGCGAACGAGTGCTCCTTTGCCCGGCCCAGCATCTCGGCATAGACCTCGGGCGTTGCGATGGGCATGACGGTTCCTCTCGGCGAATGCAGATGTCTGCGCAGTATCTCAAGAACGAGGCGAGCTCACATTGTCAGGACCATCCGGTAGCGGGCACGGCCTTCACCCATCGCGGCGTATGCCTCGGCCGCCTCAGCCAGCGGTCGCTCCTCGATCCATGCACGCACACCCGACAGTACGGCGAAGTGCATCGTCTCCTCCACATCTCGCGCCGTGCCCGATGGATGCCCGGTCACCGTCCGGCCCGCAAGAATCAGATCAACCGGACTGATCGGCATCGGGTCGGCGGTCACCCCGACGACGACGAGTTCTCCCTCCGGGCCGAGGCCCCCGACCGTCCCACCGATCGCCGCGGAGTTCGCCGCCGTCGCGAGCACGACACTGGCGCCACCGAGGGACTGCAGAGCCCCGGCGACGTCCGTCGCCGTCGAGTCGATGTAGTGGTGGGCGCCGAGTTCGCGAGCGCTGGCCTCCTTGTCCGCACCGCGGGCGATCGCGACGGTCTCAAATCCCATCGCCCGCGCCCACTGGACACCGAGGTGTCCGAGCCCGCCGATGCCGAGCACGGCGACGAGATCCCCCGCGACGGCCTTGCTCTGACGCAGGCCGTTGAAGGTGGTGACCCCAGCACAGCCCATCGGAGCAGCTTCGGCGAACGACAATCCGTCGGGGATGCGGGCCAACGCGGTTATGGGCACGGTGATCGACTCTGCGTAGCCCCCGGGGTAAGCCAGGCTGGGCACTTGCCCGTTGTCGCATTGCATGAATTTGCCTTTGCGACAGGGGACGCACCTGTTGCAGTTGCCGCCGAACCAGCCGACCGCCACCCGGTCGCCGACGGCGAACCCTTCGACACCTTCGCCGAGTTCCGCGATCGTCCCCGCGACCTCATGTCCCGGAATCACCGGCCAGCTCATGTCTGGGAAGCCACCATGGACGATCCCCTGGTCGGTTCCACAAACGCCGCAGGCCGCGACGGCGATCCGGACGTGGTCACGCGGAGGCGAGGTGGTGTCGACATCGGTAAGGGTGAGCGGCGCTCCTGCCGCCGCAACTTGAACGGCTTTGTGCGTGGGCATGAGCCGACCATATCGCCGGCAGCGGCCGCGCACACCTGGTCAACGGGCCTCTGTACAGCTCGCCGGTATCTTGGTGTGCCATGACCACCACGGCCGTCTCTGCCGCCGCCAACCAGCTGGCGCTCATGCCGGATTTCCTGGACCCGATCAAGCTCATCGGCTACTTCGGGACGTGGGCCCTGGTGGGGCTGCTGGTCGTCATCTTCGTCGAGTCGGGGGTGCTGTTCCCGATCCTGCCCGGCGACACATTGCTTTTTGTGGCGGGCATGCTCGCCGCAGGTACCGCCGCTGCGGGCCAGGCCAACTTCCAGCTGTGGCAACTGCTGGTCTTCATCCCGATCGCCGCCGTCCTCGGTGGACAGGTCGGCTACTTCATCGGTCGCTACGTGGGCACCGCGATGTTCAAGCCCAATGCTCG
>NZ_DASSCY010000131.1:0-52244 GCF_035697385.1 Mycobacterium sp. | reverse complement strand
GGTGTGCTCTGGGCTGCGAGCCGAGGCGCGCAAGGGCCGGATGCTCCCGTATGTGATCGAGGTGGACGGGGTGTTCGCCGGCCAGCTGACAATCGGCAACGTGACACACGGCGCGCTGCGGTCGGCGTGGATCGGATATTGGGTAGCGAGCGTGGCCACCGGCGGCGGCGTGGCGACCGCCGCGCTGGCCCTTGGCCTGGACCACTGCTTCGGGCCGGTCATGTTGCACCGCGTCGAGGCCACGGTTCGCCCCGAGAACGCCGCGAGCCGGGCGGTGCTCGCCAAGGTGGGATTCCGGGAAGAGGGGCTGCTGCGACGCTATCTGGAGGTCGACGGCGCGTGGCGCGATCACCTGCTGGTGGCCATCACGGTCGAAGAACTTCACACTTCGGCAGCCTCGACGTTGGTCCGCGAGGGCCACGCGAGTTGGGCCTGAACCCCGGCCGCAAACCGCCCTTCTTGTGACAGATGTGACATTTGTGACTAATGGTGCTTGTCAGGTGTGAATTACAGGTGTGTAATTGACCTCGGCGCGCCGCCCACGGATGCGCTGGTCACCGACCTAGCCTGATGGGGAAAGGAGCCGGCGACATGCCAAGCATCCCCCAATCCCTCCTGTGGATCTCCCTTGTCGTCCTTTGGCTCTTCGTGCTGGTGCCGATGTTGATCAGCAAGCGTGATGCCGTCCGCCGCACCAGCGACGTCGCCCTGGCGACGCGGGTGCTCAACAGCAGCCGTAACAGCCGGCTGCTCAAGCGCACCGGTCCCGCGGCCGGGCACCGCAGCGACCCGGACTGGCAACAGTCCGACGAGGATCTCGACGATGTCGATCTTGAAGACGACCTCGACGAGGCCGAACACGAATCGCCGGGGCGCTCCGTGGTGGTGGCAGAGGCGGTCATCGAGAACGACGCTGAACCGGACTACCTCGATGTGGATGTCGTCGGCGAAGACTCCGGCGCATTGCCAGTCGGGGTGTCAGCAACCTCGCCAGTAGAGGAACAGACCCCCGGGGAGCAAGGCCAAATTGACGAACTAGCACTCGAATTCGAGGCCGAAGCCGAGGACGAGCCGGCCGACGAGTACGAACCGGAGCCCGAGGACGTCGACGACGAGTACGAGTACGTTGCCGATTCATCCGGGCTGGAGGCCCCGTCGGAGACCGAACTGCACTTGGCCGACTCGCTGAGCGCCGCACGCAGGCGCCGGCATGAGTCCAAGACCGCGGCGGCGGTGAGCGCCCGCAAGTACAAGTTCCGCAAGCGCATGCTCACGGTCCTTGCGGTCGCGGTGGTGGCCTCGGCCGCGGCCGCGGTCACGGTGGCCCCGGCGGCGTGGTGGGCGTTCGGCTCGATCGGCGCCGTGACGGTGCTTTACCTGGCATATCTGCGGCGGCAGACGCGCATCGAGGAGCGGCTGCGTCGGCGCCGCGCACAGCGCGTCGCGCGGGCCCGGCTCGGGGTGGAGAACACCGACGATCGTGAGTTCGACGTGGTTCCGTCACGGCTGCGACGGCCGGGTTCTGTGGTGCTGGAGATCGACGACGAGGACCCGATCTTCGAGCATCTCGACTACGCCCCGTTCTCGCGTAGCTTCGACCTGCCGCACGCCGCTGGCCAGTAACTCAAGGCCCGTCGCTCGATTTCGGCGGGTGTGCCACGGCTGGTAACCTGCTACCGGTACCAGGGGCTATGGCGCAGTTGGTAGCGCGACTCGTTCGCATCGAGTAGGTCAGGGGTTCGATTCCCCTTAGCTCCACCACCTTTGAGCTGGTCCGCCAAGTCCGGCTAGAAGATCAGGCCTTGCGCCTTGCTGGCGGCGGCGAACCGTTCTTGCACGTCGGCCCAGTTCACGACGTTCCAGAACGCCTTGACGTAGTCGGCCTTGACGTTCTTGTACTGCAGGTAATACGCGTGTTCCCACATGTCGACCTGCAGCAGCGGAATGATGCCGAGCGGCACGTTGGCCTGCTGGTCGTAGAGCTGGAACGTCAGCAGACGCTGACCCAGCGTGTCGAAACCCAGCACCGCCCAGCCCGAACCCTGCAGCCCGTTGGCTGCCGCGGTGAACTGCGCCTGGAACATGTCGAACGATCCGAACTGGTCATCGATGGCGGCGGCGAGTTCCCCGGTGGGCTTGTCTCCACCGTTGGGGGACAGGTTCTTCCACCAGATCGAGTGGTTGACGTGACCGCCGAGGTGGAACGCCAGGTTCTTCTCGTTGAGGAAGATCGCCGCATGGTCACCGTTGGCACGCGCCTCGTCGAGCTTGGCGATGGCGTCGTTGAGGCCCTTCACATACGTGGCGTGATGCTTGCTGTGGTGAATCTCGTTGATCTGGCCCGAAATATGCGGTTCCAGCGCGCCGTAGTCGTAGTCCAGGTCGGGAAGTATGTACTCAGCCATGCATCCGAGCCTATGAGCGAAAGACATCATCTGTCCACCTGTTCAGATGTTGTGATAACGTGCCGACGCGGGCCGGTCGTGACTGACGTCGATGCAGCACATCACGTAGCGACCTGCCTTCTGGGCGGTGGCTGATGCCACGGCCGACCCGCGCCCGTCGCTATCTCGACGAACGGCTGAACCACCTGGTCTTGATGCGCCACGAATGCGCCGACGCCAGCGCGAATCCGGCGCCGCAGGTGCAGGCGAAGAACCACACCAGGGTGCCGCCGTCCAGCGCCTGCAGCGGCGGAACATATGCGGTGATGATCCGCACGGCACAGGCGATGATCCCGGCCGCCGATGCGGCGAGATACCAGGTGGCGATGAACCGCGACCGCGGATCCGACCGCAGAATCAGCAGCGCCCGCGAGCCATACGCCAGCAGATAGATCAGAGTGCCGCAGAGCAGCAGCCAGTAGGTGCTCAGCCAGAAATCCGTTGGCACTTCGAAGAAGTCCGGCCGATAGATAGCCGCTCCGTTGCCGATCGAGAACAACGCCAGCAGCAGGGGCACGCACAGCGTGGCAGGCAACTCGATGTGCCGCCTGAAGAGCAGCGCCATCTTGTGGTCGTCGGCGAGCCGACCGATCGCGTTGTAGACGATCGCCGATGCGGCGACGATGTAGCAGTCGTGGCCGATGTAGTCTTCGAGATTCCAATGTCCGGTGAGTTCAAACAACGCCCGTCCGAGCGTCTCCGATGCAAGCGGCGACATCAGCAGTACGGCAAGGCCCTGTAGCGCGATGTTGAGGGTGGCGGCGAGTTCCCACCGGCACCTCCAGGTGAGACGCCGTATCCACAGACTCCACGCCACACACGCGAGGGTGATCGCGATGAGTGTTGCTAGCGCCATGCGTGGTGGACCTCACTGCAGGAACAAAGTTAGCCAATCTTAGAGCCTCACGACGAGGAGCACCTTCGCGTTGCTCGCAATTCTTTGGAGAATTTCTCGTCCGCGGAATATCGCCGTACCATTTGCCATTCTTACCGTGCCGTGGGTGAATTTGACGTAAATGACCATGTCTCGGCGGTTCATATGGTCGAACCGGATCGGAAGCCCCGGATAGCTCGCGTCGATTCTCTCTCTCACTATCACAACTCCTTCGCATCCGCAGGTCTCCCTCATAGCGTCGGCGGCGCATCGGTCCTGGTAGGTGAATCGCGGCGACATTGGCTGTGCTGCGACTTCGCCGTTAGCCACGCCGATGCGTAGCACCTAGCCACTATTTGCCGGGGCTCTCCCTGCAGTGCATGAAGCGACGATATTGCGATGTATCGGGCGGGGCGGATATTTGCCAGAGCGCCCGGTTGCAGCGGATGTGCGAGACACAGTGGCGAATCTGGGAATAATGTCCCAACTCTGGGAACGGGCTGCTAGATTGGCCCGCATGTCGGTTCTAACCTACCCGTCGCAAACGGGCGGGGCGCCCGATTGGGCCTCTGGCCGTCCTGATCTTGATCGAATATGGGACTTTGCGGAGCTGGACGGGTCCGCATCGCAAAGCTGTGCAAACAGTGGGACTGTTGCGGTCGGCAGAGGTCTTGTTCGCTCGCAGGGTCTCTGTACCTGCGGCTGGGTAGGCCGACAACATTGGTTGTCGGCTTTCGCCATTTATGACGCTCACCTGCATGCGGCGCAGAATCGGTGCCGTCCCGCGGTCCCATTGGTCCAGTGAAGTTGAGACGAGGGGCGACTTAGCCCCTATATTAATTCGACTGCAGTTTCCTGACCGCATGCTGAGAAGAGGTATACCGAGTGGGTGAAGCGCGCGTTATTCCAGTTGCTGTAATTGGAATGTCATGCCGCCTTCCTGGAGGTATCGACTCCCCTGAACAGCTCTGGGCAGCGTTGCTGCAGGGCGGCGATTTTGTCACCGAGATTCCCCGGGACCGCTGGGATGCCGACGAGTACTACGACCCCGAGCCCGGCGTGCCGGGCCGGTCGGTGAGCAAATGGGGCGCCTTCCTCGACGATGCCTCCGCCTTCGACGCCGCTTTCTTCGGTATCACCGAGCGTGAGGCGACCGCGATCGACCCGCAGCACCGCTTGCTGCTGGAGACCTCGTGGGAGGCCGTGGAGCATGCCGGCTTGAACCCGGCGACCGTTGCCGGTTCGCAGACCGGCGTGTTCATGGGCCTTACGCACAACGACTACGCACATCTGGCCGCCGACACCCGCACGTTGGAGAGCCCCTACGGGTTCACCGGAACGAGTTTCAGCCTTGCGTCCGGCCGTATCGCCTACGCGCTGGGAGTCCACGGTCCCGCCGTCACCGTCGACACGGCATGCTCGTCGAGCCTCAGTGCCATCCACATGGCCTGCCGCAGCCTGCACGACGGTGAGAGCGACCTTGCCCTGGCCGGTGGTGTTTCGGTGCTCCTCGAACCGCGTAAGGCCGCAGGAGGCTCCGCTGCCGGCATGCTCTCGCCGACCGGCCACTGCCATGCCTTCGACGAGAACGCGGACGGCTTCGTCTCCGCGGAGGGCGCCGTGGTGCTGACGCTCAAGCGGCTCGAGGATGCGGTCGACGACGGTGACCGGATCCTGGCCGTCATCCGCGGCACCGCCACCAACAATGACGGGCGCACCGTCAACATCGCGACACCCTCGTCAGCCGCCCAGGTCTCGGTGTACCGCGCGGCGCTCGCAGCCGCGGGCATCGAGGGCAGCAGCGTGGGCCTGGTGGAGGCCCACGGCACCGGCACGCCCGTCGGGGACCCCCTCGAATACGCGAGCGCGGCCGAGGTGTACGGCACCGACGGCCCGTGTGCGCTTGGCTCGGTCAAGACCAATTTCGGACATACCCAGTCCGCCGCAGGCGCTCTCGGCGTAATGAAGGCTGTGCTGTCGGTTCAGCACGGCGTGATACCGCAGAATCTGCACTTCACCCGTCTTCCTGATGAACTCGCCAAGGTCGACACGAAACTGTTTGTGCCCCAGGAGAACACGCTCTGGCGGACCAGTGACGAACAACCGCGGCGCGCGGCCGTCTCGGCCTACGGGCTGTCTGGGACCAATGTGCACGCCATCGTGGAGCAGGCGCCAGAGACGTCGAACATTCCGCCCGCGCAGCCCAGCGTGGCAGGACCACTGCTGTTCCCGTTGACGTCCACCTCGGCGCCCGAACTGCGCAGGACCGCAGGCCGGATGGCCGACTGGTTGGCCAAGGGCGGAGACGGAAACGGCCGCGGACCCGCGATCGACCTTTCCGACTTGGCCTATACGTTGACGCGCCGGCGCGGATATCGCTCCGTGCGGACATCGGTGATCGCCAGCAGCCGCGACGAACTGATCACGGCGCTGCGCGAGGTCGCCGACGCTGAAACCCCGTACCAGCCTGCGGTGGGCAGCGACGACCGCGGACCGGTGTGGGTGTTCTCCGGGCAGGGCTCACAGTGGGCCGGGATGGGCGCGGAGCTTCTGTCACGTGAGCCGGTCTTCGCCGCCACGATCGCCGAGCTCGAGCCGTTGATCGCGCGGGAATCCAACTTCTCTGTGACACAAGCGATGTCGGCGCCCGAAACGGTCACCGGAATCGACCGCGTTCAGCCAACCGTTTTCGCGGTCCAGGTTGCACTGGCCGCGACGATGAAGTCGTACGGGGTCACCCCCGGCGCGGTCATCGGGCACTCCATGGGCGAGGTGGCCGCGGCCGTCGTCGCAGGCGCGCTGACCGCCGAGGACGGGGTGAAGGTCATCTGCAGGCGCTCGACGCTGATGTCGCGCATCGCCGGCTCCGGGGCCATGGCGTCCGTGGAACTGCCCGCCTCTCAAGTGCTTTCGGAGCTGGCGGCGCGTGGCGTCACCGACGTCTCGCTGGCCGTGGTCGCGTCGCCGCAGTCGACCGTCATCGGCGGCGCCACGCAGTCGGTTCGCGATCTGGTCTCGGCGTGGGATCAGCGTGACGTGATGGCACGCGAGATCGCCGTCGATGTCGCTTCTCACTCACCGCAAGTCGATCCGATCCTCGACGAACTCGCCGAGGTTCTTGCCGATATCAGCCCGATGGAGCCGGAAGTCCCGTATTACTCGGCGACGCTTTACGATCCGCGCGACCTCGCGGAGTGGGACGCGTACTACTGGGTCGACAACCTTCGCCACGCGGTGCGGTTCTCTGCCGCGGTGCAGGCCGCCTTGGAGGACGGGCACCGGGTCTTCGCGGAACTGTCACCGCATCCGCTGCTGACTCACGCGGTGGAGCAGACGGCGCGGAGTTTGGACGTGCCGCTTGCGGTGCTCGCCGCGATGCGCCGCGAGCAAGAGTTGCCACTCGGGTTGCGCGGTTTCGTGGCAGACCTGCACAGCGTGGGAGCCGCCGTGGATTTCTCGGCGCTCTATCCGGCCGGGCGGCTGGTCGATGTCCCGCTGCCCACCTGGACTCACACCTCGCTGCTGCTGGACCGCGACGGTCACGACGCCAATGTGCGTGGGGCGTGCACGGTTGCGGTGCATCCGCTGTTGGGCTCGCACGTCGTGCTGCCAGAGGAGCCCGAGCGCCACTTGTGGCAGGGCGAGGTCGGCACCGAGGCGCAGCCGTGGCTGGGCGATCACCAGGTACACCAGGTCGCGGTCCTGCCGGGTGCGGCGTACTGCGAGATGGCGTTGGCGGCCGCACGGGCCGTCCTCGGTGACGCCAGCGAGGTCCGCGACGTGACCTTCGAGCAGATGCTGCTGCTCGACGAGGAGACCCCGGTGTCCGCCTCGGCGTCTGCGGTCTCCCCGGGTGTCGTCGAGTTCGCGGTCGAGACCTATCAAGAGGGCGAACGGACCCGGCGGGCCGTCGCCGTCCTGCACGCCGACACCGCGCAGGACGAGCCGGCGACCCACGACATCGACGCTCTGCTCACGGCGCATCCCAACGACGTCGACGGCGCCGACTTGCGGGCGGGTTTCGCGACGGTCGGCATTCACCACGGCGCGGCGTTCGCGGGGCTGTCGTCGGCATACATCCCCGAGGGGTCGGCAAGCACAGTGCTTGCCGCCGTTGCGTTGCCGGGCCCAGTGAGGTCACAGCAACGCGGCTACGGGGTGCATCCGGCACTGCTGGACGCTTGCTTCCAATCAGTGGTCGCGCACCCGGACGTCCAGGGTGCGGCCTCGGGCGGCATGTTGTTGCCGCTGGGCGTGCGCAGGCTGCGGGCGTACGCGTCCGCGCGAAATGCGCACTACTGCTACAGCCGCATCGTCAAGGTCGACGCCGACGGGATCGAAGCGGACCTCGAGGTGCTCGACGAACACGGCACTGTCCTGCTGAGCGTGACCGGTTTGCAGCTCGGCACCGGCGTCTCCGAGGGAGCGCAGGCGGATCGCGTGCTCAACGATCGCCTGTTGACCATCGAGTGGCAGCCACGTGACGTGCCCGAGGGGGAGCACGTCGATGCGGGGTCGTGGCTGCTGATCAATGCAAGCGATAACGGAAACGCCCTGGGCGCAAGCCTTGGCGACGCGCTGAAGTCTGCGGGTGCGGAGTGCACGACGATGTCATGGTCGCAACGCAGCGACCATGACGCCAATGCCGAGCTGCTGACGTCCTACTTGGCCGAGCAGGCAATCACCGGTGTGGTCGTCGTGACGGGACCGACCAGTGCCGACGCCGATGCGGGGATCCGCGGCGGCGACTGCGTGCGCCATATGGTGCGGATAACCCGCGAGCTGCCCGAAGCGCCAGGTGAGCCGCCGCGGCTGTACGTCGTGGCCCGCAATGCGCAATCCGTCGCCGCCGACGACGTGCCCAACCTGGAGCACGCCGGGCTGCGTGGCCTCGTGCGGGCCATCGGGATGGAACATCCCCGGCTGCGCGCCACCCAGATCGACGTCGACGAGGCCACCGACGGTGAGCAGCTGGCCCGCCAGCTTCTGACGGGTTCGGACGAAGACGAGACCGCCTGGCGCGACGGCCAGTGGTACACCGCACGGTTGTGCCCTGCCCCGCTACGCGCCGACGAGCGGCAGACCACGACGGCGGAGAACGAACACGCCGGTATGCGGCTACAGGTCCGTACGCCCGGCGACCTGGAATCGCTGGAACTGGTTGCGTTCGACCGGGTTCCGCCAGGGCCAGGCCAGATCGAGGTCGCGGTCAGCGCGTCCAGCATCAACTTCGTCGACGTCCTCGTCGCATTCGGGCGGTGCCCGAGCTTCGACGGCCGGCTGCCCGAGCTCGGCTCCGAGTTCGGCGGCGTGGTCACCGCGGTCGGGCCCGGTGTGACGACCCACCGCGTCGGCGATCGTGTCGGCGGTGTCTCGGCCAACGGCTGCTGGGGCACCTACGTCACCTGTGAGGCCAACCTCGCGACGACGTTGCCTGAGGGGATCGCCGAGCACGAGGCGGCCGCGGTGGGCCTTGCGTACGCCACCGTGTGGCTGGGACTGGAAGAGCTGGCCCGCATCTCGTCGGGCGACAAGGTGTTGATCCACTCCGCGACCGGTGGGGTTGGGCAGGCGGCGATCGCGGTCGCCAAGGCCGCTGGTGCCGAGATCTTCGCCACCGCTGGCAGTGAACAACGACGACAGTTGTTGCGGGACTGGGGGATCGAGCACGTCTACGATTCGCGCAGCACCGCGTTCGCCGACCAGATCCGCCAGGACACCGACGGCTACGGCGTTGATATCGTGCTCAACTCCGTCACCGGCGCCGCGCAGCGTGCGGGGCTCGAGCTGCTCGCCTTCGGTGGGCGTTTCCTGGAGATCGGCAAGCGCGACATCTACGGCGACACCCGCATGGGCCTGTTCCCGTTCCGCCGCAACCTGTCGTTCTACGCGATCGACCTCGCGCTGATGACCGTCACCCATCCCGACAAGGTTCGTGACCTGCTGGAGAAGGTGTACACGCTGATCGCCGACGGCACACTGCCGTTGCCGGACATCACGCACTACCCGCTTGCCGACGCCGCGAGCGCGATCCGGTGCATCGGCGGCGCCCAGCACACGGGCAAGCTGGTGCTCGACGTCGCGCACAGCGGCCAGAGCGCTGTAGTGGTGCCGCCGGAGCAGGTACCGGCGTTCCGTAGCGACGGTTCCTACATCATCACCGGTGGTCTTGGCGGACTCGGGCTGTTCCTCGCCGAGAAGATGGCCGAGGCCGGCTGCGGGCGCATCGTGCTCACGTCGCGCAGCCAGCCGAGCGTCAAATCGCAGGAGATCATCGAGCTGATCCGTTCCACGGGCGCCGACATCGTGGTCGAATGCGGCGACATCGCCGCGGCCGGCACGGCCGAGCGGCTGGTGGCGGCGGCGACGGCCACCGATCTGCCGCTTCGGGGCGTACTGCACGCCGCGGCGGTGGTCGAGGACGCCACGCTGACCAACATCACCGACGAGCTCGTCGAACGGGACTGGGCGCCAAAGGTTTACGGTGCTCAGAACCTGCACCAGGCGACGGCATCGCAGCCGCTTGACTGGTTCTGCTCGTTCTCGTCGGCGGCGGCGCTGGTGGGCTCGCCGGGCCAGGGCGCTTACGCGGCGGCCAACAGCTGGCTGGATGCGTTCATGTATTGGCGTCGAGCCCAGGGCCTTCCGGCCAGCTCCATCGCGTGGGGGGCGTGGGCCGAGATTGGTCTTGGCACTGCGCTGGCCGAAGGTGACGCAGCGATCCTTCCCGACGAGGGTGCGTACGCCTTCGAGTCGATGCTGCGTCACGACCGCGTCTACACCGGTTACGCACCGATCCTGGGAACACCGTGGTTGATGGCGTTCGCACAACGTAGCCCGTTCGCATCGGCGTTCAAGTCCGCAGGCCAAGGCTCTACGGAGGGAAGGAGATTGCGCGCCGAGTTGGCCGCGCTACCGCGGGAGGAATGGCCGACGCACCTGCGCCGGCTGATCGCCGAACAGGTCGGGCTGCTGCTCCGGCGCGCGATCGATCCGGACAAGCCGCTGTCCGAGTACGGGCTCGATTCGCTGGGCAACCTGGAGTTGCGCACCCGCATCGAGGCCGAAACAGGAATCCGTATTAGTTCCATGGGCGTCAGCACCGTTCGGGCGCTGGCAGAGAGCCTGTGCGAAACGCTCGCCGCCGATGAAGCCGTCGCAGCGCCGTCATGACAACGGGACTGGACTAAAGGGGAAAGTAGTGTTCGCACTAGAAGGAATCCATGAATGGGTGGATGCCCCAGGTGAACTGATTTCGTGGAGCCCGTCACCGGCGACCTTGGCGAAAGCGAAGGACGCACCGGTATCGGACGTGCCTGCCAGCTATCAGCAGGCCCAGCATCTGCGGAGCTACCGCGAGCATGCCGCCCGCGGCACGGAGATGGCGCGGTTGACCATCCCTACCTGGAACATCGCCGGGCGCTGCGATATTCGGGCGATGACGTACGTGATCAACGCCTATCTCCGTCGCCACGACACGTATCGCAGCTGGTTCGAGTTCGATGACAGCGACCGCGTCGTCCGGCGGACGCTGGCCAACCCCCACGACATCAAGTTCGCCGCGACCAAGCACGGTGAGAAGACATCCGAGGAGTGGCGCGAGCACATCCTGGCCACTCCCGCTCCGCTGCAATGGGATTGCTTCCGCTTCGGCATCATTCAGCGCGCCGACCACTTCACCTTCTTCATGAGCGTCGACCATCTGCACGTCGACGCGATGTTCATGGGTTTGGCGTTCGTCGAGATCCACATGATGTACGCCGCTGTGGCCGGGGGTGGAGCGCCCATCAAGCTGCCCGAGGCC
This sequence comes from Mycobacterium sp., assembly GCF_035697385.1. Lineage (GTDB taxonomy): Bacteria > Actinomycetota > Actinomycetes > Mycobacteriales > Mycobacteriaceae > Mycobacterium. The sequence goes on along the minus strand of NZ_DASSCY010000131.1, from coordinate 41,122 downwards.
GGAAGCTACGACGATTACTGTGTCCGGCAGCGCAAGTTCACCTCGGCGCTGACGGTGGAGTCACCACAGGTGCAGAAGTGGATCACGTTCGCCCAAGGCAACAACGGGACCCTGCCGCAATTCCCACTGCCGCTTGGCGATCCGTCTGTGCCGTGTGAAGGTGATCTGCTCACCGTCCAGCTGATGGACGAAGAACAATCGAACCGCTTCGAATCCGCCTGCACCGACGCGGGTTCGCGTTTCCTCGGTGGAGTGTTCGCGGCGGCCGCCATGGCGGAGCATCAACTGACCGGAGCCGACACGTACAGCGTGATCACTCCGACCAGTACCCGCAGCACCCACGCGGAGATGATGACAACGGGCTGGTTCACCGGCACTGTCCCGATCACCCTCGGCGTCACCCCAACCTCTTTCGCTGACACGGCCCGCAAAGCGCAAGCTTCCTTCGACTCGGGCATGGACCTCGCGCACGTGCCGTTCGATCGGGTACTGGAGTTGGCGCCGTCGGAGACTGGCCTGCGAGAGCCCGACCCTGGCGTGCCGATGATCTCCTACATGGACGCGACGCTTGCGCCGTTTTCTCCGGCTGTGGTCGCCGAGTGGAACGGGATGAACGGCAAGATCTACAGCGAGCTTGGAGCGGCGCATCAAATCGGCATGTGGGTCAACAGGTTCGGTACCGGCACCTGGGTGACGGTGGCGTTCCCGAACAACCCGATCGCCGCCGAATCGGTCACCCGCTACATCGACGCGATGAAGGCCGTATTCGTCCGCGTCGCCGAGGGTCGCGGGGAGATGGCGGCCGATCTGGTTGGCGTCGACCTGAGATCGGCCTGATGGCACCAGCACGTCCCGACAATCGGCTCTCGTTCACCGACCAACTGTTGTTCCTCGGCCAGCGCGCCACTGGCCAGGAGCTCGTCATGCAGGCCGTGTGGGTGTACGAGCACGCCGTCGACTTCGACGGGCTGAGGCGTTTTCACCACAATTTCGGCTACGGGTTGTTCGGTAGGCGGATCGAGCGGTCGCCTCTGCCTTTCGGCCGGCACCGCTGGGTTTCGTCCTTGGGTCCAGCGACCGAGCTCGATGTTGCGCCGAGTGCCCGTCCGCGGGCCGAACTCAGCGACTGGGTCGACGAACGTGCCCAGCTGCCAATCGATCCGGAGTGGGGGCCGGGCTGGAATCTCGGCGTGCTGCCGATGACCGATGGTTCGACCGCGGTCAGCCTGGTGCTGTCACACTGTCTGTCCGACGGCCTCGGTGCGCTGCAGACGATCGTTGATGCGGTCAAAGGCAATAGGCGCGATCTCGGCTATCCGCCGCCTCGTTCCCGCACTCGACTGCAGGCCGTTGGTTCCGATCTACGCGAGACCGTGCAGGGCCTTCCAGAGGTGGGCCGCACGCTTGCCGCGGGGGCGCGGCAGGCGTTTCGTCGCCGCCATGAATTCACGCGATCAAAATCATCGCAATCCTTATCGACTCCGGGAGCCGGAGGCGATCGTCATGTGGTCGCACCTGCGACCACGATCTACGTCGACCTCGACGCGTGGGATGCCTGCGCGAATTCGCTTGGTGGAACGAGCTACTCGCTGGTCGCCGGTTTCGCCGCGAAGCTCGCCGAACGGATCGGACGCCGCCGCGCCGGCGACGGGGCCGTCAGTCTGCACGTCCCCATCAGTGATCGCGAGCCGGACGACACGCTGGCGAATGCAGCGTCGATTGCCACGGTCACCATCGACCCGACACCGGTGACGACGGATCTGTCCGGCGCCCGAGCCGAGATCAAGCGGGCGCTGTCGGCGCTGCGGGACTCGCCCGACGAGACGTTGCAGCTTCTCCCGCTCACGCCGTTCATCCCGAAGGTCGCGGTAAAACGCGGCGCCGGAGTGGTGTTCGGCTTCGAGGATCTGCCCGTGTCCTGCTCCAATCTCGGCGAGGTCGACCCGGTGATGGCACGTGTGGACGGCACGGACGCCGAATACGTGATGCTGCGTGGAGTCGACCGGCACGTCACGCGCCGGTTCCTCGAGCAACGAGGCGGCATGCTCACCGTGCTGGCAGGACGCATCGGCGGCAAGATCTCCCTCACCGTCGTCGCTTATCAGCCCGGTACAGAGAACACGAAGCCCCAGTTGCGTGACCTGGCGGCCCGCACCCTTGCCGAGTTCGGGCTCACCGGAGTAATCGAGTAGCAGCAGATGGCCATTCAGATTCGTCCCAACCGCCAGCGGTCGAAACCTTCTTTGTCCAAAACGGATGCGCAGCTGGACAATCGGCTGCCCTTCATGGATCAAGCGGGGCTTCATCTGTTGCGTGCGACGGGGCGCGGGCAACTCATGCAGATGCTGTGGATTTACGAACATCCCGTCGACTTGGACGGGCTGCGGCGTTTTCACGACAATTTCGGCTACGGGTTGGTCGGGCGGCGGATCGAACGGTCGCCGCTGCCATTCGGCCGGCCTCGCTGGGTCTCATCGTTGGGACCCGCCGCTGAGATCGACATCGCCGAGCGGCCACGCCCACGCTCGGAGGCCAGCGACTGGGCCGACGAACGAGCGCAGATTCCGGTCGACCCGGAGTGGGGACCCGGTTGGCACCTCGGTGTGCAGCCGCTTACCGACGGGGCGACCGCGGTCACGTTGGTGGGCTCGCACCATTTGGGTGACGGTGTTGCGGCGCTGCTTTCGGTCGTCGAGGCGGTTCACGAAACCAAGCGCGAAATCGGTTACCCGATGCCGCGGTCCCGCAAGCGGTTTCACGGCGCATGGACCGACCTACGGGATACCCTGCGCGGCGCACCAGAGACGGCCAGGACGGTGGTGGCCGCGGCCAAGCTCGGTTTGCGCGCCCGCAAGGAGATGACCGCTTCGAGCACGCCGAGCTCGCCCGTCATCACCGCGGGCGACGGTGACTCCTACATCGTGGTGCCCGCCGTCACGGCCTTCGTCGATCTGGCGGAATGGGACACCCGCGCGAATTCCCTTAATGGGACCAGCTATTCGCTGCTGGCCGGGTTCGCGGCGAAACTCGGCGAGCATCTGGGGCGCCGAGGTCCCGACGGCTCGGTGACGTTGATCATCGCTCTCAACGACCGCACCAGCCTGGACGATACGCGGGCGAACGCGATGATTTTCGCGCCGGTCAGCCTCGACCCCGCCCCGGTGACAACGGATCTGGCCGACGCCCGCATCACCGTGCGGCATGCGCTGAAGGCGGCGCGAGAGGCCCCCGACGAGACCTTGAAACTGCTTCCGCTGGTTCCGTTCGTGCCCAAGCGGGGCCTCAAGCGTGTGGTTGAGGAGTTCTTGGGATCCGGTGCCGAACTTCCCGTTTCGTGTTCCAACCTGGGCGACATCCATCCGGCGGTCGGTCGTCCCGACGGCACCGACGCCGAGTACGTGATCATGCGAGGCGTCGACCAGAACGTCCGTCGGGCCGATATCGAGCGGGCGGGCGGCCAACTCGTCGTGGTGGCCGGGCGCATCGGCGGCAAGATCTCGATCTCCATCGTTGGCTACCAGGCGGGCGCGCAGAATTCGAAGGCCCGGTTGCGTGAGCTGACCGCACAGACGCTGACCGAGTTCGACCTCACCGGAGAGATCATCTGATGGTCACGCCGGTCCTGCGGCCCGTCGCCCCGGTTGATAACACCCTTGCGTTCATGGACCAGGCCTCGTTCCTGTGGGTGCGGGCCAGCGGCCACGTCCACGGAATTCAAGCCACCTGGGTGTATCGGCGCGAACTCGACGTCGACGGGCTGCGCCGCGTGCACGACAACCTCGCCAAGGCACTGTTGGGACGCCGGGTCGAGCGCTCTCCGTTGCCGTTCGGGCGCCACCGCTGGGTTTCATGTCATGAGGCACCGGGCATCGATTTCGCCGAGCCGGCGAGTTCGCGCGAAGCCGTGGCGCACTGGTTCGACGAACGCGGACGGATACCCGTTCATCCAGAGTTCGGCCCGACCTGGCACCTCGGTGTTCTTCCGATCGAGGGTTATGGCACCGCGGTCACCCTGGTGGCCTCGCACACCGTGATCGACGGGGTCGGGCTGTGTCTTGCCGTGACGGATGCGGTCAACGACGTTCGGCGGGATTTCGGTTTTCCGCAGCCGCGCTCGCGGCCCCGGCGACAGGCCCTGGTCGAGGACACCCGTCAAACCGTTCGCGGGCTGGGAGAAATCGCTCGCGCGCTCGGCGGCATGGCGAAGCTTGCCGTGCAGAACCGCCCCACCCGCTCCCGGCCGAGCGAACGAGGCTCGGAGCCGAAGGTGCGCCGCGGCCCCGACCGGCCTGTAGATGTTCCCACCGCGACGGTCTATATCGATCTGGCCGATTGGGATGGGTGTGCAGAGCGTCTCGGGGGGACAAGCAACGCGCTGCTCGCTGGATTCGCGGCAAAACTCGCCGAGAAGTTCGGCAGGCTTCGTGCGAGCGATAAATTGGTCACCTTGTCGTACCCCGTCAACGACCGCACCGAGAACGATTTGCGCGCGAATGCATTGAAGGGCATCGATTTCACGGTCGACCCCCGGCCGGTGACGTCGGATCTGCGCACAATCCGTAACGATTTCAAGCAAACCATCATTGCGGGATTGGGCAAATTCTCCGAACAGGAATTGGTCTTCCCGCTGACTCCGTTTGTGCCGACGGTGGTCGTCAGAAAACTGCCGTTGGCGGCGCTGAACGCCGCTGACCTCCCCGTCGGTTGTTCCAATTTCGGTGATATCGAGAAGACGACTACCCACGTCGACGGCACTCAGGCCGATTTCTTCACCATAAGAATGGTCGAGCAAAACCTCACAGCAAACAGCCCTGAGCTCGCATCCGGGGAGCTGTACATGACGTCAGGGCGGGTCTGCGGAAAGTTGTATATCAGCTTCCGCGCTTATACGCCCGGTGCGCAGAATTCGAGACAGGTTCTGCTGCAAAAGGTTTCGGACACGCTCGCGGACTTCAACCTGACCGGTTTCATCGAATAGAGGCACGGCTGACGCGGCGGCGAACGGCGTCTTCGAGGAGGTCCGCTGCCGCCGAGACGCTGGCGGCGGGTTTCGTCAACAGCGCCGCGACTTCGCGGGCACGGTCGGCGTACTGCGGTTCAAGGACTGACCGAAGCGCGACGAGCAGCGACTCCCGGGTGACCCGCGAAAAACGCAGTGACTTACCGACTTTCAGTCGTTCGATCTGAGTGCCCCAGAACGGCTGGTCGGCTCCGACCCACAGGACCAACGTCGGCACGCCGGCGCGCACCCCGGCAGCCGTCGTTCCGGCGCCGCCGTGGTGAACCACTGCCCGGCATACGGGAAAGACCGCCGCATGATTCACCGTCCGCACGAGCTTGACGTGCTCGGCGGGCGGCGCTTCGCCGAGATCGGCGACGCCGGTGCAGATCAGCGCCCGCTCACCTAGGTCCGCGCAGACTTCTGTGATCATGGCCAGCGCGGCGGCGGGGGACTGGACCGGCATGCTGCCAAACCCGAAGTAAATCGGTGACTTACCAGCCGCAATCCATGACGCGACGTCGTTGTCGGTATCCGTCCCCAACTCCAGCGTCATCGTGCCGACCAACGGCCGAGCGGGACCCCACTCCTTGACAAGGCCCGGGAAGAACACTTCGTCGTACGCCTGTATCTCCAGCGCTCCGCCCTCGACGATGCGCCGCACCGCGCGCACCGTTGCTTTTGGGAGGCCCAGCTCACGTCGTTGCGCGTCCTCGGCCTCCTTCAACGCCCGCCAGTGCACCCACTCGGCCACCGTCCACCCGGACCGGACCAACGCAGACGGCAGTGGAAAAGGAAGCACTTGGGTGTTCGCGCGCGCAGGGAAGTAATGCAAGGCAGCCAGCGGAATGCCGTAGTACTCAGCGACGTTGGCGGCCACCTCTTGGTAGGTCGTGCCGGTCAGGATCAAGTCAGCACCGTCGGCCATTTCCGTCAGTGTCGTGCTCATATCCGCCCACCCCTGGGTGATGTACTCCCTGAGTTCGCGCAGGATGTTGACGGGATTCCGGATCTTCCAGTACTTGCGGAACACATCGGCGTCCAGCTGCTGCTGTGAATCCACCCCATAGGAAACGGCAGGCGCAAGGCCGGCCGTCTCGACGAACGAAACAAGATTCGGAGGCACGGCCAGACTCACATCGTGGCCCCGGCTGCGCAGCTCCAGCCCGACGGCGGCACAGGGTTCGATATCGCCACGGGTTCCATGGACGGCCACAGCAAATTTCATCGGCTGACTCAACGAGCTCTACGAGGCAGAACGCATCAACGGCGATATGCAGCAAACGCTAAACGCAAAGTCGCCCCGAATCCGCAATTGCGGCCGTCTGCGGAGATTGCTGTTCGACGTCGTCATGAGCACGCCCCGATTAGAGCACAGATAACCCCGATGCGGGCTCCGGCAACCACAGCGCATCCTCAAGAATTAAATGGTTCCGCCTGCCTGGATCGAGCAAACTTGTAAGGTTCTCGTTCGCTGCCACGGCCGTGTAGCCTGATTGAGATGTTGATGCGCGCCATATCCACCGGTGCGTTCAAGGAGGCGGGTTTTCCGGCGCTGGGCCGGTTGATCGTTCGCCACCCTCTTCTGATGATTGCCGCGTGGGTGGTTCTTGCCGCCACGCTGTTCTTGACCATCCCTCCATTGATGGAGGTGGCCCAGAAGAATCCCCCCGGATTGCTGCCTGCCGACTCCGCGGTGCTGACCGCCGCCAACGATATGCAGGCCGCCTTCGACGAGGCAGGCGCCGGGAACGCCGCCGTCGTCATCCTGACCAACGACAACGGGCTGACCCCGCAGGACGAAGACACCTACCGGGTGCTGGTGGAACGCCTCAAGGCCGACACCACGAATGTGCTCTCCACCCAGGACTTCATCGCCATCCCCGAGCTGAAGCAGGTGATGACGAGTGAGGACAAGAAGGCCTGGCAGTTGCCGGTCAGCCTGCAGGGCACGATGGGTGCAGGCGACGGCCAGGAGGCTTACCGAAACTTCGTCGAAGTCGTCAAAGACGCGACGGCCAACAGTTCCCTGACGGCCAACGTCATCGGCCCGGCAGCAACGTTCGACGACCTCAACAAGATCGGCGCGCGCGACCAACTCGTCATCGAGATCGCCACCGTGGCGATAGTGCTCACCATTCTGATCCTGGTGTACCGCAACCTGGTCGCGATGATCCTGCCGATGCTGATGATCGGCGTCGCGCTGGTAGTGGCCCAGCAGGTGGTGGCCGGCCTCGGCGACATCGGGGTGCTCGGTCTGGGGCCGCAGACCTTCATGTTGATGACCGCGATGATGATGGGCGCGGGCGTCGACTACGCCATCTTCCTGTTCAGCCGCTACCACGAATGCATCCGTGAGGGCCTGGGTTCCGACGACGCGCTGGTCGAGGCCCTTGGATCGATCGGCAAGGTGATCGCGGGATCGGCGGGAACAGTTGCGATCGCGTTCTTCGGCCTGGCGTTCACCAACCTGGGTGTCTTCTCCACGGTCGGCCCGGCGCTTTCGGTCACCGTCGGTGTCGGCTTCGCCGCGTCCGTCACGCTGCTGCCCGCGCTGATCGTGCTCGCCGGACGGCGTGGCTGGGTCAAGCCCCGCAAGGACATGACAGGCCGCTGGTGGCGGAAGTCGGGGGTGCATATCGTCCGCAGGCCCGTCGTGCACCTGGCCGTCAGCCTGGTGATCCTGCTCGCGCTGGCAGGCTGTACCGCGTTGATCAAGTTCAACTACGACGACCGCAAGAATCTGCCTGCCGACGCCGAGAGCAACATGGGTTACGCGGCGCTGGACAAGCACTTCCCGGTCAGCAGCACCGTCCAGCAGTTCATCCTCATCCAGTCGCCGGGTGACCTTCGCACGCCCAAGGCGCTCGCCGATATGGAGCAGATGGCGCAGCGGGTGAGCACGCTGCCCGACATCGCGATGGTGCGCGGTATCACCCGGCCCACCGGCGAAGTGCTCGAGCAAGCCAAAGCCACTTACCAGGCAGGTGAAGTCGGCTCGAAGCTCGGTGACGCGTCTAAACTCATCGCCGACAACCACGGAAACCTCGACATGCTGTCCGGTGGAGCCCATAAACTCGCCGACACCCTCGACCAGCTTCGCGACACTGTCCTGCAGGGCATGATCACCGTGCGTCCGCTGGCAACCGCCCTGCAGCAGATGCACGACAAATACGGCGGAACCAAGACACTCGACGAGATCGACAAGACCGCCACGTTGGTCAAGAACATGCGTTCGGTCGGAGACGCGATGGGCGTCAACCTGGTCCGGATCACCGACGTCTATGTGTGGGCGACGCCAATGGTCAACGCGCTCAACGTCAGTCCGGTGTGCAACTTCGACCCGGCATGCGTGTCGTCGCGCAACGATCTGCAACGCATCATCACGGCATACAACGACGGCACCCTCGGCAAGATCGCCGAACTCGGTCGTGAGCTGCAGGCCACCGAGGGAACCGACACCCTCGACGAGTCGGTGCGCGATCTCGGTCGCACGATGAATGACGCGATCGAGGCCGCGCGCAAGATGGGACTGGACCAACCGGGCGGAATCGAACAGCAGCTCACCACCGCGCAGGAAGGCGCGAACCTGCTTGCCGATTCGAGCCGCCAGCTCGCCGAGGGCGTTCAGCTGCTGGTCGATCAAACGCGGACCATGGGCGGCGGCCTGGACCAGGCATCAGCGTTCCTGCTGGCGATGAGGAAGGATGCGGCCAACCCGCCGATGTCGGGTTTCTATGTCCCTCCGCAGATCCTCACCCAGGACGAGTTCAAAAAGGCGGCAACGCTTTTCGTCTCCCCGGACGGTCACACGGCGCGGTATCTCGTGCAGACCGCATTGAACCCGTTCGGCACCGACTCGATGGATCAGGTCAAGGACATCATCAAGACCGCCGAAAGTGCGCGGCCGAACACGACGTTGGCCGACGCGAAGATCTCGATGGTCGGGTTCTCGTCAGTGCAGAACGACATCCGCAACTATTACGACGCCGACGTCCAGTTCATCATCATCGTCACGCTGCTCGTCGTGTTCCTGATTCTCGTCGTGTTGTTGCGCTCGCTCATCGCGCCGATCTACTTGGTCGGATCGGTCATCCTGTCCTACCTGTCGGCGCTGGGAATCGGAGTCGTCTTCTTCCAATTCATCCTCAAGCAGGAGATCGCCTGGAGCGTACCGGGAATGACGTTCCTGGTGCTGGTGGCCGTCGGCGCCGACTACAACCTGCTACTCATCTCGCGAATCCGCGACGAGGCAGAGCGCGGAGTTCGCACCGGGGTCATCCGGACCATCGGCGCGACGGGCGGCGTCATCACGTCGGCCGGTCTGATCTTCGCCGCTTCGATGTTCGGCCTGACCTTCTCCAGCATCGTCGGCGCCGTGCAGATCGGTTTCGTCATCGGCGTGGGTCTGCTGCTCGACACCTTCCTGGTGCGCACCATCACCGTGCCGGCCATCGCCGTGCTGCTCGGAAACGCGAACTGGTGGCCGGCGAAACTGAACTTCGACAAGGAAGAACCCGCCGTCAGGCGGCCGCAGGATTCTGACGAAGGCAGCACTGACGCGGCAGACGAACCTACCGCCAAGGAGCCAAGCCTCGTGGGGGTGTCGGGCCGAGACGAGTACGAGGACCGGCTCCTCGGCTGCTGGGGCGCGTAGTCCAGTTATCCGGATTCGGCTGCGCGACGGTAGTTTCGGATCGACAGCGGCCCGAACACGGCAGCGAAAGCCAATGCCCACGCAAAGGTGAGCGTCAACGGCCAGATCGCGGAATCGCCTGCGGCGAGTGCCCGCATCGATTCGATGGCCGGTGACATCGGTTGGAATTGGATCACCGGCTGAAGCCACGCCGGGAACATCTCGACGGGGGCAACGCCGGCGCTGGCGAACACCAAACCGATGGACCCCGTCGCCAACCAGGTGAACATGGCGTTGACCTCGTGCCCGGCCGCGAGTGCGACGGTCAGCACGACGGTGGCGAAGACGGCGACCACCAGCACCGGCACGAGCAGGAACGGAATCACCGCGATCCAGCCGCCCTCGAACCGAAGCCCGAGCGCAACGCCGACAGCTGTGATCAGCGCGGCTGCCACCAGCGTCCGTGCGGCCTCGGCGAGCAGCCTGCCGACCAGCGCGCTGGAACGGTGCACGGGGAACGTCCACAACCGGCTGAGCAGACCACTTGCACGTTCGTAGGGAACGGCGAAACCCGCGCCGAGCGCGCCGAACATGCCACCCGCCAAGGCGCACATCGGCACCAAGCCGTCCAGGTTGTCGGTGCCGGTGATGGTCACCATGGACTCGCCGATGAGCAGGTAATAGATGATCAGCAGCAGCGTCGGAAACACCACGCTCTGGATCGGTATCAAAGGCTCTGTCCGCCAGCGCTTTACGTGACGTCCCGCGAACAACAGGCTTTCGACGACCAGGGAGGTGCGCGGCTGTGTGGTGGTGGTCATTGCGTCCGCCGCTGCATGCGCATCGCGATCACACCGAACACCACCAGCAAGCCGACACACCACGCGAGGCTGGCCGCCAGATTGCCGCCGAGGACGTGACCTACGGCGAATCCGCGCAGTGTTTCGGTCACCTGTGACACGGGCTGGTAGAGCACGAACGGCTCCAGCCAGTCGGGGAACGCCGTCGCCGGCGCCATCCCGGTGGACAGCAGGACCAGTAGCAGTTGGGGGATCAGGAGCAGCTGACCGGCCGCGTCCATCTTCCAGCCGAAAGACCCGGTGGCATCGGCGCCAAGCGACAGCGCCAACGTCAACAGCAGCGCGATCACGACGAAAGCCGCCGCGTAGACGAGGCCCCCGGTCATCCTGAAGCCGAAGACGTAGGCGACTGTGATGGCGGCGACCAAAGCCAGAGCGCCGCGAATGAGGCAGTAGAGCATGCGAGCCATCAGCGGGACGCCCGCCGATATCGGGAAGGTGCGAAGCCGCACACCCCAGCCGGCACGCTGGTCGCTCGCGGCCCGCTCCGCGGTGGTCAGCGCACCCAAGAGCATCGACTGGACCACCACGGCGGGCAGGACATATTGCGCGTAGCTCATGCCACCCGTGTCGATGACGTTCTGCAGCACCATGGTGAAGCCGACGAAGGTGACCACCGGCGCCAGAACCGCGAACAGCAAGTCCCTGTCGCGCACCGAGGCGAGCACCGTGCGCTCGGTGAGAGCAACCAGCGCCGTCATACGGTGATTTTCGACGACGGGGTGAGGTGCAGGAACACCTCGTCGAGCGACGGCTTGCGAAGCGAGATGTCGTGCAGGTCGACGCCGAGCTTCTCGACCCGGCGAAGGATCTCGGTCAGGGTGCCGACACCCAAGGGGGCCGGCACCGACACGGTGTTGGTCGCATGACTGATTTCGGCGCCTTCGATGTCGGCGACCTCGGCGAAGATCCGCGTCAGGTCCGCCGGGTTGACCGGCGTCACCTCGCAGTAGCTGAACCCCATCCGGCGTTTCAGGTCGTCGGCCGTTCCCGTCGCGATGACCTGACCGCCGTCGAGGATGACGATGGAATCGCTGAGGACGTCGGCCTCTTCGAGATACTGCGTGGTCAGCAGCACGGTGATGTCCTGCGCGGACAACGACGACACCAAGGCCCACACATCGCGGCGGCTGCGCGGGTCCAGCCCGGTGGTCGGCTCGTCGAGGAACAGCACTTTCGGCATATCCACCAGGGCGGCGGCGATATCGATCCGGCGTCGCATGCCGCCGGAGTAGGTGTGCACTCGCCGGTCCGCGGCGTGCTGCATGTCGAACTGTTCGATGAGCTCGTCGGCGCGGCGTCGTGCGCTGTTGCGCCGCATACCGCGCAGCCGGCTGAACAACACCAGGTTCTCCCTGCCGGTGAGCATCGGATCGAGCGCCGGCTCCTGTCCGGTGAGCCCAATGCTCGCCCGCACCTTTTCGGGCTGCGATATCACGTCATATCCGGCTACCACCGCTTGGCCAGAGGTCGGCCGCAGCAACGTCGAGAGGATTTTGACGACTGTGGTCTTACCGGCGCCGTTATGGCCGAGCAAAGCGCAAACTGACCCCGTGGGAACCGAAAAGCTGACGTCCCGCAATGCGGTCACGGACCCGCCGAAATTCTTAGCAACGCCATTCAGTTCGATCACGAATTCACACAATTCTGTTTGTAGTAGGAGGGCGCTCAGCCGGAAGTTTGCTGACCGCATCCTCTCATGAAATTGCCGTCGGGGTCAGGGGGACGACGATGTCCGACAGACAGGGTTATCACAGATCGTCGCCGAATACCGACCGCACGTCATCGAGGAACGCCGCAGGCTCCATCGCGATCGAATGCCGGTAGTCGTCGAACTGCGGAGCCTGGTGCTCGTAGTCCTCGATCAGCATGTGGATCTTTTCCACCGCGAGCTTTTCGAACCCGGGCTCTGTGTCGTCGATCTTGAAATTCGGTGAGATGGGAACGTCGACCGGGTTGGCGGCGCTTCCGCGGCGATTGAGCAGCACGCACGCGCCCAGCGCGGCCGCTTCGCGCGGAATCCGGTCCTTGCCGGGGTGCCCGCCGAAATCCAGGTAGAGCTTGGCGCGTCCCAGCAGATCGCATACCTGGTCCCGTGTCATTCCCTGAATCGGCACGATCTGGGGTTTGGGCCCCCCGCTCTTGTCGAGAGCGCGAAGAATCGCCTTGGTCCGCTTGCGCCCCTTGGCCGGGTTGAAGGCCACGAGGTTTTCGCGGGGAGTCTGGTGCGAGTGCATTGCCGCAGCGACGTACTCCTCGGCCAGGTAGTCCGCGAGGTGAACGGCGGGACCCAGCGACGCCGATTCGAGAAACTGGCGCGCGTACTCGCTCTGATACAAGTGGCACGCGACGCGTCGCCGCATCGTCGTGAGCTGGTTCTTCACCAGGGCTCGGGCTCCGAGGATGCCCAGCGGGGGCGTATGCGCGGCCTGGTCGAAGAAGAAGTCGACGCTCAGCCACCAGATGTAGATCTGCGCCGTCGGAAACCGGTCGACCAGCGACGCGCAGACCTCGGGCAGAATCACCACGGCGCCGGGCTCGACGTCGTGCAGGCGCGCGGGCATGACGTTGTATCTCCGGTACTCGTCCGGGGTTTCGTGCGGTTTACCGAATGGGCGGTAGAGCATCCAGGCCCTGCGGACGTGCCGGTTGAGGCAATCGCCGAGTTGATGCAGCACCTCTGGGCCGCCCGATACCGCGTTGCCTGGCGCGACGATGAAAACCTTTTTCATCGTCAGCACCCCCCGTCTGCCGTGTTCTCTATGACGACGCATACCGGCTGGCTCGCGCGAAGAAACGAGTCGTACCGAAACGGCATGCCGGTCGCCTCGATGAACTCCACGAACGCGCGGTGCTCGTGGCGCTGCCAACCCGGGTAGTTGAGGTATTCGTCGAACACGATGACGGTGCCGGGACCGATGCGGTCGCGCAGCTCGGTGAGCACCAGCGCCGCCGACGAATAGAGGTCGGAGTCGACGTGCAGAAACGACACGGGCTCTGGATGTTCGGCGAGAAAGCTTGGCAGCGTGTCGGAGAACCAGCCCGTCACCAGCGTGACGTTGTCCGGTACCGGCGGCAGGCCATCACGCGCGAACGTGCCACGCCGGTAGTCCCCATACCAGGACTCCGGCAGGCCCTTGAACGAGTCGAATCCGAACACCTGGCCGCGGTAGTGCTTGGCGATCATCGTGATCGTCCGCCCCGTCGCCACACCGAACTCCAAGACGAGGCCGTCGCTGGGGGCCAACCCGACAGCATGCGCCAGCAATTTGCTGTGATCGTCGAACTCCTGCGCATTCAATAGGTATTCAGTGTAGAAGTCAGCCGATTGCATTGCTGCCTGGTAATGAGCAAACGCCACAAAGTCGTGATTGCCCCGATGCGGGGTTCGCCATGCTCTCATCATTTCCCCTTGTACGGCTCGTGTCGTACTCTTGAGCAGGCAACCATCGTCCAACACGGTTCGTGTTTATTGACGTGAATTTGAGCTTATTGGGGCCCAGCACCGAGCCGGGATCGTCTAGCATCGGGCTCGGGAATCTATAGGGGGTACGAATTGACGCTGTTAATTGGTATTCCGGTCTATGGCCAACACAAATATACGCACGCGTTAATTGCTGACCTTCGCCGCGAGCAGGCCGACTTCGTTATCATCGACAACCGCGGCGACTACCCCCGAATCGGTGACGAACACGTCATCACCCCCGGCCGAAACCTGGGTTGGGCGGGAGGCTCGAACTTCATCCTTCGTCACGCATTCGCCAACGGTTACAGCCATGCGATGACATTGAACAACGACACCCGGTTGTCCCCGGGATTCGTCAACGGCCTCCTCGATCCGCGGATCCCCGACGACGCCGGAATTGTCGTGCCGGTGTACGACGACATCGGCGGCCACAAAAGGATCCTCTCCGATTACCGCGGCCCGGCCGCCGATTACCGGCCCAAACCGATACTGCGCAAGCTGCCGTTTTCGGATGCGTGCGGCCTGATGATCACCCGGTCGGCGTGGCAGGCGGTGGGGGGATTCGACGAACGCTCATTCGGACGTTTCGCGTGGGGCGCGGACGTCGATCTGTGCCTTCGTGCGAGAGTGGCGGGGTTCGGGGTTTACGCCACCGAGATGGCATACATGAACCACTTCGGACGAAAGACGGCAAAGCAATTCAGCCTGTACGGGGCACGCGCTCAGTACCGCTACCGGTACGGGATGTTGCGTTACTGGCTCAAGGATTGGCGACTGCTGACCACGGGGTCGACCATCCTGCGACTGCCATCAGCCGCACCGCAGCGCGTCGGTGGCGGGCGCGGATAGATGCCTGCGAAGCGCGTCGCGCAGCTGAGAAAAGAGCATTGTTCGACGGACCACGTCATGATCTCATTCGTCATACCGACCCTGAATGAGATAAAGACAATAGAGCAGACTCTGCAATGCCTGGCGGCATACTCCGGCGAGCACGAAATCATCGTTTCGGACGGTAACAGCCACGACGGCACCATCGAGGTCGCCCGAAAATATGCAGACCACGTCATCGTTTACGACAAACCGGCCAGGCAGACGATAGCGATGGCAAGAAATATGGGCGCGGCCGCTGCTGCCGGGGACTACCTCGTATTTGTCGACGCGGACGTCGTGATTCCCGATATCAACGATTTCTTCAAGACGGCGGAGCAGGCGTTCGAGGCGCATAAGCGACTGCTTGCCCTGACGGTGCGTTACAAAGTTTCACCCGAGGCCAGGACGTTCTTCGACGGGGTCGTATTCACGATGCTTGGACTTCAATTTCGCCTGCAGAACAACGTCTTCCACATCGGCGGATCAGGCGGCGAATTTCAAATGATCATCGCCGATGCGTTCAGAAAGGTCGGCGGATTCGACGAAACTCTGGCCGCCGCCGAGGACATGGACCTCTTTCGCCGGTTGTCAAAGGTAGGCCGAACCCGTTTCGCACACGGCCTCACCGTTTATCACACGGGCAGGCGCGCGCATGCGGTCGGCTGGCCGAAATTGATCTGGGAATGGTTTACCAACTCGACGTCGGTATTCCTTCTCAACAAGTCGGTCAGCAAGGAATGGAAAGAAGTCCGCTGAGCCCTAGATGCACGGAGTGAAGCCAGGGACCCCCGGCCCACAGAACGTCGGCTGCCACTGAGGCATCGGCGGTGGCGGCGGCAGTTGTGGCGCCGGCAGCTGGGTGAGATCTGGAGGCGGTGGAAGTCCAGGCGGTGCCACCGTGATCGGGAACGCGGAGAGGCCAATGCCAGGAAGGCCGAGGCCGAAGCCCACCGGCACACTCACGTCCACAAGGGGAGGTACCGCACTGAGGTCTGGCGGCGGTAGCTGATACGCGGTCTCCACGAGGTCAACCAACGCCTGCGGTGGCGCATTGTCGTTCACGGGGGCCGGCTCGGCAGCAACCGGTTCCGCAGGGGCCGGCTCCTCTTCGCGGGGCGGCTCGACAGCGGCGGCGGTATCCACGACGCCGGGTTCGATCGGCACCGGCGGGGGCGGATCGGCGGCTGCCACCGCACTGCTCAAAAGCAGCCCGACGAGGCTCGCCGCGCTGGTGACCGCCGCGTGGGCGGCAATTTGCTTGAGACTCACGAATTTCCCCTGTCTAGACCCATTGATCATAGGTCGCACTGCGGTGAATGTCTTTTCCTTGTGCCGAACCAGCAGGCCCCTGCACCGGCTCGCGAAATATTTGACGTAGCCTCCGCCGGGTAGGCAATGAATAACTTTCGCCGCGACATGGCATCAGCACACCAAAGTGCCGAAATAGGCCTGTCTGGCAAACTCATCCGAATTAACGACCACGTAACCGCGAGAATTTTTCGATGCCTAGGCGTCCACGCGGCTGAACTGATCCTGCCGGTACTGCTCGACACACGTCGATCGCCGGATCTTGCCGCTCGTCGTGATCGGGATGGCGCCAGGAGCTACCAGCACCAGGTCGGAAACCTTGAGACCGTGCGACTTGGATATCGCGGAGGTGACGTCGCTCTTGATGCCGCTGAACCTGGCCAACGCCTCGTCTTCGGAATCGCCCTTCTTCTTGAGTTCGATGATGGCGACCAGCTTTTCGCTGCGCGCATCGGAGAGCGAGATCGCCGCGCACCGGCCGCCCGTGATCTCCTGGATCGTCGCCTCGATGTCCTCGGGGTAGTGGTTGCGGCCGTACACGATCAAGAGATCCTTGATGCGGCCCACGATGAACAGCTCGCTGTCGGAGATGAATCCCAGATCGCCCGTCCTCAGCCACGGCTCTTCCGGTGTGCCCGCCGAAGGCGCGACGAGCCGTCCGCCGAAAGTGCGCTCGGTCTCCTGCGGTTTCTGCCAGTAACCCGCAGCGACGTTCTCGCCGTGCACCCAGATCTCACCGGTCGTTCCCGCCGGGCACTCGGTCAGGGTGTCCGGATCGACGATCCGCACGGTGTTCGACTCCGGCCTGCCATAGCTGACAAGTGGTGTGCCCCCGGATGCCGTTGAGCACTGCTTGGCGTGTCCCGCGGACAGTTTCTCGGATTCGAAGTTCACGATGGCCGGCGGATCGCCGGGGCGGCGGGTGGCGACGTACACCGTCGCCTCTGCGAGTCCATAGGACGGCCGAATCGCCGTTTCGCGGAATCCGAAGCGGGCGAAGCGGTCGGTGAATCGCCGGAGCGTCGCGGGGTGTACGCGCTCGCTGCCGCTCAACAGCCCGAGCACGTTGCCAAGATCAAGGCCGGCCATGTCCTCGTCGGTGGTTCGGCGCACCGCCAGCTCGAACGCGAAGTTCGGTGCCGCGCTCATCACGTGAGGATGTTTCGCCATCAACTGAATCCACCGAGCCGGGCTCTGCAGAAACGACATCGGGCTCATGACCACCGTGCGAAGTCCGCCCAGAATCGGAACGCAGACCCCCAGCAGCAGACCCATGTCGTGATAGAAGGGCAGCCAGGACACCACGGTGGTGTCCGGCGGGGCGACCTTTCCGTAGTCCACGAAGAAGTCGGCATAGATCTGTTCGAAGTTGGCCGACAGGTTGCGATTCGTGACCATGACACCGGCAGGCTCGCGCGTCGATCCAGAGGTGTACTGCAGATAGGCGATGTCCTGAGCTGAGTCGGCGCGGGCGCGGGTCCGCTTGCGCGGACTCTGGTCAAGCGAATCGACCGCAACAACCGTCGGCTTGGATTCGGTCGACTCGGCGTACTCGGCGACGTCACCCAACACAGATGACGTGCTGAGGATTACTGTGGGCGCGGTGTCGCGCAGCACGGAAGTGACCCGCTCGTCATGGGCACCGGCCTGGGGCACCGACAGTGGCACCGCGATGAGGCCTGCCTGCAGTGACCCGATGAATGCGGCGATGTAGTCAAGCCCTTGCGGCGCCAATATGACGGCCCGATCGCCGGGTGCCCCGCAAACGCTGAGTTCGGACGCAATGTTTGCTGCACGCCGATTCAGGTGCGACCACGTCAGAGTTTCGGAAACAGGTGTTCCGTCGTGCTCGTAATCGATGAATGTAAATGCCGCGTCATTCGGCTGGAGACTGGCGCGCTCGCGCAGTACAGCGGGAATGGAGGACCCCAACATCGTGTACGTCGACCTTCCTGTTCGGCTCGGCTCTGCGCCCCGAGCAGCGCGTTTGCTAATTGTCCCTGCGGACAATTGCTTAGAGCTTAGGCAACAGCGAGCCACGATGCGCGCTTACGTCCGAAGTTGATGTTACGGCGGGACGTCCCATGATGCGCTCCGCACGTGTAGATGGGAAGTCCGCTCGGATGCATTCGATTTGCTGAAAATTCCTCCTCTTGCGTAAATATGAGGCCCAGCCGCTGTGGCAAATTGTTTTCGTGCTAGCTGAAGCACGTATTCGCCGGTTAACGCCTGGGCCTTTCCTGGCGCTGTCCCGATCTTCTCGGGGGCAGGCGTGCGTCGCATTGCGCAACAGCGCGGGCTTCACGGCGTTGCCTGCCGACGCCACACATTATTTGCCGTGAGCGTCAATTTCAAACCAGACTGGGGTTGCCGCCGGGCCTCTGATGGCTGGCGGTGGCCGCACTTTCCGCAGACAGGCACGACGAACGTCGAATCCGGCGCGCCGCGTCTGCGCCGTGGAGGATCGCCGTGACGGCCCTTCGTGGACCGGGGTAGCTGGAAAACACTGGCGGCCACGTTCGTTGCTCGTGGCGTCCTTGCCCGTCATGACGAACACGCCGTAGCCTCGGGGCGTGGCCGGCCTGACTGCTGTCCGTGCCGACGAACTCGCCGCACTGGAGGTATTCGCCGGCTGCTCAACCGAGGCCCTGGTGCCGCTGGCAGCGCAACTGCGCCCACTCACCGCGGCGCCCGGGCAGGTGCTCATGCAGCAGGGCGAACTCGCAGTTTCGTTCTTGCTCATCGGATCCGGGCAGGCGGAGGTCACGCACACCGGAGTCGACGGCCATCACACCGTCGTCGAACTGACCCCAGGCCTGATCGTCGGCGAAATCGCGCTGCTCCGCCAGGCGCCGCGGACCGCGACGGTCGTCGCCACCGAACGGCTGACCGGTTGGGTCGGCGGCCGCGAGGCGTTCTCCACCATGCTCGAAGTGCCCGACATGATGGACAAACTCCTCCGCACCGCGCGTCAACGGCTCGCCGCCTTCATCACGCCGATCCCCGTTCGAATGGCTGACGGCACCGAGCTGTATCTGCGGCCGGTACTGCCGGGGGACAACGAACGCACCGCGAACGGCCCGGTCGAGTTCTCCAGTGAGACGTTGTACCGGCGTTTCCAGTCGGTACGGATTCCCAGGAAGAGCCTGATGACGTACTTGTTCGAGGTCGATTACGTCGATCACTTCGTCTGGGTGATGACCGACGGTCCTGATGGGCCGGTGGTAGCGGACGCGCGATTCGTCCGCGACGAGAACGATCCTTCGACCGCGGAAGTCGCGTTCATCGTCGCCGACGCCTATCAGGGCAGGGGTGTGGGCTCGTTTCTGATGGACGCCATCGCGGTGGCCGCGTGGTTCGACGGTATTCGCAGATTCTCGGCGAGGGTGCTGTCAGAGAATTACCCGATGCGCGCGATCCTGGACCGATTCGGCGCGGTATGGCACCGCGATGACCTTGGCGTCGTCACTACCGTCGTCGATGTCCCTGAACCCACCAAGCTGCCCGTCTCACCAGAGCTGTCCGCGAAGATCCGCGATGTGACCCGCCAAGTCCTGCGGGCAGTCGGCTGATGCGAAAGCCATTGAAGCGGTCGGCGGGAGAAAGCCATTGAACGCGGTCGGCCGGAGGCCGCCATTGAACAAGGACACCCGGCTGTGCATTTCGCTGGCAAGCCGGCCCAGCAATATCGGCACCCGGTTCCACAACCATCTGTACGACGAGCTGGGCCTGGACTTCATCTACAAGGCGTTCACGACCACCGACATCGTCGCCGCCATCGGTGGGGTGCGGGCGCTTGGCATCCGGGGCTGTTCGGTCTCAATGCCGTTCAAGGAGGACGTGATTCCGCTTGTCGACGAGATCGAGCCGTCAGCGCAGGCTATCCATTCCGTCAACACGATCGTCAACGACGACGGGCGGCTCACCGCATCGAACACCGATTACATTGCGGTCCAACGGCTAATCGGCGAGCACGGGCTGGATCCGGACGACGCCGTACTCATCCGCGGCAGTGGCGGTATGGCCAGCGCAGTGGCTGCCGCGTTCCAGGGCAACGGATTTCACACCGGCTTCGTGGTCGCGCGCAACGCTGAGACGGGCCGCGCGCTGGCCGACCGGCTTGGCTACGACTATGCGCCCGAAGTCGGAACCCTGCGGGCGCCGGTGATCGTCAACGTCACCCCGATCGGGATGGCCGGTGGCCAAGAGGAAAACGAGCAAGCGTTCGACGACGAGGCAATCGCCAAGGCGTACACTGTGTTCGACGTCGTGGCGATGCCCTCGGAAACTCCGCTGATCAAGGCGGCACGCGCAGCGGGCGTCAAGGTGATCACCGGCGCCGAGGTGATCGCGCTGCAGGCCGCCGAGCAGTTCGAGCGCTACACCGGTGTGCGCCCGACCGCCGAGCAAGTGGCGGCGGCCTCGGCGGTCTCTCGGGCGTGACGCCTACGGGCGTGACGCCTACGGCGCGTTGACGACCACGATCGGCAGGCGCACCTGCTCGATGCCCTGTGTCCATTTCGAATAGCTCAGCGTCGCCTCCAGGAACCACGCAAGAGATGAGTGCACTGCCTGGGCGGTCGGCGGAGCGTCCGGGGGCAGCGGGATCGTGAACGGCACCGTCACCGGTGTGCCGTTGCGCAGCGTTATCCCCTTGTCGAGCTTGACCGTTGGTCCCGACTTCGTCCCACCGGCGATCGCCGGCGTGCGGACAAGGGGATGGGAGCTTCGGCGGTGCCCCCAATAGATGCTGAGTTCGCCGTCGGACATGTCGGCGTGCGGCGTGAGCACAACGTGACCGTTGATCGTCTCGCCCGCGCGGTACAACACAGACGGCAGCACGATGTCGACGCTGGTTTCGTCATCGCCGGCGATTCGCTCTGCAGGAGCGTCGGTGACCTCGACATCGCCTTTACCGATGACGACGGTGAAATCGCCGCGGGTATCCACGTCACGGCCACCGCGCTCGATGGTCAGGCGGGCCGACCACCTGGCGATCACCTCCGACGAACCCGGCGCCCACGACGGGACCGTGAAAGATGAAGAGCCACCGGTGAATTCACCATCGGTGACGGGCAGGTCGAGCTTTGTCACGCTGACCCAGTCCTCGGTGTTCTTCTCGCTGCCGGTGTCGGTGCCGACTTCGCCCATCAGCAGGAGCGAATCGTTGGCCCCGACGGCAGCTGCATCAGCGCGCCCAGCCCACCGATAGCGGTAGAAGTTGGTGTATCCCCACTCCAGGCTCGCCGAGGACACCTTGTCGATCGCCTTGTCGGTGGTGACGTCGGCCCGCACCGCCTGCCGCGGGGAAACCACCTCGGGGGTCACCGTCACCAGCGCGGCACTTGACCGCCTGAAAAGGCCCACTACTTCATCTTTTTCCAGTAGTTCTTTTTGTAGGCCTCGTACTCTTCGGGATTCTTTTTCTTCTGTCGCATCCGCAGCGGCCAGAACAGCACCCAGAACACCGCGAGAAGGATGTAGTACCCGGGCAGCAGCACGATGTAGTACACCGCCAACCCGAACAGCGCCGCGAACACGAAGGCCGGATAGACGAGGATCAGGCAGAACTGGAGAAACTGCTTGATCACCACCGGGTAGCCGTCGGCCTGCGACAACACGAAGCGCGGACTCATGAACTTCAGCGCCTTCTTGGGCACCGACGTCTCGGCTTCGGCTTCGGCTTGCGCCTCGCTTACGTCGCGGCCGCGCTCTTCACGGGTGAGGCCGCGCTGCGGCGGCGGCGGTTCGTGGGGATCGGGAGGTGGCATGGCAGTCATCGGGTCGTACCTCGTTCCTGAAGTGTTTGCTGGTGACCTGACGATATTGCAGCGCAGACTACCGAAATCCGTTTGACTTCGTGCATGTTCGACGACCGGAACGGGCAGGAATTCCGCGTTCCGGTCGACGCTAGCGTAAATAAATCAGGGAGTGATCTTGGTTTGTTCGTCGATGACCGTCGTGGCATCCATCAGTGGGCCCAACTGATCCTCACGACCGTCGGCGTTGACCTGGAGCACATACAGCCCGTCCTGCCCCGGGATCACCACGGTCTTCTGGGCGATGACCCGCTTGATGCCGTCCTTGGTATAGGTGCCGCCCACTTGGGTCGCCTCGAATCCACCGAGAGTGCTCGGGTTGCCTGCCGCGGCGCCCTCGTAACCGGGCAGGTTCCTGATCTCACCGGAGGCGAACTCCAGAATCTTGGCCGGTTCGACGTTGCCGGTCAGCTTCGAAACCAGGGCGATGACGCTGGGCGGGTCCTGCGCCATGGCAGGGTCAGTGAAAACGATTGCGCCGTAAGCCCATTCGGGTGTGTTCTGGCCGGCGTCCCGCCATCCCGGCGGGGTGGGCAAGTCGATCGTCGGTGACCCGGGATCGCCCCGATGGACCGCGGCTTCAATGATGTCGTTGTCGCGGATGTAGTCGACGATCGTGTAGTTCGGTCCCGCGGCCTGCGCCGACGTCGTCGGCGCCGCTTCGCTGGTTGAGGTCGACGTCGCGCTGGTCGTCTCCTTCGCCGTCGACGGCTCGGACTTGGTGTCCGATCCGCAGCCCGCCAGGCCCAGGCCGAGCGCTATGGCCGCGATGGCGATAGCGCCGGCGCTGCGTGACGTTGTCATGTGGTCTCCCGTCCATTGGAATCTGCGCCGTAGCCTACGGTTGGCAAACTCCGGACGCACGGGAACCGCGACGTGGCGTGGCGTTTCGCCCTGGATGTCATGCCCACCCCTTGGTCAGAGCGGCGGCGCGCAGCATCGCCGCAACGGGATTGCTGCGGGCCGGTCTCATTGCCATGGCAACAGAAACTGCTTGATGCTGCAAATAGTTCGCGCGATTCCGTGCGAAATTGGCTATCTCTTCGCCGTCGTAGGAGCAAAATCCAGCTGTGCTGCTGCTTCGGCGAAGGGGCGCCGTAACTAGTGACGGCCGCCGGCGGTGGTTGGCAGATGCAGTTTTCTGCCGTTCTTTTATAGAGGGGTATTGATCATGCGGGTGATTGCACGTTCGCTGGTTGTGGGTTTTGTGGCGCTACTCGGGGTCGTTGGGCTCGCGATGGCGTGGACCATGACGACGGCCGTTGCGCTGCAGGCGGCCACCGCGCTGATCATGGGCGGAGCAGATCATCCGCTGATGGGGCCGAAGGATTCGCCTGCGTTCGTGACGGCATACCTGGACAACGCGGTCGACAGCTACATCAATTCGCCTGCGGCCGCGGGTACGGGCACTGCCGGGCCGGTCGACAACGCCGTGGCCGTCGCCTACCCCGCGGAGTTCTTCCCGCTGTTCGGCTCGAAGACCTTCGACCAGACGGTGGCAGAGGGGCGAGAGAACCTCCATAACTGCCTGGACGGCACCGACTGCGTCTTCAACGACGATCCCGCGGTTGATCCGGCAGTCGGATCGGAGTACCCGCCGCCATCAGGCGACGACATCGTGGTGTTCAGCTTTTCGGAGAGCGCGGTCGTGGCCTCACTCGTGAAGCGGGACTTGGTCGACAACTACGTGCCGGGTCACACGGCGTCGTTCTTCTTGGTCTCAAACGCCATGCGCGGCAACGGCGGAATCCTGATGCGCGGTTTTGGACTGCCATCCATCCCGTTCTTCGGCATCACCTTCTATGGCGCGACGCCGACCGACAGTGAGGTGCTCGACGACGGCGGCACTCCGGACAACCCGACCGACGACACGTACGCCTATCCGACCATCGACGCCGCGCAGCAGTACGACATCTTCGGCGGCGACGCTCCCTACCGGCCGCTGAATCTGCTGGCGACGGTCAACTCGCTGGCCGCCTACTACTACCTGCACGGTGACGTGGTGAACCGCCCCCTCAGCGAGGCCGAGTACCAGGGCCGGCTTGGGGACACCACCTACTACTTGTTCCCCGCGAGGACATTGCCGATCCTGATGCCCCTCGAGCAACTCGGGGTGCCGAGTCCCATCGTGCGGTTTCTCGACACGCTGACGCGCGTCGCCGTCGAGGATGCCTACCTGCGAGGGGTCAATCCCGGAGTGCCAACGGCAGGAAGCCTCATGCCGATCGGTGACCCGATTGCGTTGGCGCTGAACCTGCTTGCCGCCATACCGGTCGCCATCGACGACGCGTCGCAGGAAATGGGCCTCGGGCGGCCGCTTGGTACCACCCCTGCCGGGCCATACGGCGTTGGCGGTCCGCCGCTGCCTGAGCCTCCGGCGGCATTGAGTACGACGGAGGTGTCCGCACTGTCGGCGCAGGCCGAAGCGGTCGAGGACGACAACGTGGAACCCGTTGCGCCAGAGGGTCAGTCGCTGGCCGGCGAGGAACCGTGGGCGCCGGCGCCCGAGCCTGAACCGGTCGCTGGCGACAACGACGAACCTCGGGCCGTCGAACTGGACGACACGACGCAGGAGCTGACCGAGGCCACGACGCCGGACCCGAACGAAACTCCGGCGGTGACGCAGCCAGAGCGACCCGAGGTGCGCGGCCCCATCCAGTTCGATCCGCCTGCGACGCAGCCGTCTTCGCCGTCCGACGATCCGCCCGACACGCCGACCAACGACGCGCCTAGCGAGTCCGCCGCGCCCTCTGCCGAAGACCAGGACGCCGCCTGATCAGCATTTGGCGGTCAGATACACCGTTTGATACACGACGCGGCTGACAACCTCGTTGCCCGCTTTCACGGCATGGGTCACCGTCTCGCCCGGGAGCACGGAATCCACCGTGCAGAGGTCAAGCGGGGCGGTTCCGACCTTGTTCAGGACGACCTTGAAGCCGTTGCTCTCCAACTCGTTGACGGTGTCTTGCGCCGATCCGATGCCCGACGGCGCGGCTTGCGCGCCGGCAGGAAATCCCAGCGTCAGCGCGATGAACGCTCCTCCCGCGATCGTGGCAAAAGTGAATCTATTCATTTGTCGTGCCTTCCACGTCGTTCCCTCCGACCACGGCTTCCCCTCCGGTCACCGACGGCCCTGTTTAGTGAAACTGGCAGTACCGCAATTTGATTCCACGAAGCGCTCTGTGTGGTATCAACACCGCGTGCGCCTGTTCGCGTCGATCGCCGTCGCGGCGGTCTGCGTGGCGGGTTGCATATCCGGTTGCGGCCAGCCCTCCGGCCCGTCGTCGTCCACCTCCGCGGCCCCGCCGAGCCCGTCGGTCGAGGTGAAGCCTGCGAACATCGCGAAGGTGCGCAGCGACCTTCCTGCCGGCTACGAACTGGCCGATATCGCCGATCGGACAGCGCCCGCCGAAATATGGGGCTTTGGCCCAGGATGGACGGCGGAGCCGCCGCAGTGCGGCGCGCTGGCCGATCCAGTGGTCGACGACGCGGTGACGCGGGGTTGGTCGGGGTCGGGCAGCGGGGGCATCGTCTATGCCGTGGTGACGGGCTCGCCGCCGGCCTCGGTCGGCCTCGATCCGGCACTGCTCGCCGAGTGTGAGCACTGGACGCTGTCGGCGGGGCATACGAGCGGCAGCATCACGTTCGTGGCCGCGCCCGAGATCGAGGGTGTCGCGACGGTGGGACTGTCGACGGCGACCACGACCGTCGTCGAGGGTGGCACGGAAACTCGTTCGCACTCGGACACGTTCATCGCCTACCTCGATGACTACGTCGCGTTCATCACCGTCGTCATCGATCCGGGATCACCGAATCCTCCACTCGGACAGGATTTCGCCCGCGAACTCTTGGTGAAAACGGTGTCGGCGTTACGGAGTTGAGCCGCGACGTGCGGGTACATTGGCGGCGATGTTGACCCGGCGCCGTTCCCCCTGTCGCTTCGCTCCTGCCCGCCGGCAAGCGGCGCTCGCCGTCGGCTGCGCCGGCGTGCTGGCCGCATGTGGCCAGTCGGCCGAGGCTGGTCTGTCGCACGCCGACATCGCCAACGTCAAGAACCTGCGGTCGAGCTTCGGGCCGTCGTTCCAGGTGACCGATGTCGGACCGACGGGCATCGACCCGCGTCTGCTCGGACCTGCGGGTCTGCCGCAAGGAATGAAGTTCGAGCCCGCCGACTGCGCGAAGTTCGCCGCCCAGCAGGCGGTGCCTGCCGGGGCCAAGGGCAACATGGCCGCCACCACAGCCGAGGGTGAGGGCAACCGCTTCATCGCCATCGCGCTCGAAACGTCGGAGGCGGTGCCGGTCAACGACCCGGCACCGCATTGCCAGAAGGTGGGGTTCGCGGGCGCCGGGGTGCGTGGACTGGTCGAGGTGGTCGAGGCGCCGCAGATCGAAGGCGTCCACACCAGCGGCACCCATCGCGTCCTGCAGACGACGGTCGACGGCAAGCCGCGCACCGGTGAGCTGTACAACTACGTGGCCACCTTCGGCACGTTTCTGGTGATCGTCACGGCCAATCCGTTGGTGCTGCCCGACAAGCCGGTCGAACCCGTGAACACGCAGCGCGCCCGCGACCTACTCACGGCGGCGGTGGCTGCGGTCAAGGGCTAGCGCACGTCGTGCGGACGGAACTGAATGCTGATCCTGGGGCCGACGGGTCTGCTGGTCTTGGGAATCGCGTGCTCCCAGGTGCGCTGGCAGGAGCCGCCCATCACCAGTAGGTCGCCGTGGTGGTGCTGCAGCCGCAGCGATTTGCCACCGCCGCGTGGGCGCAGGGCGAAAACCCTTGTCGCACCGAGGCTCACGATCGCCACCATGGTGTCCTCAGTGCTGCTGCGGCCGATGGTGTCGCCGTGCCAGGCCACGCTGTCGTTGCCGTCGCGGTACAGGCACAGGCCCGCGGTGACGAACGGTTCGCCGAGTTCGCCGGCGTAGGTGTCGTTGAGTCGACGGCGCATTTGTTTGAGCCGCGGATGCGGTGGGGGTTCGTCCACGAGGTTGTGGAAGCTGACCAGCCGTGGCACGTCGAGCACGCGCTCGTACATGTGCCTGCGCTCAGCGCGCCACGGGATGACGTCCATCAGCTCGTCGAACAGCTCGTCGGCGTCGGTCAGCCAGCCGGAGCGCACCTCGACCCATGCGCCACCGCCGAGGTGACGCCGGTCGGCGGCCTCGAACAGCGAGCTCTGCAGAGCCAGCTCCATGACCGCAGTCTATCGCACAGACGTTCGAAGAGTCACAGTCTCGCCGCGCCGGGACCTTGCTCGGCGAGCACGTCGCCGGGGTTGGACAGCGCACAGGTCTTCAGGCTCAGGCAGCCGCAGCCGATGCAGCCGGCCAGGTTGTCGCGCAGGCGTTCCAGGTGCAGGATGCGGTCGTCGAGGTCCTGGCGCCATCCAGCCGAGAGTTTGGCCCAGTCCTTGCTGGTCGGGACGCGATCGGTGGGCAGGGTGGCCAGGGCTTCGCAGATGCGCGCCAGCGGGATGCCGAGCCGTTGCGACATCCGGATGAACGCGACGCGCCGCAGTGTCTCGCGGGCGTAGCGGCGCTGGTTACCGCTGGTGCGGCGGCTGGCGATCAGGCCTTCGCGTTCGTAGAAGTGCAACGCCGAAACCGCCACACCGCTGCGATACGACATCTCTCCAGGTGTCAGCTCGTGGATCAGCTCCATGACCTAAACAATAGTTGAGGTGGTTGTTCGGGCTACGGTGCTAGATGTGACAGACGTTGCGCTCGGCTGTGATTCCGAGGTCGGCAGGCTGCGCGCGGTCATCCTGCACCGCCCTGGCGCCGAACTGCAGCGGCTGACCCCGCGCAACAACGACGCGCTGCTGTTCGACGGCCTGCCCTGGGTGTCCAAGGCGCAGCAGGAACATGATGCGTTCGCCGCGCTGCTGGAATCGCGCGGTGTCCGGGTGCTGCTGGTGGCGGACCTGCTGACCGAGGCGCTGTCGGGCAGCGGGGCCGCGCGAATGCACGGTATCGCCGCGGCGGTCGATCCGCGACGGCTGGGACTGCCGCTGGCGCAAGAACTTTCGGCGTATTTGCGGACGTTGGAGGCCGGGCCGCTGGCGCATGTGCTGATGGCGGGGATGACGTTCAACGAGTTGCCGTTCAGCGGAAGTGAGCTGTCGCTGGTGCGGCGGATGCACCACGGCGGGGATTTCGTCATCGAACCGCTGCCGAATTTGTTGTTCACGCGCGATTCGTCGTTCTGGATCGGGCCGCGGGTGGCCATCACGTCGCTGGCGTTGCCGGCGCGGGTGCGCGAGACGTCGCTGACCGACTTGATCTATGCACACCATCCGAGGTTTCTTGGCGTGCGGCGGGCGTACGAGTCGCGGTCGGCGCCCGTCGAAGGTGGCGACGTGCTGCTGCTGGCACCGGGTGTTGTCGCGGTCGGGGTGGGGGAGCGCACGACGCCTGCGGGGGCGGATGCGTTGGCGCGCAGCCTGTTCGACGACGATCTGGCGCACACCGTGCTTGCGGTCCCGATCGCGCAGGAGCGTGCGCAGATGCATCTCGACACGGTGTGCACGATGGTCGACGTCGATGCGGTCGTGATGTATCCGAATATCGTGGATTCGTTGTCGGCGTTCACAATTCACCGCGATGGGAACGGCGGGGTGAAGATCGACGACGCAGTGCCGTTCGTGCAGGCCGCCGCCGCCGCGATGGGCATCGACCGGCTGCGGGTCATCGCGACGGGTCTCGATCCCGTCACCGCGGAGCGGGAGCAGTGGGACGACGGCAACAACACGTTGGCCGTCGCGCCTGGCGTCGTCGTCGCCTACGAACGTAACGTCGAAACCAATGCCCGCTTAGCCGATGCGGGCATCGAGGTACTACCGATCGCGGCGTCGGAGCTGGGCACTGGCCGCGGCGGCCCACGCTGCATGTCGTGCCCGGCCGCTAGAGACCCGCTGTAGCGTTTCGCGCCTCGCGAGGCGTACACCCGGGTCGTCGAATCCCACGCGATCACGACCCTGGTGTACGTCTCGCGAGCGGAAACCACCGGCGACGCTCGGCGGCCTCCCGCAGTCTGTGCAACGTAAACCCGCGGCTGTGCTCCTTGACCACATGAATGTCGAGCCAACCTTGACTCTCGACCAGCGCGTTGCGTCCGATGTCGTGGACGAATCGTGGTCGGTCCGTCTGATGCTGTTCACCGTCGTAGTCCAAAGCGATCATCGGCTCGTCCCAAC
Source organism: Mycobacterium sp. (assembly GCF_035697385.1). GTDB lineage: Bacteria > Actinomycetota > Actinomycetes > Mycobacteriales > Mycobacteriaceae > Mycobacterium. Next base: position 11,962 of record NZ_DASSCY010000131.1, on the reverse strand, counting down.
CCATATCGAGGAACGCCTCGGCTCCTCCATCCCGGCCATCGTGGACCCGAATCTGGGTGCGAGGCCGCGGATATCCTGCGTCGATGACGAGAAGTCGCAGCCACGTCTCTTTCGGCGACTGCGCACCGCCATCCATCAGATCCAGTGCGATGCGGGCGCGCTTCATCCCCCGCCAACCGCGATACCGCTCGACAAGCGGCGCCACGTCGTCAGCTGTCACGCCGGTCGCCGCCGCCAGCGCGTCGAGGTGCCTGACGGCTAGATCGCGTTTGAGGTGTCGAGCCAGATCGAGTGCCGTGCGTGCCGGCGTGGTGACTGCGAGTTCGCCGATCGCGCAGATCTCATCCCAGTCGATCCGTTCATTCCGAATGACCACACCTGGCCGAGGCCGTTCGCGCGGGGCGATCATGTCGATCCGCGTTCCGGGGTTAACCCATTGGGCTCCGTGCAGTGCAGCCGCGGCGCGTCCGGCCACGATGCCGCGGCGATCGGTCCAGAGCCAGGCGGCATGTGCGTCGAGTTGAATCGAAGGCAATGCGCCGCGTGGCACGTAGATGCGAGGGTGGACGGCCTTATAGCGCCAGCGCAACTGGCTTCGAGTCAGGCCGCCCTGGAGTAGTTCGGCGCCGATGAATGCTCGTTCCATGCCCCGGATGCTGGCCGCGAGGGCTGACAACTCTGCCCCCGATTCGCGAGGTTTACGCCAGGGCTGTGGATAACTCGCAAACTGCGACCATGGTGTACGTCTCGCGAAGGGGAAGCTACCGCCAGGAGGGCAGCCAGATCTGCATGTTCCACGTGCCCTGCGAGATCGGGATGCCCGTCAGGATCGGATACATCCACGCGAAGTTGGTAATCACAAGCGCCACATAGCAACACACCGCGATCAGCCCTAGCGTTCGTCGCTCCGAGTTCTGATTCGGCTTGTGCAATATGTCGCCGAGGATCATCGCGAGCATCAACACCAGGAACGGCGCCATCGTCGCCGCGTAGAAGAAGTACATCTGCCGGTCGATGTCCGCGAACCACGGCAAAAAGCCCGCCCCATAGCCGACGAGGATCGCCCCATACCGCCAGTCCCGCTTGACGAAAGCCCGCCAAACGGCCCACGCCAGCACCGGCACCGCGATGAACCACATCGCCGGCGTGCCGACCATCATCACGGCCTTCACGCACGACTGCTCTCCGCAGCCCGGCACGTTCTGGTTGTCGATCGCATAGAGCACCGGCCGCAGCGACATCGGCCACGTCCACGGCTTCGACTCCCACGGATGATGATTGCCGTCGGCGTTGGTCAGGCCGGCGTGGAACCTGTACGCCGCGTATGTGTAATGCCACAGCGAGCGCACCGCGTCGGGCAGTGGCAGCACGCTGTTCTCGCCGATCGATTGGCCGACCTCATGCCGGTTGACGCTCGTCTCCGAGGCGAACCACGGTGCGTACGACGCGAGGTAAACCCCGAACGGGATCAGCACCAGCGCGTACAACGACGGCCCGACATCCCGCCGGAAAACGCCGAGCAACGGCCGCGGCACCCGATACTGCATGCGCGCGGCGATGTCGAATGCCACCGTCATCAGGCCGAAGAACGCCACGAAGTACAGCCCCGACCACTTTGTCGCGCAAGCCAATCCGAGTAGCACGCCCGCGCCGAAGCGCCACCACCGCACACCAAGCCGCGGCCCCCATGGCGTCTCGGCGATGCGGCCCTCGAGCAGCGCGATATGCATCCGCGCGCGCACCTGGTCGCGGTCGACCATCAGGCATCCGAACGCCGCCACCACGAACAGCGTCAGAAAGCCGTCCAGCAGCGCCGTTCGCGCCGCGACGAAGCTGACCCCATCGGCGACCAGCAGCAGCCCGGCGATACCGCCGACCAACGTCGACCGGCTCAGCCGTCGCCCGATGCGCGCCACCAGCACCACGACGATGACGCCGCACACCGCGCCTGTGAATCGCCATCCCAGCCCGTTGTAGCCGAACAGCGCCTCGCCGATCGCGATCAGTTGCTTGCCAACCGGCGGGTGCACCACCAGGCCGTAGCCGGGGTTGTCCTCGACACCGTGGTTGTGCAGCAGCTGCCACGCCTGCGGTGCGTAGTGCTTCTCGTCGAAGATCGGCGTGCCCGCATCGGTCGGCGAGCCAAGGTTCAGGAAACGTGTCACAGCGGCCAGCGCGGTGATGACGGCCGTCATCGCCCAGCCCTGCAGCCTGTCGACCGGCCCGAAGTCGGCGACGGGCACCAGGGGCGCGGGACTGATGACGGGGACCGCGCGCCCCTTGGCAACGAGTTCATCGGCCGGGGCGGTCACGACGACGATCGTAGGCTGTCGGGCATGACCACCGGCCGACTGCTCATCGGCGCCACGCCGCTAGGCCAGCCGACCGATGCCTCTGCCCGGCTGGTCAGCGCCCTGGGCAGCGCTGATGTCGTGGCCGCCGAGGACACCCGGCGGATCCGGACCCTCGCGCAGGCGCTCGAGGTCACCCTGGCCGGCAAGGTCGTCAGTTTGTTCGACGCCAACGAGGCGACCCGGGTTCCCGCGCTGGTCGACGACGTCAAGAGCGGGGCGACCGTCCTGCTGGTCAGCGATGCGGGCATGCCGCTGATCAGCGACCCCGGCTACCGGCTGGTGGCGGCGTGTATCGACGCCGGGGTGCCGGTGCAGTGTCTGCCGGGCCCGTCGGCGGTGACGACGGCGCTGGCCGTGTCCGGTCTACCATCGGAGAGGTTCTGCTTTGAGGGCTTCGCGCCGCGCAAGCACTCGGCTCGCGTGTCCTGGCTCAAGCTGCTGGCCGCCGAACCGCGCACATGCGTGTTCTTCGAATCACCGCGGCGGCTTGCCGACTGTCTGCGGGACGCGGTCGAGACGCTCGGGCCCGAACGCAAAGCGGCCGTCTGCCGCGAACTGACCAAGACGCACGAGGAGATCATTCGCGGCACGCTCGGCGAGCTCGCCGAGTGGGCGGCCGACGGCGTGCTCGGTGAGATCACGGTCGTGCTCGCTGGTGCGACCCCGCGGGCCGATCTGCCGACGCTGGTGGCCGACGTCAGCGCCTTGGTCGACGGCGGCATGCGGGTCAAGGACGCGTGCGCGCAGGTGATCGCCGCCAATCCCGGCTCCCCATCGCGACGCGAGCTCTATGAAGCGGTTCTACAGTCCCGGGCCTAACGACGCTCCTCGCGAAATCGGCGTATGACGGTAGAGGACCTATGAGTCCAGCGCTGTCTAACACCTGAGGAGTAGCTGTGAGAGTCGTTGGGTTGGAAGAACATTACGTCACCGCCGATGTCATCGACGCGTGGACAAAGCTCGAGCCGAGCTGGCGCGATCCCTCGATGGCTGTCCCGTCTGAGGTCGAGCGACGTCTACTGGAGATCGGCGAGCAGCGTTTCGCCGCAATGGCCGAAGCCGGCGTCGATGTGCAGGTGGCCTCGCTGACGACGCCAGGGCTCTGGAATCTGGCGCCGTCCGACGCGGTTTCATTGCAGACGGACTGCAACGACCAACTCGCCGACGCGGTGCGAGCACACCCCGATCGTCTGCAGGGATTCGCCACGCTGGCCGCCTCTGATCCTGACGCGGCGGCGGTCGAACTCGGCAGGGCTGTAACAACATTGGGGTTCAACGGGGCGCTCGTGTTCAGCCGGGTCCGTGACAAGCCCATCGACCACCGAGATTTTTGGCCGGTGTTTGAAGCCGCGGAGGCATTGCGGGCACCGCTGTATCTGCACCCGCAGTCGCCGCCGATCGGTGTTCGCGAGGCGTACTACTCCGGGTTCGACGACGTTGTCGACGCTGCCTTCGCGACCCACGGGGTCGGCTGGCACTACGACGCAGGCGTGCAACTGCTTCGGCTCATACTCGCCGGGGTGTTCGACCGCTTCCCCGACTTGCAGGTGATCATGGGTCACTGGGGCGAAGTCGTGCTGTTTTTCCTTGACCGCATCGACAGGTTGACCGGATTCGCAAACCTGGAACGGCCCGTCTCGGAATACGTGCGGTCCAACGTGTTCGTCACTCCAGGAGGCGTTTTCAGTACCCGCTATCTGCGCTGGGCACTGGAGGTCGTCGGCGCCGAGCGCATCATGTTCGCCGCTGACTACCCGTTCGTACCGACCGATGGCGGCGTCGCCCGTCAGTTCCTCGGGGAACTGGATGACGGCGATCGGGACAAGGTCGCCTCGGGTAACTGGGATCGGCTGTGCGCGGGGATCCGCCGCTGAAGCGCGGCATCGACGAATGGTGCGGCCTTGTCCAGGCATTCGTCCCACTCGCGGTCCGGATCGGAATCGGCCGTGATGCCGCCGCCGACGCCCAGCACCGCGTTGCCTTTCGCGTCGAACTCCACGGTGCGGATCGCCACGTTGAGCTCACACCCGGCGACGGGCGACGCCAAACCGACTGTGCCGCAATACACCCCGCGCCGACGCGGCTCCCAGCCCCGCAGTAGCTGGCGGGCCCTGGTCTTGGGTGTACCCGTCACAGACGCGGGCGGGAACGTCGCGTCCAAAACGGCGGCCATCGGCACCTCCCTGTCGACCCGCGCCGACACCGTCGACACCAAATGCCATACGCCCGGCGCCGGTCGCACCTCCAACAGTTCGGGCACAGTGACGCTGCCCGTGATCGCAACGCGGCCAAGGTCGTTGCGGACCAGATCGACGATCATGATGTTCTCCGCCACATCCTTGACCGACGCGCGCAGCGCAGCCGGATCTGCATTCCGCGGCAGCGTGCCCTTGATCGGGCTCGACGTGACCACCTCACCTCGCCGGCTCAGGAACAACTCCGGCGACAGCGACGCCACCGCGCCCCACTCACCCGCCAGATAGGCTGCGCGGGCGGGGGAGGTGCGCTCCACCGCATCTGCGAAGAAGTCGACGGGCTCACCCTCGAGCCGGCCGGCGAACTGCGTGCACACACATGCCTGGTAGACCTCGCCCGCCGCGATCGCCTCCAGGCACTCGAGCACTCCGTGGCGGTGCGCAGTGCGATCGGCGTCGCCCCAAGTGATCTCGTACGCGCGCGGCGGCACCGGGGATCGCAATGCCTCGGACACCCAGCTCGAAAGCGGTGCGTCGGAAAGGCTTTCATACCACCACTGCCCGTCGCGGTCCTGACGCAGCACGCAATCCGACCAGCCACCGGCCGCCTCGGGGATCCGGGGGCCGAGCCCGTCGACACCACCGTCGGGATACGAGAGAAAACCGAACCATCCGCCGCCGATCGCTCCGTCTGACTCCCCGGTGGGTACGGCGAAGACGTCGTCGACCGCAACGGCCAAGAGCGACGGGGCGATGACCGCCGCCGAGCCGAACCACTCGCCGATCAGCGCGGCGGGCGGCGGCAACTCGTGCCGCTGCGCGCCTGCGGCGATTGCGCGCAGGACCGCGGGGGCGCTGCCCAGGTCGCCGAGTCGCTCGATCCGCACCGGGTAAGCGTGACAGAACGCTAGCGGCTGATCGTGCGCGGGATGTCGACGCCGGCCAGCTTGTCCGGGTTGCGCATCGCATAGAAGTGGCTGATCCGGCCGTCGACGATCTCTACGGTGATCACGCCTTCGAAGCTGTCGCCGAGATAGAGCTTCAGCGCCGGAGCGTTGTTGTACATCGCCGGCTCCACGCGGCCACTCTCCCCAGCCACCCGGACCAGGCCGATGATCACTCTGGCGACGCGCTCCGCGCCGGAGATGGGTCGACGCGCCGCACTGCGCTTGCCGTCGCTGTCGGCGGTCCAGACGACGTCCGGCGAGAGCATCTCCAGCAGCCCGTCCATGTCGCCGGTCGATGCGGCGGTGAAGAAGCGCGCAGTGATCTCCATCGACAGCTTGGGGTCGACGGGCTCGAACCGCTTGCGTCGCGACTGCACGTGCTCGCGGGCGCGGTGGGCCATTTGGCGCACGGCAGCCGCCGACTTGCCGATGGTCGCGGCGATCTCGTCGTGACTGAACCCGAAGACCTCGCGCAGCACGAACACCGCGCGCTCGTCCGGGCTCAGTGTCTCCAGGACGACGAGCATCGCCATCGAAACGGATTCGGCCAGGATGAGATCGGACGAGGCGTCGGTGCTGTTGCCGGTGTCGAGCAGCAGCGGCTCGGGCAGCCAGGGGCCGACGTACTCCTCGCGCCTGCGGGACTGCGTACGCAGGGCGTTGAGCGCTTGCCGGGTGACGAGCTGGGCGAGGTAGGCCTTGGTGTCGTTCACCACCGCGAGGTCTACCTCGGCCCAGCGCAGGTAGCTCTCCTGCAACACGTCGTCGGATTCCGTTGCGCTGCCAAGGATCTCGTAGGCGATCGTGAACAGCAGCGGGCGCAGGAGCGTAAACCGCTCGGCGTGTTCGTCATTGGGCTTCGCGTTCATCGCGCCGGCGCCAACTCCGCCAACAGCTCCTGACGCCCGGACCACGTCTTCCAGGAGTACGAGTCCGGCTTCTCGGCTTCGGCGCGCATCCATTTCAGCGTGAAGCGGCACACCTGCTCCTTGATGAATGCGCCGGTGCGGCCGCCGACATACAGCCGCCGTGGTGAGTCGTCGGTGTTGTTGACCTGGAAAGTGCCCGCGTGCCGGCCGAGGCTGATGCACTGAGCCGCCATCCCGTGGTTCACTCCGGCAGGCTCCTCCCCGGCGATGCGGCTCAGCACCGTGTTCGCGGCCTGCGCGCCCAGCGGCAGCGCGGCCTGGCAGCTCATGCGGTACGGCAGACGTGATGGCGACACCGCATCGCCCGCGCCGATGATGCGGCCGTCATCCACGCTGGTGAGCGTTTCGTCGGCGAGCAGCCGGCCCAGGTCGTCGGTGGACAGGCCGCTCGCCGCGGCAAGCCCCGGCACACCGAAGCCAGCCGTCCACACCGTGACGGCGCTTGGTACCTCGCGACCGTCGTCGAGGACGACGTGATCGGCAGCCACCCGGGCGACCCTGGCGTTGTCGACCATCGCGACCCGCAGCTTGGCCAGCCGCTTCGCGACCGACCGCCTGCCGTTGCGGCCCAGTGACGGCCCGAGCACATCGGTCACCAGGGTGACCGGGCGTCCCGCTTCCGCGAATTCCGCCGCTGACTCGATGCCGGTCAACCCGCCGCCGACGACCACCATCGGGGCTGACGTGGGCACGTCGGCCAGCCGGTTGGCCAGGCGTTGAGCGTGCTCGAGTTCGCTTATCGGATAGGCGAATTCGGTGGCGCCCGGTACTGAGTCGGGCACGGTGCCGGTGCTGCCGACGGCGTAGACCAGGTAGTCGTAGCGCAGCGCCTCGCCCGATGCCAGTGAGACGGTTCGTGCCGCGGCATCGATCTGTGTCGCGGCGTCGACGACGACGCGGACATCAGCGGACAGCACGTTCGAATAGTCGGCGATCGCATCGTCGTTTCCTGCTACGAGCTGGTGCAGCCGGATCCGCTCCACGAACGCGCCGCGCGGGTTGACCATCGTCACGCTGGCGCGCCGCGCGAGCCGGTTGGCGGCCATTACTCCGGCGTATCCGCCGCCGATGACGACGACGGTGGTGTTCTGTTCGGTCATAACATGTCTCCTCGGGTCATCCGGTTCGTCGCTGAACCGGTCTGCCCTCGAGACACCGCGCACATCCGGAGTGTGACAGCTTTGCGCCCGGTGTGGTGGACGTCACTAGCGGCTGATCGTTCGCGGAATCGTGATTCCCGCCAGCTTGTCCGGATTGCGCATCGCGTAGAGGTTGGTGATCTGGTCCTCGATCACCTCGAAAACGAAGACGCCCTCCAGATGGTCGCCTGTATAGACGACGACCGCGGGTGCACTGTTGTAGACCGCTGTCTCGAACCGGAGTTCCGGCCGCTCCCTGGCCACCTGGAACAGGCGGACCATAATCGCGGCAACCCTTCGTGCGCCGACGATGGGCCTGCGAGTCGCCGCGGCCTTGCCGCCATGGTCGGCGGTCCACGTGGCGCCCGGCGCCAGAAGCGTCATCAGTCCCTCCATGTCGCCGGTTTCTGCCGCGGTCATGAACTGCTCGGTGATCTGGGCGGTCCGCGCGGTGTCGACGGGCCCGAACCGCTTGCGTCGCGCATGCACATGTTCGCGGGCACGGTGCGCCATTTGACGCACCGTCCCCGCGGATTTGCCGATGGCTCCGGCGATTTCGTCGTAGTCGAAGCCGAACACCTCGCGAAGGACGAACACCGCCCGTTCATCCGGTGTCAGGGTTTCGAGCAGCACCAGCATCGCCATCGACACCGACTCGGCGAGCACGACGTCGGAGGAGGCGTCGCCCTCGGCGAGCAGCAGCGGTTCGGGCAGCCACGGTCCGATGTAGTCCTCGCGACGTCGCGCCCTCGCGCGTAGCGCGTTGAGCGCCTGACTCGTCACCAGCTGCGCCAGATATGACTTGGTGTCCCGCACCATCGCGAGGTCCACGTCCGCCCAGCGCAGATAGCTGTCCTGCAGCACATCGTCGGATTCGGTTGTGGAACCGAGGATTTCATAGGCGATCGTGAACAGCAGCGGCCGCAGATGGGTGAACCGCTCGGCATGCTCGCTCGACGGGGTGGTCACGTTTCCGCGACCACCTGCGGAGCGAATACCGGCTGCTCAGGACGAGGCCCACCCTTGAACCAGAACGTCGAGCCGGGTTTGCGGGCCTCGCGGCGCAGGCCCCACAGCGTGCCCTTGCAGATTCCCTCCTTCAGGCGGGCGGCGAGGCGGCCGCTGACGTAGACGTTCACGGGCGTGTCGTCCTGGTGGCTTAACTGCATAATCCCGGCGCCGCGACCGAGGCTGATGCATTGCCCCGGCAAGCCGTAGGCAAAGTCCGCGGGCAACTCGCCCGCAATGCGGCTCAGCACAGTGTTGGCAGCCTGCGGACCGAGTTGGTTCGCCGATGCGCAGCACATCCTCAACGGTGTGCCCGACGGTGAGGCGCAGTCACCGGCAGCGACGATGCGGTCGTCGTCCACGCTGGTCAGTGTCTCGTCCGTGAGGAGCCTGCCCAGCTCGTCGGTGTGCAGTCCGCTGTTGGCCGCCAGTTGCGGCACACCGAACCCAGCGGTCCAGATCGTCAACGTGCTCGGGCGTACCGCGCCGTCTTCGAAGACGACGGAATCCGGGCGGACCTCCGTCACCACGTCGGTTTCGAGCACGGCGACACCGAGCCTGGACAGCGCCTTGGCCACCGATCGACGGCCCGGTACTGATAGCGACGGGCCCAACCGGCCGCCGCAGACCAGGGTGACTTTGCGGCCTTGCTCGGCGAGCTCGGTGGCCGCTTCGATCCCGGTCAGCCCGCCGCCGACGACGGTCACCGGCGCATCGGGGTGCAGGTCCTCGATGGCCGCACGCAGCCGCAGCGCCTGCTCCAGTTCCGCTATGGGATAGGCGAATTCGGCCGCGCCGGGCACCGAGGCGGGCACAGCGCCGGTGCTGCCGACCGCGTAGATGACGTAGTCGTAGTCCAGGGCGGTCCCCGACGCCAGCTCCACTGTGCGAGTGGCGATGTCGATGCGGGTGGCGGTGTCCACGACGAGCCGAATGCCCTCGCCGAGCAGCGAGCCGTAATCGACCGCGGCGGCGTCGTAGTTGCCGGCCACGTGTTGGTGCAGCCGGATCCGCTCGACGAATCTGGGGCGGGGGTTCACCAGGGTGATATCTATGTCCCCGCGCATCCGCAGATGGTTGGCCGCCAGTGTTCCTGAGTAGCCGCCGCCGATGACGACGACCTTGGTGGGTGCAGTGTGTTCAGTCATGCCCTCAAGACACCGCCGATCGCCGATCCGTGACAGATAGTGACGTGGGTCACTCCCGTTCTTTTGGCGAGCAGACGCAGAATCGCATGAAATAGACCTCGGTAGTGCGATTCTCTGTCTGCTCGCGGGGAGAACCTCACTCCACCTGGTAGCGGGGGAACACGCCGACCGGGGCGGGCAGCGGCGTGCCCGGTGCGATGCGCGTGCCGACCGCCGCGAACGTGCGCGCGTCGTCGCCCTGGCCCAGCAAGTCGAGCAGCTTGCCCGTCGATTCGGGCATCACCGGCTGACTGAGCAGCGCCGCGACGCGTACCACCTCCAACGTCGTGTACAGCACGGTGCGGAAGCGCACCTGGTCCGCAGGTGACTCGGACTTACGCAGCACCCACGGCTCCTGCGCGGAGAAGTACTTGTTGGCCGCGCCGAGCACCGACCAGATCGCCTCGAGTGCCAGATGCATGGCGGTCGCGTCGAAATGCCCGCGCACCCGGTCCATCAAGCCGTCGGCGGCTTCCAGCAGCCCCTCGTCGTCAACAGTGAATTCGCCTGGCTGCGGGACGATTCCGTCGAGATTCTTGGCCACCATCGACAGCGAGCGTTGCGCCAGGTTGCCCAACTCGTTGGCCAGATCGGCGTTGATCCTGCTGATGATGGCTTCTTCGCTGTAGCTGCCGTCCTGCCCGAACGGCACTTCCCGTAGGAAGAAGTAGCGGACCTGATCCAGTCCGAACGTGTCGATGAGGTTCACGGGGTCGACGATGTTGCCGACCGACTTGCTCATCTTCTCGCCACGGTTCAGAACGAACCCGTGCGCAAAAACCTTGCGCGGCAACTCGATTCCCGCCGACATCAGAAACGCGGGCCAATACACGGTGTGGAACCGGATGATGTCCTTGCCGATCATGTGCAGATCGGCCGGCCAGAAGCGCCTGAAAACCTCAGACGACGTGTCCGGGAAGCCCACGCCCGTCAGATAATTCGTCAGTGCGTCCACCCACACGTACATCACGTGGTCCGGGTGATCGGGCACCGGCACGCCCCAGTCGAAGGTCGTGCGCGATATCGACAGGTCGCGCAGTCCGCCCGATACGAAGCTGACCACCTCGTTGCGCCGAACGTCGGGCTCGATGAATTCGGGGTGCGCCTTGTAGTGCGCCAGCAGCCGTTCGGCGTAATCCGACAGCTTGAAGAAGTACGTCTGTTCCTCGGTCCACGTCACCGGAGCCCCGGTCTCTGTGGCGATCCGCACGCCGTCAGCGCCGACGGTCGTTTCCGCCTCGGTGAAGAAGCGCTCGTCGCGCACCGAGTACCAGCCCTTATAGGAGTCGAGGTAGATGTCGCCGGCGTCGTTCATCCGGCGCCAAATCTCCTTGGACGCCTCGTAGTGGTCGGCGTCGGAGGTGCGGATGAACCGGTCGAACGAGATGTTCAGTCGCTCCTGCAGCCGCTGGAATACATCAGAGTTGCGGCGCGCCAGCTCGGCGGTCGGAATGCCTTCGGCGGCGGCCGTTTCGGCCATCTTGAGCCCATGCACGTCGGTGCCGGTGAGATACCGCACGTCGAAGCCGTCCAGCCGCTTGAACCGCGCGATCGCATCGGTGGCGATGTATTCGTAGGCATGCCCGATGTGCGGATCGCCGTTGGGATAGGCGATGGCTGTCGTTATGTAGTAAGGCTCGCTCATTTGAGCTTCAGCTTATGGTGTTGCGGTGAGTCCCGATGGACCCCCGCCCGCCGCCCGGTCGCGTCCGGCGCCGCCCGCCCCCGAGCCGCTGACACCGCTGATCGACGCCCACACTCATCTCGACGCGTGCGGGGCCACTGACGCCGAGAGCATTGGCGCGATCGTCGACCGCGCCGCCGCCGTCGGCGTGCAGGCCGTCGTCACCATCGCCGACGACCTCGAGTCGGCCCGCTGGGTGACCGAAGCCGCCGACGCCGACCCACGGGTGTACGCCGCCGTCGCCCTGCACCCCACTCGCGCCAATGCGCTCACTGACGAAGCCAAGGCCGTCATCGCGCGGTTGGCCGGCCATCCGCGCGTAGTGGCGATCGGCGAGAGCGGCATGGACATGTACTGGCCGGGCAAGCTCGACGGCTGCGCGGACCCGGCCCAACAGAAAGAAGCGTTCGCCTGGCACATCGACCTCGCCAAGCGCACCGGCAAGCCGCTGATGATCCACAACCGCGACGCCGACGCCGAAGTGCTCGACGTCCTGCGCGCCGAGGGGGCTCCCGGCAC
>NZ_DASSCY010000130.1:0-33451 GCF_035697385.1 Mycobacterium sp. | reverse complement strand
AGACCGCTGCTGAGTTGACGAAATTTCCGGCGTCGAACAGCATGACCAAGTCACCCACCTTGGCGATCTTCTTGTTCATGAGGTAGACGAGGTTCACGCAGAAGTCAGACACCGTCAGATGCCCGAATTGTGCGGCGAATGAATGCAGGCCGGGCGTGGGCCGGAGGCCGGATTGCTTTGCGAGGGTGTCCGTGACGGCACTCGGCTCGATGAATGAAGGAGCCCACCAATCGATCTCGTCTGGATCAAGCCCTACGCGTTCGTAGCATTCAGTTACCGTGCCGACGGCGGTCTGGAAACTGGCCATCGCGTTATCCGCGGCTACCCCCGGATGGCGTCGCTCATAGGCTTCGAACCTGGCGATCCAATCCGCTAGCGCCGGAAACGACGGATCGTCGATTCCTAGGTCCGCCCTGCCGCGCATCATGTCGGCCGACGGATTGTATGAACGCGCCGCAGCGGACAATATTCGCGCGAAGCCTTCATTCCTGTTCAGCACAGTGCAGAAGGCGCTATCGCCCATCAGCGAGCCCTCGGTCGCCGGGCTCGCTGCGTACTCATACCGGTCGAAGAAGAAATTGCTATCGCCGCCCGTCACCATCGCGTAGTCCCCGGCCCAGCCCGCGTCGAGCACCGCGTCGGCAAGCATCACGCCGTACAGCCCACCGGAACAGAACTGTCGGATCTCGGTGGCGGCACCCGCAGACTCTCCGCCGAGGACGGACTGTTGGAGTGAATTTTGTATGGGCCAGAAGTGCTCGCCTTGGTACAAGGAACCACAATGGAATGACGCGGCCATGCTGTCCGCGGCCTCGGACAGCACCGAGGGGTCGATCTGTCGTGCGGCCAGCTCCACCATTTCGTGCACGGACAGCATTTCGGATGGTGCACTCGAAAGATGCTTCGGGCGACCATCGGTATCCGTGCCGCTCGGCACGTAGGCTGAAATCGCGCTAAGAAACGCCATTGAAGTCTCGGTTTGATTTTGTTGCCGCCGAAAGCTTTTCCGTCGACTTCAGCTGGAGGTTCTCGACCTTCTTGAAGGTGTCCAGAAGGTTCGGGACGGTGGCGGGAATGATCTGAAACGCGTGTGTGCCTTCATTTACCACGTATGCTCCGTCGTCCTCCACGTTCACCAGCGTCAGATAGTTGGCGTTCCGAAGTTCATAGTCCCGCGTGAAATCGGCGGAGCCGCCCAGGAGTATGGAAGCAATGATTCTCGAGTCGCGGAAGAACTCCGCCGGCGACGCGTCCTCGAGCTGCGTATCCTCACGTGGTTTGTTTCCAGGCTTGTAGTCGGGTAAGGCTTCCAGAACCACTTGCGGAAAGTCGACGTTTACGCAGCCGATGATCTGGATGTCTTCGCCGAATATGGTCTGCTCACTGGGATCCTGCGTGATGACAGCGCAGTATCCCGTTGTCCCGATCACGCCGAACAGTCGATAGGGCCGTTCGGCGGCGCCGTACCCGATGCGCCCGAATCCCAACATCACGAAGGCCGGGAACCGCAGCGCTTCGAGGATGCGCACGCGATTCTGCGTGAGATCTGCACGCTGGCGGGCAAGTGCAGCCCGTCTGTCGGCCTCCGCTTCCGACATGTATGTGTGGTGCCGGTCCCGATAGGCGAGCGGAAATGGGAGGTGGTCGAGGCCCAGTGCTTCCCAAACGCATCTGAAGTCGAACCCGCTCATGAACCATGGCTCGACGTCGTGGCGCAGCGGCGCCACATCATCGGTGATCATGCCGACCCGCCTCTCTGATGCCGAAACTGCGGCCAGAGCGTCCGACGTTCGGAACCTGTAGCGCTGGCCGCAGTTTCGACGCGCGACGTACTAGAAGCCGCCGGCAAGGTGCGCGTCGAGCACAGCGGCGTCTTCCTGCGACTGGTTGCCACCCTGCCGAGTTTGGGTGATCTCGGTGAGAACCGCGTCCATCTGGTTCAAGATGATCGTCTGCTGCTCGTGCAGCTTCGTAGCGGCGTCGCCTTCATAGACGGTCATCAGCGCGGCGAAGACCTGGTTGACTTCCTCGCGCATCGCTTGTGCGTCGTTGGTCGCGCCCTGGATGTCGTCCAGAGACGCGTAGTTGGCGCCGTACTGGTAATTGATGGTACCGCTCATAGTCAAAGTCCTTTCGTTCTACTGGGTGTCGTGGGCGACCAGCGTTTGGATGTCCGACTTGCCCTTGTCGACAATCGTCTGCAGGTTGTTGAGGACCGTGTTGAAGTCCTCGTGGTGCTGGCCCATGATCCTGCTGAACGTCGCTGCCCTGCCGCCCTGCCAGGAGCTGGCGCACATGGTCGTGGTGCTGTCGAGGATCCTGTCGGCCAGCCTGCGGACATCGATCATCTCGTTGTCAATCTGATTGATCTTGGCCTGAGCTTCGTCTGGTGTAAGACTGAGCGCCATAACTACCTCTCATGTCAGATCCGGCGGGAATCGCCGGGCGGTCGTTGAGAATTCGCGAGGAGGGCTGTGTATTTCTAGAACTCCTCCCATCTCTCGGTGGAAAGCTCGACAAGCTGGCGGACGGCCTGCTTGATGGCGTGGTCGGAACCCGCCTTCAGAGTGGTCCACAACTGGCCGCTTGGTGAGGCGCTGGGCGCGCCGACGATGCGCCCACGCTTCGTATAGAACACGCCGACCGCGGCGGGACAGCGCGAGATCAGGTCTGCGTCAGCGTCGAGCGCGTAGTACACGATCTCGGCGAAAGCCAGCCGTGTGGCGAGCGCCGAGCCGAGCAGCATCGCTGTGCGTGGCTCGGCCCCCAGCGCTCGAATGCGATCCGAGAGCAGCGCCGCATCATGGGTACCGGACAACGCCTCGCTGGCGGCATCCAATGGCGCGCCCACCGGACTGATTTCTGCGGTCGGGGCCGCGGGTAGGTGACGCACCAGCGCCTGGGCTGCCGCGGCCAGCGTCGCCTCGCCTTCAATCACTTCCAGAAGAACTTCGTTGGCGACCCGCCGTGCCGAGATGCACTGCGCGCCTTGACGTACGACCGCGACTCCGGCGATGCCTTCAGGGGTGACAAGACGCATCGCCAGCTCCCGATCGGGTCGTTGCAGCGCCCGCAGCAGGCTCGCGAGCTCGGGTGTCGCCTCCCCGTCGTGGATCAGTCCCCGGGCGGTCAGGGCACGGGTGGCACGATCGGCCGCCTCAAGAAGGGCGGTCTCGGTGCTGTGGCGCGGCCGCATGCCCAGGACGACGGGCAGCGCCTGGACTCCCACTCGAGACGCCATGACCTGCAACTCGTCGTCGGTGACGACGAAACGTGGTGTGAGCGTGGCAGTCACAGATTCAGCTCCCGGTCGACGCCGATAACCGGGGGTGACACCCAGCGGTCGTCCACTTGTTCAAGTGCGCGCTCGGGCTCCTCGGCGAAGCCCTCGACCGCAGGCTCTTCGGGCGCGGCAAGTTCGTCGAAGACGGCGGTCTCGGGACCCCAGCTGACGCTGGACACCATGAACGGCGCGTCGTTCTGCCCGGTTGACGGCAGCCAAGCCTGCCCCGAACTCGACAGGCCCGCCCCGGGCTCGCCGGCGCCGTCGAGTGACGAGGCGGGCTGGGTCGATTCGTAGCCGTGGTTCTGATCGCGACCCATCGCACCCATCGGGGCAAAGGGCGCGTAGGGGGCGCCGCCCATCCCCGCGGCTCCGGAAGCCCCTCCGGCAGAGGCAAATCCGGTGTTCTTGAGGTTCTTCGGGTCGGCGCTGGACTGGATTCCCTGAGCCAGCATCGGTGCCAGCGGCATCGGCGCCGTGCCGGCACCACCCGCGCCGCCCCCGGCAGAGCCACCGCCACCGCCGGCTGCTTCGCCCTGACCGTTTTGTTCGGCCGCTAGTGCATTCCCCTTTGACACTTGCGGGGGTGGGGGCTGCTCCCATGGCTGCGCCAGATGCGAGACGGCCTCCTCGTATTGGGTCATGACGGCGGCCGCATTGGCCTGATTGGCGGTGGCGGCTTGGTCGAATTCGGCGAAGCGGCCGGTGAGCACTGCGCCGTTGTAGGCGGCCAGTGAGGCCATCATGTCCTGAGCGGCCTTGGCCTCGATCGCCTCGGAGACACTGGGCATCGCCATTACGGCAACCGTGTTGGCGACGGCGGCCTCTTCCGCCCGCTGGCCGTTCGCCGCGGCGCTAAGGCTGACGGCCTGCAGCCATTTGCCGAATTCTTCCAGACGTTGAGCCGCCGCGTTGGAGGCCTGGCTTTCCCATACGGTCCGCAGCCGCGCCAGGAGCCTATCGAAATCAATTGACACACTGGCAAGTTCGTTGGCCACCCGCACCCAGGCGGCACCGGCGTTGCCTACCGAGGATGGTCCCGGACCGTCGATGAGGTCACGCGCCAGTTGCTCTGTGCTGCGCGATGCCCACACAACGTTGGTGAAAGCCAAGCTGCGACCTCCGTCTGGCAATCAGTTTCGGGTGACCTACGGGTGCCCGTGCCACGGCTAGTCGATGAAGTCGTCTGACGCCGCGACGTTGTTCGAATGGCCGCGCAATGTTGCTGCAACTTCGTGCATCTCGCCGAGGCCTTGGTCGGCGGCCGTACCGAACTGAGTGTGAACTTCGTTAAGAGTGCTCGCGACTCGCTGGGACACTTCATCGCGGCCAGAGGCGGTCACGGTGAGATTGGCTGCCTCGTCCTGCATTACACGTTGGACGCGACCGGCGAGTTCGTCGAGCTGACGGGTGACCTCCAGCACCTCGGCGGGCTGGATCGACATTCCGGCGCTATCGGCCATTGCTGTTCTCCTTGAGTTGAATAACTAGATCCGGAGTTCGACGTCCGGAGGTTCGTTGGGATCGGCCTCTCCGAGGACTGGGGGCGCCGCGGTGCCGAGATCCCCGACGACCTCGCCGCCTTGGTCGGTGGTGTGAAGGAATGACGCAGCCGTGTGGCTGTTCGACGAAGAGTTCGCTCCGTGACCGGCCATTGGTGCGTAGGGCGCGCCCATCATGCCCGAGCCTGCCGCTCCGACGGCAGCGCCGGTGGCCCGCACACCTGGTTGAGCCGAGGCAGTTTCCGGTTGAACCATCAGCGAGGTCGGTATCGACCGCGATGCAAGGGTTCCGAGGCCGCCGCCTCCGCCACCCCCTGCACCGGTTCCCGCCCCTCCGGGGCGGGGGCCGACCGCACCGGCGGCTGCCGCACCGGCGGGATCAACGGGTTTCTGCGCCGCCGCTTGGCTTGCCGCGGACGCCGCCCCTGTGCCCGCTTGGATACCTGCCTGCGCACCCTTGGTGGCCATCGACATCAGGGGTGAAAGCATGCCTGCCATCGAAGAACTAGCCATCTCTGGAGCAGCGGTGACCTCCACGGGCGCTCCGGCCGCGGTCACCTGTGCGGCCTCCGTTCCCAACGAACTTTGCAGTTCGGTCATCACTTCGGCCGTCATGGCGATGGCCTTGGTAGCGGCCGCGATCGCGGCGGCCCACCCCCACGGAAAGATGATGTTGGGGCCGATCGCCGCCATGGTGGCCTGGAATTCAGTAATGATCGCGATCAGCCGCACCCGAGCCTGCTGAACATTGGCGGCCGCCGCCTCCAGGCTCGCGCGCAGCGCGTCGGACTGCGCACCGACCTCGGCGCCGTTGGCGATCGCCTTGGCGGTCTTGGAAGCTGCGGCCGTGCTTGACTCGCCCTGCCACGAGTCCTCCAGCGAGCCCACTGATTTCCCTAGCGAGCCGCCGGTGGACTGGAAAGCCTGGGCGATGCCCTGGAACATCGTTGTCGGGTCGACGCCCTCGAAGAGGCCGGACCCCAACGTGCCGAGCGCGTCGGTGACGGGACTGATCAGCGCGCTTGGATCCATTGGACTGGCCTGCGGTTGGGCGGCCTCGGGCTGCGCTTCTGGCGGCCGCTCGCCCTCCGCAGGTTTCTCATCAGCAATTGGAGGCAAGCCAAGACGTGCAAGAATTTCTTTGACTGGCAAATTCAGAAAGTCTTGCAGACTTTGCTCTTGAGCAGCGATGACCGGCGCTGAATCGTAGCCGGGGACGTACTGAGCTAGCTGACCCGTCGGATTGACCGGAGCCGGAGGCAAAAGCGCGGCCATCGGTGCGGCCGTGCTAATCGCTGTCGGCGGCGACGACGGCCGACTTGGAGGCGCTGGTCGCGCAGCCGATGCCGGCGTGCACTCCGCCGACAAGCAACGTCCCCGCCAAATTGCTTGCCTGGGCTGGCCCGTAGGCCGCCAGGTAGAGGGCGCCGATCGGCCCGAGCGCGGCTGCTGCGGCGTTGAGCATCGCGGCGGAGTCGGCCGATCCGACCGTTGTGATCGCCGTTGACGCGGCTTCGTTGGCGGCGGTAAATGCCTCCATGCCGCTAGGAACCGCGGCAAAAACGTCACTCATCGTGCTAATACCTTCCCGGCTCGGTGTTAGCGCTGCGTCTGGTCCAGACGAATAAAACTATAACTGTGAACATGCTTGGCAGCTAACTCTTTTTGATCGCAAATGTGGGTTTGCGGAATGGTCAGTACGATAATTGACGTGCTGTCAAATTGCTGAGTAAATATTTTGCGAATAGCCCGGCGTCATTTCCTGATTACATTGTCGGCAACGACTGTCTCGTGCGATCGCTGCTGACCCGCATAGCAGCTCGCGTTTCCAACCTTGCCCCGAGCCCGTACGAGTCGCTGACCGGCTAACCGGTGAAGGCGGATCATTAGCCCATCGTGCATGACAACGGCAGGATCATCGGCGACTCATGGGGTGCGCGGTGTCTCGCAGCACACTGTCCGCGTCGCCCGGCGTCCTGAAAGTTGTTCACCGAGACCAAAATTCACGTGCAACTTCGGCAAATATCAGTGGGGCGGCCCGACCTGCTGGGATCCTGCTACGCATACCACATGAGCAAACCGTCGCCGAGCGACAGCGAAATGTTATGTCACGTCCGGCTCGAAAGTTGTGCCGTCCCAGCGGTTCAACGGCGTCTGCTTAAGATCCTGCAACCGGCTGCTGAACTCTTGTGTCAGGTACTTTTGTCGGTCCGCCGCCACCCCCGCAGCGGCCCGGGCGGTCTCGACGATGAGTTTGGCCAACGCTTCGGCGCCCAATGCGTGGGCGCCGGGACCGAGCGAAAGTCCCGTCATCGCACCCAAGCCGTCCACCTCGACACTGACGTTCTGGTCTCGGCTCGTGACGCGCGCCGAGATCGACTTGCAGTGGTCATCCATCGCAGCCATCAGATGGCGCTGCTTGATGATGCGGGCGATCAGCGAGTCGGCGAGCCCGGTCACACGGACCTCATCCAGGTAGGCGGCAGGTCGTCGTCGTCGCCGAACGCGTCGGTTTCCGCGCTGGTCAGATCCTCCTCGGTCGCCAGGTTCAGGCCGCGGATAACCTCTGCGCTGAAACCCTTTTCGGCCAGTTCGAGCCTGTGCGCGACCTGGGCTCGGGCGGCTGACAAACGGCATAGCGCCATGATGTCGCGCGCCAGCTGTTCAGGCGGCTTCTTCAGCTCGACGTCGTCGAGGCGTAGTGCGACCGGAAGGCCGCGTTCGGTCGTGACGACCGAGATCGTTCCGCGGCGTGATTGCACCGGCTGCGACATCTCCGGCCTCCTCGCGGATCTGCGGCGGCCACCGAGCTTGAGCAACGGCAGCCTGTTGCAAGCGTCAACTTAGTACAATCGCGGGCGTCCGTTCAGTGTCTGGCGGGACGGAAGAGTGTGCGAATCACTCGTGAAGACCGCAATTCTTGACGGTATTCCACTGCGCAGTGAGGAGACGGGTCACCACCGATGAGTGGCACCAGTGAAGCGCAACGAGTGTTCGACGCGGGCGTCCTGTCGCTCGGCATTCCCATCGACGGGCTGGAGACGGAGCGCGATACGCAGTACGCGGCGTTGGCCTTCAAGCGGGCCACCGAATACGACCCCGACATGTGCGACGCCTGGTTGGGCCGCGCTGCCGCTGGCGACACCAGCCCGGAGGTCATCTATCACTTGTACCGGACCAGCAAGATCTCGGTGTTCCGCGAGCAACGCCGGCTGGGCCTTCCGCCCCGCGTACTGAGTGGACGCTTCCAGACTGGCCTGTACTTGGATTACCCGTTGAGCACCAAGACGGAGATGTGGCTTGCCTATGCGGCAAGCATGATCGGCGCGAAGGACTTCGACGAAGCCGAGCAGGTCCTCGACGAGTTGGGCAAGCTGCGCGCCGCGATGCCCGACGGTGACGAAGCATCCGCCCAGATTTGCGCCTACATCCGCGGGGTGCTGCACTTCACCACGCAGCGCTGGCCCGATGTGCTGACCGCGCTGAGTAATTCGGCGTCCTTCACCGACGAGTACATCGGCGCCGGTGCACACCTCATGGTGGGTTCGGCGTGCGCGCAGATGGGATTGTTCGGGGAAGGGATCCGCCGGCTGGATCAGGCGATCGAAGGGCCAATCCCGGCGGCACGCAGGGCCGCCGAGTTCTGCAAAGGCTTGACGCTGCGCGAGATGGGCAATGAGCAAGACGCGCGGGTCATCTTCGAGCGGATCTACAGCGAGGAGCCCGGTTTCGAGGCGAACGCCGCAGCGCTGAAAGACCCCAAGTACCGTCTGATCATCACATCGAAGGAGATGATCGACTCGCGCACCAACCGGTGGGATCCGTCCAGCGCGCCCAGCGCCGAGGATCTCCTCGGCGACGACCTCTCCGAACGCGGCAACGAGTACCTGCGTGCGGCGCAGCAGGAGTTGGACCGGCAGATCGGCTTGTCGGAGGTCAAACTGCAAGTCGCCAAACTGAAGTCGGCGGCGATGCTGGCAAAGGTACGCGGCGACAAGGGTCTCAACTCGGCGTCTCGCAGCCTGCATTTGGCGTTCACGGGGCCGCCAGGTACCGGCAAGACCACCATCGCCCGTGTCGTGGCCCAGACCTACTGCGGGCTGGGATTGCTGCGGACTCCCAACGTCGTCGAAGCCAAGCGCCATGACTTCGTCGGACAGCACCTGGGTAGTACCGCGATCAAGACCACCGCACTGATCGACTCTGCGATGGACGGAGTGCTCTTCATCGACGAGGCGTACACCTTGATTCAAACCGGACTGTCGGGCGGCGACGCGTTCGGGCGGGAAGCGGTCGACACGCTGCTGGCCAGGATGGAGAACGACCGTGACCGCCTGGTCGTGATCATCGCCGGATACGACGCCGAGATCGACCGGTTCCTGGCATCCAATGAAGGTCTGGCATCCCGGTTCTCCAAACGGGTCCGGTTCGCTTCGTACAACCCGCTGGAGTTGGGCGACATCGGCCGCCTGATCGCGAAATCTCGGGACTCCGACCTGTCGGACGCGGCCTACGAGGAACTCGTGTCGACGTGCACCGTCCTGTGTCAAGGTGAGGCGCTCGACTCCGCAGGCAACGTACGGCCGAACATCGACCTTGCCGGCAACGGGCGGTTTGTGCGCAACGTCATTGAAGCCGCCGAAGAAGAGCGCGAATACAGGCTCAGCGAGAGCCACGGCGCAAACCTGCAAGAGCTCGATGAGGCCCAATTGATGCGCATCGAACTTTCCGATATGCAGGCGGCGCTCAAACAGGTGCTCGGCATGGTCACCCCGAACTGACGAGGGAAGCAAGCATGACTGAGAAAATTGACGACACGGGGCCACTGCACGTGCCGGAGTCGACTCCATTCACCAATGCCGCCCCTGGCGCGGTGACCAGGCCGCACGCACAGTTGCCGACAAGCGGAGAGCTGGGACTGGTCCGTAACCCGCCGCTGCCACATACGGGCTGGCGCAAAGCTGTCCACCGTGTAACGGGTTACAACCCAGGTGAATCGGCTAAAGAAGCCGGCTACAGGACGCTACTTGACCGCGTGAACCAGCCTGTCCGCGGAGCCTTCAGCGTGGCGGTCTTATCCCAGAAAGGCGGCGTCGGCAAGACCACCATCACCGTAGGGCTGGGTGCCACGCTCGCGGCAGTGCGCGGTGACCGGGTCATCGCGGTTGACGCCAACCCCGATTTCGGAACCCTGGCCCAGCGTGGACCCGACGAGGTCCACTCCACCGTGCGCGACGTGTTGCTCGACCAGCACATCACTCGCTACTCCGACATGCGTCGACACACCTCTCAAAGCTCCAGCCGACTGGAGATCCTGGCTTCCGAACGTGATCCGGCAACGTCGGAAGCATTCTCGGAGGCGGACTATCGCGGCGTGCTGCGCGTATTGCAGCGCTTCTACAACATCATCATCACCGATTGTGGCACCGGGCTGGTTCACTCCGCGATGGCCGGGGTGCTCGACGAAGCCGACGTGATCCTCATCGTGGCGTCACCGGCTGTCGACTCGGCTCGCAGCGCTCTGGCAACTCTGGATTGGCTTGACCGCCAAGGGTATTCGCACTTGGTGCCGCGAGCAACGGTGGTGGTCAGTGCTTCACGCCCAGGTGACCTCGGACTCGACATGAACCAGTTGGCCCGCCATTTTCTGCAGCGCGTGCGCGCCCTGCACGTCATCCCGTTCGACGATCACCTCGCCGAGGGATCTGAGGTCGACCTCGAGCTGCTCAGCCGTCAAGCGCGCCAGGCGTTCCTAGAACTGTCCGCGACCGTCGCCGATAGCTTCTCCACGATCCGCACTACAACCCGTTACTGATCGACCGGCGTTCCGTTCACGGTCAGGCGGACAGCGATATTTCCGCGGGTGGCCTTCGAGTAGGGACAGAATTCATGCGCGGTACGGACGAGCTGTGCGGCCAACGCCGGATCGGTGATCGAGGGCAAAGTCACGTCGAACTCGACACCGAGCTGGAAGTCGGCTGGGCCGGCTTCCGCCGCAGGCAGCATCAGCATCACCCGAGCGTCGATCGTCGCGTCGGCAACGAATTTCGCCGAGATCTTGTTGCGATGTGCGGCGGTGGCCAGCGTCGCCTCGAAACACGCTGCCCAACCGATCGCCAGTAATTGCTCGGGATTCGCTCCTTCGCCCCGTCCGCCCAGCTCGGCAGGCATTCGCAGCGTCAGGTCGAGCAGTCCGTCAGTGGTGCGTCCGCGGCCGTCGATCCGCCCGCCGGTCACAGTCGCTTCCGCGGTGTAAATCGCCTTCAGCATTGCCCGTCCTTCCGTGCCGGCCTCACTCTTGCATACCGTGGGTACGTTAGTACATACTCAAAGTATGCAAACAACAGCTCAAGACATTCAGGCCATTTCAGAGCGATACTTCGCCGCTTGGGCCGACCGCGACCCAGACGCGATCGTCGCGTTACACACCCCTGACACCCAGTTCTGGACGCACCTTGGTGCCGAGCCCGTCGTCGGCCGGGATGCGGTGCGCGCCACCTTCGCCGAGCTGTTCGAGCAATTTCCCGGGTTGTCGTTCGAGATCTATCGAGTCCTGTACGGGCAGGACCATTGGATCCTCGACTGGGCGTTGATCTCCGGCGATATCCGCTTCGACTGCCTCGACGTCGTTGACGTCTCACCTGAAGGTCTGGTCGCGCGCAAGGACACATTCGTCGACGCGGTCCAGCTGCAGGCCGCGATCGGGGCGGTGAGTGCGTGATGACGACGATGATCACCAACTACGCCGATCAGTTGCCGCTCCTCGACGCGCTGCCCGTCGAGCACCTCTTCGACATGCACGTGGATCTCGAAGCGGCGCAACCGATTCCCACGCCCGTGGGCGCCAGGATGACGTTCATCGTCAAACGCGGCGTCATCGACGGCCCCAAGCTGCGGGGCGAGATCCTGCCCGGCGGCGGCGACTGGCTGCTGCTCGGAAGCGACGGCGTAGGCCGGGCGGACATCCGCGCCACGATCCGCACCCATGACGGCGCGCTGATCCACTACGAATCCCGCGGCATGATCAAGATCCCCACCGACGGCCTGGCCCGCCTCGGTGCCGGCGAGGTGCTGCCTTTCGACGAGACCTACGTGCGGACCACCCCGAAGTTCGAGACCGCTGACGAGCGCTACGCGTGGCTCAGCGAGATCGTCGCGCTCGGCTACAACATCCTGTCGCCGGACCACATCGATTACCGCATCTACAAGGTGCTGTGAGGCCCAGGTTGGATCAGAAACGGGTTGCGCTCCAGTCGAATTGGGTGGTCCGTCGGTGGCCTCGCACCCAGCGGGCAATGTCGCGGCTGCACGCCATGCTGTACGAATTCAGCGGCGGCCGCTTCGTGTCGCGCTGGTTCGCTGGCGCGCCGGTGATGGTGCTGAAGACCGTGGGCCGCCGCAGCGCGCGAGAACGCTCGACCCCCGTGCTGTACCTGCGCGACGGCGACGCCCTCGTCGTCCTTGCCGCCAATGCGGGCGCGGACCGGGCACCGGCCTGGTGGCTCAACTTGTGCCAGGCCGGTGCCGCGGAAGTCGTCATCGGGCGCAAGCACATTCGCGTCCGGCCTCGGGAGCTGACCGGTCCGGAGCGGGAGCGCCTGTGGCGTGCGTTCGTCGACATGTACCCGCAGGCCGAGGATTACACGAGGTTCACCGACCGGGAGATGCCGCTGATCGTGTTGGAGCCGGTCAGTACATGACCACCGGCTATCGTCAGGCCGTGGCGACGAAGGCGGCGAGACGAACCCAGGCCGAGAGGACCGAGGCGACTACCACGGCACTCGTCGCCGCCGCGGGTGAGCTGTTCGCTAAGGACGGCTACGACGCCACCTCACTCGACGCCGTTGCCGCCCGCGCCGACGTGACGAAGGGGGCGGTGTATCACCACTTCGCGGGCAAGCGGCAGTTGTTCGAGGCCGTTTTCACCCGCGAGGTGGAGAAGATGGCCGTGCCGCTCGCCCAGGCCTACCGTCGCAAAAAGGATCCCTGGGACGCCTTTGCGGCGGGCTGCCGCGCCTTCCTCGATGAGTGCCTCGAACCCGGACTGCAGCGGATCATGCTGCTCGATGCGTCCGCAGCGATCGGCTGGGAACAAATCCGTGCACTCGAAGCGCCGCTGCTGCAGATGATGGAGCTCGGCATCTCGCGGGCGGCCGAGGCGGGCCGCATCGCGCGCCGCCCGCCCGGCCCGCTGGCGCACTTCCTCTACGGCGCGCTGTGCGAAATGGCGATGATCGTGGCCCGCGCCGACGACCAGAAGGCCGCTCACCGCCAGGCGGTCGCGGAAATCGCCCGCGTCCTGGACGGCCTGGCCACCTCCTAACAGCGATTTCGGCCTGGTAAGCGCGTCGTGGGAAGATGGGACGCGTGTTGCGATGGACTACAGCTGGTGAATCCCACGGCCGCGCGCTGGTGGCCATGGTTGAAGGCATGGTCGCCGGCGTTCACGTCACCTCCGGCGACATCGCCGATCAGCTAGCCCGCCGCCGCCTCG
The DNA here is from genome assembly GCF_035697385.1 of Mycobacterium sp. Taxonomy (GTDB): domain Bacteria; phylum Actinomycetota; class Actinomycetes; order Mycobacteriales; family Mycobacteriaceae; genus Mycobacterium. Next base: position 20,172 of record NZ_DASSCY010000130.1, on the reverse strand, counting down.
GCTACGGCCGCGGCGCCCGGATGAAGTTCGAGCAGGACCAGGTCACCGTGCTTGCCGGTGTGCGGCACGGCGTCACCCTCGGCGGCCCGATCGCCATCGAGATCGGCAACACCGAATGGCCCAAGTGGGAAACCGTGATGGCGCCCGATCCGGTCGATCCCGCCGAACTCGCGGACAGCGCCCGCAACGCGCCCCTGACCCGGCCGCGCCCCGGCCACGCCGACTACGCCGGCATGCTCAAGTACGGCTTCGACGACGCCCGCCCGGTGCTCGAACGCGCCAGCGCGCGCGAAACCGCCGCCCGCGTCGCGGCAGGGACGGTGGCCAGGGCGTTCCTGCGCGAAGCCCTCGGCGTCGAGGTGCTCTCGCACGTGATCTCCATCGGCGCGTCCGCGCCGTATGACGGCCCGCCGCCGCAGGCCGCCGATCTGGCCGCCATCGACGCCAGCCCGGTGCGGGCGTACGACAAGGCCGCCGAAGACGCCATGATCGCCGAGATCGAGGCCGCGAAGAAGGACGGCGACACACTCGGCGGCATCGTGGAGGTCGTCGCGCACGGTCTGCCCGTCGGACTCGGCTCGTTCACCAGTGGAGACAACAGGCTCGACAGCCAGCTGGCCGGCGCGGTGATGGGCATCCAGGCGATCAAGGGCGTCGAGGTCGGCGACGGCTTCGAAACCGCACGCCGCCGCGGCAGCGTCGCCCACGACGAAATGTATCCCGGCCCCGACGGCGTGATGCGCTCGACGAACAGGGCCGGCGGGCTGGAAGGCGGCATGACGAACGGCCAGCCGCTGCGGGTGCGCGCCGCGATGAAACCGATCTCCACGGTGCCGAAGGCGCTGGCCACCGTCGACATGGCCACCGGTGACGAGGCCGTCGCGATCCATCAGCGTTCCGACGTGTGCGCGGTGCCCGCCGCGGGCGTGGTTGTCGAGACCATGGTCGCGCTGGTGCTCGCGCGCGCCGCGCTGGAGAAGTTCGGCGGCGACTCGCTGGCCGAGACGCGGGCCAACATCGACAACTACCTGCGCGCGGTGGCAGAACGCGAGCCATCCCCGCAGCCGGTAGAGGCGTCGGGCTGATGGCCCCCAAGGCGGTACTCGTGGGCATGCCCGGCTCGGGTAAGTCCACGATTGGGCGACGATTGGCCAAGGCCCTGGATGTGCCGCTGCTGGACACCGACGCCAAGATCGTCGAAACCACCGGCCGCGCCGTCGCCGACATCTTCGCCAACGACGGCGAGCAGGAGTTTCGCCGCATCGAAGAGGATGTGGTGCGCGCCGCGCTGGCCGAACACGATGGCATCGTGTCGCTCGGGGGCGGCGCGATCACCTCGCCCGGCGTCCGTGAAGCGCTCGCCGGCCACACCGTGATCTTCCTGGAAATCAGTGCGGCCGAAGGTATCCGGCGCACCACCGGCGGGGCCGTACGCCCGCTGCTTGCCGGCGGTGACCCTTCGCAGAAGTACCGCGAATTGATGGCTGCGCGCGTTCCGTTGTACCGCCGGGTCGCCACCATGCGGATCAACACCAACCGCCGCAATCCCGGCGCTGTCGTGCGTTACATCGCGACGCGCCTTGACAACCCGAATGCGCCCGACCCTCGGCGCCGTCGGCGTCGGCCGCCTTGGCGTCGCGGACCCTCATCGCTGACCCCTAAGCCGACCACCGACGCGCCGCCATCACCGGCCGCCGTCGCCGCCCGCAACGCGAAAGTCAACCGTGACTGAGCCTGTGACCGTTGAGGTCCTCGTCGACCGGCCGTACCCGGTCATCATTGGAACCGGACTACTAGGCGAGCTGGAGCGTGTCCTGGACGGTAGGCACAGGGTCGCCGTCCTGCACCAGCCGACTCTGGCCCAAACCGCAGAAGCCATTCGGAGCCGCCTGTCGGACAAGGGAATCGACTCCCACCGCATCGAGATCCCCGACGCCGAGGCCGGCAAGGACCTGCCCGTTCTCGGATTCATCTGGGAAGTGCTGGGCCGCATCGGTATTGGCCGCAAAGACGCGATCGTCAGCCTCGGCGGGGGAGCGGCCACCGACGTCGCAGGGTTCGCCGCCGCCACGTGGCTGCGCGGGGTGGACATCGTGCACGTGCCCACCACGCTGCTCGCGATGGTCGACGCCGCGGTGGGCGGCAAGACCGGCATCAACACCGACGCGGGTAAAAACCTAGTTGGCGCGTTCCACCAGCCCGCCGCGGTCCTCGTCGACCTGGCCACACTGGAGACGTTGCCGCGCAACGAGATTGTTGCGGGTATGGCCGAGATCGTTAAGGCCGGCTTCATCGCCGACCCTGCGATCCTCGACCTGATCGAGGCCGATCCCGAGGCGGCGATCGATCCGACGGGCACCGTGCTGCCTGAGCTGATCCGCCGCGCCGTCGCGGTCAAGGCCGAGGTCGTCGCCGCCGACGAGAAGGAATCGCAGCTTCGCGAGATCCTCAACTACGGCCATACCCTCGCGCACGCCATCGAGCGGCGGGAGCGCTACAAGTGGCGGCACGGCGCCGCCGTGTCGGTGGGCCTGGTGTTCGCTGCCGAATTGGGCCGACTTGCAGGGCGTCTCGACGACGAAACCGCCGACCGTCATCGCTCGATCCTGGCCTCGCTGGGATTGCCGGTCAGCTACGACGCCGACGCACTGCCGCAGCTGCTCGAGAACATGGTGGGGGACAAGAAGACCCGCGCCGGTGTGCTGCGCTTCATCGTGCTCGACGGGCTGGGCAAGCCGGGCCGCCTGGAAGGCCCGGATCCGTCATTGCTTGCGGCGGCCTATGGGGAGGTGGCTCGGCCATGACGACGGTGAACGTGTTCAATGGCCCGAACCTCGGTCGACTCGGCCGCCGCGAGCCTGACGTCTACGGCAGCACCACGCACGACGATCTCGTCGCATTGGTCGAACGCGAAGCCGCCGAATTGGGATTGAAAGCCGTTGTGCGGCAAACAGATAGCGAAGCCGAGCTGTTGGGCTGGATACATGGCGCCGCTGACGCCGGCGAACCGGTGGTGCTCAACGCGGGTGCGCTCACCCATACGTCAGTGGCGCTACGCGACGCCTGCGCTGAACTGAGCGCGCCGCTGATCGAGGTACACATCTCGAATGTGCATGCCCGCGAAGAGTTTCGGCACCACTCCTACATCAGCGCGGTGGCGACAGGCGTGATCGTCGGCCTCGGCGTGCAGGGGTACATACTGGCGTTGCGGTACTTGGCCAGCCTCGGCTAGGGCTTGTCCTCGCGACGCACCTCGGTCGCCACCGGCGCGGTCTGTGTGCCGTCGTCGGCACCGGGATGACGCACGGCGGCGAACACGTCGGTGTCGGCCCTGTCGTCCTCTGCGCCCGCGTGGTGCAGGTGCGGCGTCTGATCGGCCTTGCGGTCGACGAGCCAGCGGCCCAGCGCGACGGCCGCGATTGCCGACAAGAACACCAGCAGCGCGGTGAACGCCGCGAACGTGGTGATCTCGTTGAGCAGCGCCTCGGCGTACAGGCTCTTGTAGAACAGCGAGATGAACCAGGCCACCGCGCCGCTGACCACACCTGCGAACAGGCCGGCCAGCAGCCACGTCATCGCGAGATCGCCGCGGCGGTCGGGGTCGGGGTTGGCCCGCGCGTCGCCGCGACCGTCAATCAGCCCCCAGGCGAACACCACGATCGCGAACAGGACCACAAGCGCGATGCTGATCAATCCCGCCTTGGTCTCCCACGCGTTGATCATCGCCCCCTGCAGTAACCGAACGATCACCATCAGGGCCGCCAACACCAGTCCGCGCAGTAACCACTTGCTCATGGGGCCACACCTTAGCGAGTAGCGTCACCGGCTGTGACAATATCTGCGCGCCGGGACCGGCTGCGTCAGCGGCTTGCCGACGCTGAACTGACCGCCATGCTGGTATCGGACCTGGTCAACGTGCGTTATCTGTCGGGATTCACCGGTTCGAACGCCGCGCTGCTGATTCGCGCAGACGACGAAACGCCGGTGCTGGCCACCGACGGGCGCTACCGCACCCAGGCGCAGGCGCAGGCGCCGGACGCCGAGATCGTCATCGAGCGCGCGTGCGGGCCGCACCTGGCCGCACGCGCGGGCGCCGACGGTGTGCGGCGGCTGGGTTTCGAAAGCCATGTGGTTACGGTCGACGGATTCGCGGCTCTCATCAAGGCGGCGGGGGAAAACGTCGAGCTTGTGCGGGCGGCGGGCACCGTCGAGGCGCTGCGCGAGGTCAAGGACGCTGGGGAGATCGCCCTGCTGCGGCTGGCCTGCGAGGCGGCCGACGCGGCGCTCAAAGAGCTGGTGGAGCGCGGCGGCCTGCGGCCCGGCCGGACCGAGAAGGAGGTCGGCCGCGAACTCGAGTCGTTGATGCTCGACTACGGCGCCGACGGTGTGTCCTTCGAAACCATCGTCGCGGCAGGGGCCAACTCGGCCATCCCACACCACCGGCCCACCGACGCCGTGCTGGCGGCAGGCGACTTCGTCAAGATCGACTTCGGCGCCCTGGTGTGCGGATACCACTCGGACATGACGCGCACGTTCGTGCTCTCCTCGGCCGCGCAGTGGCAGCTCGACATTTACGGGCTGGTGGCCGACGCGCAGCGGGCCGGGCGCGAAGCGCTTGCCCCCGGCGTTTCGCTCAAGGAGGTCGACGCCGCATCGCGTCAGGTGATCGCCGACGCCGGCTACGCCGACAACTTCGGCCACGGCCTGGGACACGGCGTCGGGCTGCAGATCCACGAAGCGCCGGGAATCAGCGCCTCGTCCGCCGGTACACTGCTTGCTGGCTCTGCGGTGACCGTGGAGCCCGGCGTCTATCTGCCCGATCGCGGCGGTGTCCGCATCGAGGACACGCTCGTCGTGGGCGAGGGCGCACCCGACTTGCTCACCCGGTTCCCCAAGGAACTGGCCATCCTCTAAAGGAGTACAACCGACCGTGGCATCGACCGCCGACTTCAAGAATGGGCTCGTCCTGCAGATCGACGGCCAGCTGTGGCAGATCATCGAGTTCCAGCACGTCAAGCCCGGCAAGGGCCCGGCCTTCGTGCGGACCAAGCTGAAGAACGTGCTGTCCGGCAAGGTCGTCGACAAGACCTACAACGCCGGGGTGAAGGTCGAGACCGCGACCGTCGACCGGCGCGACGCCACCTACCTGTACCGCGACGGGTCCGACTTCGTCTTCATGGACTCCCAGGACTACGAGCAGCATCACCTGTCGGATTCGCTGGTCGGTGACGCCGCCAAGTTCCTGCTGGAGAGCTTGCCTGTGCAGATCGCGTTCCACGACAGTGCGCCGCTGTACCTCGAACTCCCGGTGACCGTGGAACTGGTCGTCACCCACACCGAGCCCGGCCTGCAGGGCGATCGATCCAGCGCGGGCACCAAGCCCGCGACCGTCGAGACCGGCGCCGAGATCCAGGTGCCGCTGTTCATCAACACCGGCGACAAACTCAAGGTGGACTCGCGCGACGGCAGTTATCTGGGCCGGGTGAATGCCTGACCGCCGAGGCGACCGAGGCCGCCATCAGGCCCGCAAGCGCGCGGTCGACCTGCTGTTCGAAGCCGAGGCGCGGGGCATCACCGCAGCCGATGTCGCCGAAGGCCGAAATACATTGGCGGAGAGCCAATCCGATGTGTCGCCTCTCAACCTGTACACCGTGACGGTTGCGCGCGGGGTCACCGAGCACGCCGCGCACATCGACGATCTCATCTCGGCTCACCTGCAGGGCTGGACTCTCGAGAGGCTGCCAGCAGTTGATCGGGCAATACTGAGGGTGGCGGTGTGGGAACTGCTGCACGCCGACGACGTACCCGAGCCGGTCGCCGTCGACGAGGCAGTCGAACTGGCCAAGCAGCTATCCACCGACGACTCACCGGGTTTCGTCAACGGCGTGCTTGGCCAGGTGATGTTGGTGACTCCACAGATCCGGGCGGCCGCCGCCGCCGTTCGGGGGACGACGAACGAGGCGTAATGGGCACACCGCAGGACTGGGCACCGTACTCGAGCTTGGAGGAGGCCGCCAAGGTGTACCTCCGCGATCCGGATCTGGCGCTCGACCAACTGCGTTCGGTCGTCGACCTCGCCGCGATCAAGTCGTTCATCATGTCGCGCGGCTTCACCGAGGAATCCTGGGGTGAGGCGCTGTGGCAGGAGGTGGTGCTCACCGACGGGCACCGGTTGATGATGTGGCGCGCCGACGACGAGATGTCCACCGCCGGTGAGCGGGAACGGCGTGTGCTCAACGCCTCGGTGCGCACCATCTTGCTGTCGACGATCACCGACCACGTACTCACCACCGAGTACGAGGTGCTCGACGACGGCACGCGCCGACTTTCCGAAGTGCGGCTGCGGATGTACACCCAGCTCGTCACGAGGTCCAGGCAGAAGTCGGCCACCGAAACCGACATCTACTGCGAATCGTTCCGCTACCTGAAATCTGTCGACAACGGCGGGCTGGCCCAGATGCAGCGCCTCTTGCAGTTCGGCAGGGTCCTCTCGCGCTGCATCCAGTAAGTCGTGATTTCGCGGCCTGTCGCCAGCTCACCGTCACCGCTGTGCGGTTTCATACGCGACACGCCGTGGCAGGCGGACAAACCCGCACATTGGACGGCCGTGCCATCGCGGTCACCATCCCGGACGTCTAGGCAGGAGAGGCAGTGTAATCGGGCAGGTCGATGGCGTCGGCTGTGCTGAACCACAGCCGTTGGGCTACCACGCGAAAAGGCCAGCGCTGCATCCACTTCCACACCAAGCCATTGATCGCGATGTCGGACGGCGAGTTCGGAGCGTAGCGATCCATGGTGTTGGGCAGGTCCTGGCACTTGTCGACGTACGGCCGCATCGTGCTCTGGTATCGAGCCAGCGAAGCGGCTATGCGCCCGGAGTCGAGGCCGTCCGCAGGCCCCAGCTCGCCGGCCAGTATGTAGGCGCCGACCAACGCCAGGCTGGTGCCCATGCCGCTGAGCGGCGATGCACAGTATCCGGCATCGCCGGCGAGGGTTACCCTGCCCGACGACCACGACGGCATGTGCACCTGCGCGAACGAGTCGAAGTAGAAATCGTCGGCCTCCTGCGCGGCCGCCAGCAGCGCATCGCACACCCAGCCGGCGCCAGCGAAACGGTCCACCAGCATCGCCCGCTGTGCGTCCAGATCGCGCCGATCATAATCGAGCGGCTCTGAGCGAAAAGCCAATCCCGCCTTACCAATTGCCGGGTCATGCGACGGGCGCAGGGATGCGTTGAGCCCTGGTGCCTGATACATCAGATACCAGCCGTCCAGCCCGACGGTGTCCGGAGCCGAGAACCACGCGTTGTACCCGCCCAGCGGCTTGACGAACTGCTCCTCAGGCCCGAACACCAGCCGTCGCACCGCCGAATGCGGGCCGTCGGCGCCGACGACCAGATCCGCACGCATCCGCGAGCCGTCGGACAGCGTCGCATCGACGCCTGCGTCGTCTTGGGCCAGGCTCTCGATGCGGGTGTTGAACCGATAGTCCGCAGTGTCTTTCGTGGCCTGGTACAGCACGTCGACCAGGTCGCCGCGCAGGATCTCCAGCTTGGACACCGGCCCGTTGCCGTTGAATGCGTCGACGGGCATCTCGGCGCGGCGACTGCCGTCGGACCGCACATAGCGGATGCCGCGCTGGAACAGGGAGCGGCGCTTCATCTGCTCCATCAGCCCCATCCGCTCGACCACGTCGGCGCCGGCGCCGCGCAGGTCGACCGTCTGCCCGCCCGGCCGAATGCCTTCGGCGAGTTCGACAATCGTGACGCGGTAGCCGTTCTTGGTGAGCCAGAAGGCGAGAGTCGGCCCGGCGATGCCGGCCCCGCTGATGAGGGCCGTCGGCGCTGTCATTCGCTAGATCTCCAGTGCCTCATATGTTCGGCGGACGAACTTCGGTTGCGCGCTCTGCAATTTCGCCAACGACGTGTTACCCGCGATGGCTGCCGCGTCAACCGACAAGTCCGGGTGATTCTGAATCAGGTAGATGAGGATCAGATCCGCGGTCGGGTCGGCCTGCCACCAGGTCCCGTACGCGCCCGGCCAGGTGAACGTGCCCTGCCCGCCCGGTCCGAACAGCTGCCTCGACTTCGCCGGGTCGGTCACCACCGACAGGTTCAGGCCGAATCCGCGTCCCACCCAAAACGGTGCTCCCAGAAACGGATACCGCTTCTGCTCATCGGTGAGCCGGTCTGTCCTCATCAAGCGCACCGACTCCTCGGAGAGCACCCGAACGCCGTCGACCGTTCCACCGGCGAGCAACATCCGCGCGAACTTCAGGTAGTCATCGACGGTCGACCACAGACCGGCACCACCGGCGCAGAAGGGCGGATCGGTGATCGGCGGCGGGCTCATCACGTCATGGCGCAGCACGTTTTCCTTGTCGAGCTTGTACATCGTCGCGGCGCGTCGGCGGCCGGCCGGGCTGACGGAGAAACCGGTGTCCGACATGCCCAGCGGCTCGAAGATCCGCTCGGCCAACACCTGCGCTAACGGCTTGCCCTCGATACGCGACAACGCAATCCCCAGCACGTCGGTGGAGTGGCTGTAGGTCAGCCGATCACCCGGCTGATGCGCGAGCGGCAACTTGGCCAGCTCGGTCAACCAGCGGTCCTGATCCTGGCGAAGCGACATCTTGCCGTAGGCCACGCCAAGCGGCGGTGGCACCGAGAACACATAGGCCAGTCCACTGCGGTGCGTCATCAGATCTTCGATCGTGATGGGCCGGCGGGCCGGTGTCGTCTTGTCCAGCGGTCCGAGCGGATCGAGCATCACGCGCATATCGGACAACTCGGGCAGCCACTTCGCGACCGGATCGGTCAACGACAGTTTCCCGTCTTCCAGTAATGCCATCGCGGCGGCGACGGTCACCGGCTTGGTCATCGACGCGATGCGGAAAATGGTGTCGCGCTGCATCGGCAGCCGCGCGTCGACATCGCGGTGGCCCAACTCGTTGACCTGCAGCACCTCGCCGGACCGCCAGACCAGCGTGACCGCACCGGCGAGCAGACCTGCGTCGATCGCCTCGCGCACGGAGGACTGGTTGCCGTCGAGTTTCACCGGCGCCAGGGTACGTGGGCGCCGAACCGGATGATAAGCTCGCCGCAGTTTCGACGTCCTTTAACGATCCGTCCAGAGAGGCGGAGAAGGAGGTCAGAGTCACTTCATGGGCTCGACTGGCACCGACCGGGAATTGATGTCCTCAGCGGACGTCGGCAGGACCATCTCGCGCATTGCGCATCAGATCATCGAAAAGACCGCTTTAGACGGTTCCGACGCACCCCGCGTCATCCTCCTCGGCATCCCCACCAGGGGCGTCACCCTGGCTACGCGTCTCGCCGAGAAGATCAAGGAATTCTCCGGCGTCACGGTTCCGCACGGTGCGCTGGACATCACGCTCTACCGCGACGACCTCGACAGCAAGCCGCCAAGGCCACTGGAGGACACCTCGATCCCCGAGGGCGGCATCGACCACGCGCTCGTCATCCTTGTCGACGACGTCCTCTACACCGGCCGTTCCGTACGCTCCGCCCTGGACGCGCTGCGCGACATCGGCAGGCCAAGCGCGGTGCAGCTGGCTGTCCTCGTCGACCGCGGTCACCGCGAGCTGCCGCTGCGCGCCGACTACGTGGGTAAGAACGTGCCCACATCGCGCAGCGAGAACGTCAAAGTCCGTCTCGCCGAAATCGATGGAGCCGACGGCGTCTCTCTCGCGCCCGAGGGAGGGCCCGCACGATGAAGCATCTACTCTCGGCCGCCGACCTATCCCGTGACGAGGCGGTGGCCATCCTCGACGACGCTGACAAGTTCAGCCAGGCTCTGCTGGGTCGCGAGGTCAAGAAGCTGCCGACGCTGCGCGGCCGCACGATCATCACGATGTTCTACGAGAACTCGACCCGCACGCGGGTGTCGTTCGAAGTGGCGGGCAAGTGGATGAGCGCCGACGTCATCAACGTCAGTGCATCCGGATCCTCTGTGTCCAAGGGGGAATCGCTTCGCGACACCGCGCTGACCCTGCGCGCAGCCGGCGCGGACGCGCTGATCATCCGGCACCCTGCGTCGGGGGCCGCCAAGCAACTCGCCGAGTGGACGGCCACCGAAACCGGTGGCCCGACCGTCATCAACGCCGGCGACGGCACCCACGAACACCCCACGCAGGCGCTGCTCGACGCGCTGACCATCCGGCAGCGCCTGGGCAGCATCGAGGGCAAGCGCGTGGTCATCGTCGGTGACGTCCTGCACAGCCGGGTCGCGCGGTCCAACGTGCTGTTGCTCCACACGCTCGGCGCCGAGGTGGTTCTCGTCGCACCACCCACCCTGCTGCCGGTCGGGGTCGCAGGGTGGCCGGTCACCGTCTCGCACGACCTTGACGCCGAGCTGCCGATCGCCGATGCGGTGTTGATGCTGCGGGTGCAGGCAGAGCGGATGAACGGCGGCTTCTTCCCGTCGGCACGCGAATACTCGGTGCTGTACGGCCTCTCAGAAAAGCGTCAGGCCATGTTGTCGGGCAACGCCGTCGTGCTGCACCCCGGCCCGATGGTGCGTGGCATGGAGATCGCCTTCTCGGTGGCAGATTCCACGCAATCGGCTGTGCTGCAACAGGTTTCCAACGGAGTGCACGTTCGGATGGCCGTGCTGTTTCACCTGCTTGTCGGAGCCGAGGAGGCGATCAGCGCATGAGCACCTTGATTCGAGGCGTCCGACTGTACGGCGAAGGCGACCGCGTCGACGTCATGGTCGCCGACGGCCAGATCGCCGACATCGGTCCCGGGCTGGCCGAGTCAGGTGGCCTCGAAGAGGCCGAACTCGTCGTCGACGCCACCGACCAGATCCTGCTGCCCGGCTTCGTGGACCTGCACACCCATCTGCGGGAGCCCGGCCGCGAATACGCCGAGGACATCGAAACCGGCTCGGCTGCAGCCGCTTTGGGTGGATTCACTGCGGTGTTCGCGATGGCCAACACCAACCCGGTGGCGGACAGCCCCGTCGTCACCGACCACGTGTGGCATCGCGGTCAGGAGGTCGGCCTTGTCGACGTGCACCCTGTCGGGGCCGTCACCGTGGGCCTGGCAGGAACTCAGCTCACCGAGATGGGCATGATGAACGCCGGTGTCGGGCAGGTGCGGATGTTCTCCGACGACGGCATCTGCGTGCACGACCCGCTGCTCATGCGGCGGGCGCTGGAGTACGCGACCGGCCTGGGTGTGCTCATCGCCCAGCACGCCGAGGAGCCCCGGCTGACCGTTGGTGCCGTCGCCCACGAGGGACCCAACGCCGCCCTGCTCGGTCTTGCCGGCTGGCCGCGCGCCGCCGAGGAATCCATTGTCGCCCGCGATGCGCTACTGGCCCGCGACGCCGGAGCCAAAGTGCATATCTGCCACGCGTCCACAGCTGGCACCGTCGAGATCATCAGATGGGCCAAGTCGCAAGGCATTTCGATCACGGCCGAGGTGACGCCGCACCACCTCATGCTCGATGACACACGGCTTGGTAGCTACGACGGCCGCAACCGGGTAAACCCGCCGCTGCGCGAGGCCAGCGACGCCGAGGCGCTGCGCCAGGCGTTGGCCGACGGAATCATCGACTGCGTGGCCACCGACCACGCTCCGCACGCCGAGCACGAGAAGTGCTGTGAATTCTCGGCAGCCCGGCCTGGCATGCTCGGCCTGCAAACCGCTTTGTCGGTGGTGGTCGAGACCATGGTGCGGCCGGGCCTGCTGACGTGGCGCGACGTCGCCCGGGTGATGAGCGAGAACCCGGCCCGCATCGTCGGATTACCCGACCAGGGACGGCCTCTCGAGGTCGGCGAGCCGGCCAACCTGACCGTCGTCGACCCCGACGCCACCTGGACCGTCGCCGGATCTGACTTGGCCAGCCGCTCGGACAACACCCCCTTCGAGTCCATGGAGCTGCCTGCGGCCGTCACGCTGACGTTGTTGCGCGGCAAGGTCACCGCGCGTGACGGAAAGAGCGTGGCGTGAACACCGGAACATTTGTCACGTCGTTGATCATGGCCGCGGTGTTCGCGCTGCTGATCGGGTTTCTGATCCGGCAGATGATGCGGGGCTGGTTGCGCCGTGCGCAGCGGCAGGCGGAACTGATCGGCACGCTGCCGCCGCTGCCGGACAGTGTGGGAGCGGCGATCATCCCCGCGACCAAGGGCTTGTACGTCGGCAGCACGCTGGTGCCGAACTGGAACGACCGCGTCGCCGTCGGTGACCTCGGCTACCGCGCCAAAGCCGTGCTGACCCGTTACCCCGAAGGAATCATGTTGCAGCGCACCGGTACCGGGCCGATTTGGATACCCGACGATGCGATCACGGCGATTCGCACGGAGCGGGGAGTGGCCGGCAAGGTGGTCGCAGGAGGAGGCGTTTTGGCGATCCGGTGGCGGCTGCCGTCGGGCACCGAGATCGACACCGGCTTTCGCGCGGACAACCCCGCGGAGTACGACCGCTGGGTCAAGGAGGCGGCGTGAGTAAGGCGGTGCTTGTCCTCGAGGACGGACGCATCTTCACGGGGTCGACGTTCGGCGCCGTCGGGCAGACACTCGGCGAGGCGGTGTTCTCCACCGGCATGTCGGGTTATCAAGAGACGCTTACCGATCCGAGCTACCACGGGCAGATCGTCATAGCCACCGCGCCGCAGATCGGCAACACCGGCTGGAACCATGAGGATGCCGAAAGCCGTGGCGACAAGATCTGGGTGGCGGGCTATGCGGTGCGGGATCCATCGCCGCGCGCATCCAACTGGAGGGCGACGGGCACGCTGGAAGACGAACTGGTCCGCCAGGGCGTCGTCGGGATCGCGGACATCGACACCCGCGCGGTCGTGCGCCATCTGCGCAGCCGCGGCTCGATGAAGGCCGGGGTGTTCTCCTCTGACGCGCTCGCCGACGCTGAGGAGCTGCTGAACCGGGTGCGCAGCCAGCCGTCGATGCTCGGCGCCAACCTGGCCGGGCAGGTCAGCACCGAAGCGACCTATGTCGTGGAACCCGATGGCCCGCAACGCTTCACCGTCGCCGCGATCGATCTGGGCATCAAGACCAACACCCCGCGCAACTTCGCCCGCCGCGGCATCCGCAGCCATGTCGTGCCGTCGACAGTGTCCTTCGAACAGATCAGCGACCTGAAGCCGGACGGGGTGTTCCTTTCCAACGGCCCAGGTGACCCGGCGACGGCTGATCACATCGTCGGCGTTACCCGCGAGGTGCTCGGAGCCGGAATTCCGTTGTTCGGCATCTGTTTTGGCAACCAGATCCTTGGCAGGGCGCTGGGCCGCTCGACATACAAGATGGTGTTCGGGCATCGCGGCATCAACGTGCCCGTCATCGATCACGCCACCGGTCGCGTCGCGGTGACCGCGCAGAATCACGGCTTCGCTCTCGAAGGTGAGGCGGGGGAGCGGTTTGATACCCCGTTCGGTGCCGCCGAGGTCAGCCACACCTGCGCGAACGACGGCGTCGTCGAGGGCATCAAACTCGTTAGCGGGCGCGCCTTTTCGGTGCAGTACCACCCGGAGGCGGCCGCCGGTCCACACGACGCCAACTACCTGTTCGACCAGTTCGTCGACCTGATGGCAGGGGAAAAGTAGATGCCGAGGCGGACTGACCTCAACCACGTGCTGGTGATCGGCTCCGGGCCGATCGTCATCGGCCAGGCCTGCGAATTCGACTACTCCGGGACGCAAGCGTGCCGCGTGCTGAGGGCCGAGGGGCTGCAGGTGAGCCTGGTGAACTCCAACCCTGCGACGATCATGACCGACCCGGAGTTCGCCGACCACACCTACGTCGAGCCGATCACTGCGGCGTTCGTCGAACGGGTCATCGCCCAACAGGCGGAGCGCGGCAACAAGATCGACGCGCTACTGGCCACCCTCGGTGGGCAGACCGCGCTCAACACCGCGGTCGCGCTGTACGAGAACGGCGCATTGGAGCGCTACGGCGTTGAACTGATAGGCGCCGACTTCGAGGCCATCCAGCGCGGTGAAGACCGGCAGCGGTTCAAGGACATCGTCGCCAAAGTGGGCGGTGAATCAGCCCGCTCCCGAGTGTGTTTCACCATGGACGAGGTCCGCGAGACCGTCGAGGAACTCGGCCTGCCTGTCGTCGTTCGCCCCTCCTTCACCATGGGCGGGCTCGGCTCCGGCATGGCGTATTCGGCCGAGGACGTCGACCGGATGGCCGGTGACGGGCTGGCCGCATCGCCGAGCGCCAACGTGCTCATCGAGGAATCCATCTTCGGCTGGAAGGAATTCGAGCTCGAGTTGATGCGCGACGGCCACGACAACGTGGTGGTGGTGTGCTCGATCGAGAACGTCGACCCGATGGGCGTGCACACCGGCGACTCCGTCACCGTCGCGCCCGCGATGACGTTGACCGACCGCGAATACCAGAAGATGCGCGACCTCGGCATCGCGATCCTGCGCGAGGTCGGCGTCGATACTGGCGGCTGCAACATCCAATTCGCGGTCAACCCCACCGACGGGCGCCTCGTCGTCATCGAGATGAACCCGCGGGTGTCCCGGTCAAGCGCCCTGGCGTCCAAGGCCACCGGCTTTCCGATCGCCAAGATCGCCGCCAAGCTGGCGATCGGTTACACCCTCGACGAGATCATCAACGACATCACCAAGGAAACCCCAGCCTGCTTCGAACCGACGCTGGACTATGTCGTCGTCAAAGCGCCGCGGTTCGCCTTCGAGAAGTTCCCAGGGGCAGACGACACCCTCACGACGACGATGAAATCCGTCGGCGAAGCAATGTCTTTGGGCCGCAACTTCATCGAGGCGCTCGGCAAGGTGATGCGCTCGCTCGAAACCGGCCGTGCCGGATTCTGGACTGAGCCCGATCCCCCAGAAGGCACAGTATCCGTCGACGACCTGCTGGAAGGCCTCAAGACGCCCACCGACGGCCGGCTCTACGACATGGAACTGGCGCTACGCCTCGGCGCCACTGTCGAACAGGTGTCGCAGGCCTCCGGCGTCGACCCGTGGTTCGTCGAACAGATCGCCGGACTCGTCGCACTGCGCTCGGAGTTGTCCGATGCGCCCGTCCTTGACGAACAGCTGTTGCGCCGCAGTAAGCACCACGGCCTGTCTGACCGTCAGATTGCCGCGCTGCGACCGGAATTGGCCGGCGAGGTCGGCGTGCGCGCCCTGCGGCAACGGTTGGGCATCCATCCGGTGTTCAAGACTGTCGACACCTGCGCGGCCGAGTTCGAGGCCAAGACGCCGTACCACTACAGCAGCTACGAACTCGACCCCGCGGCCGAGACCGAGGTCGCCGCGCAGACCGACAAGCCGAAGGTGCTGATTCTCGGTTCGGGACCGAACCGCATCGGGCAGGGCATCGAGTTCGACTACAGCTGCGTGCACGCGGCGACCACGCTGAGTGCGGCCGGGTTCGAGACCGTGATGATCAATTGCAACCCCGAGACCGTGTCGACCGACTACGACACCGCCGACCGGCTCTACTTCGAACCGCTCACGTTCGAGGACGTCCTGGAAATCTATTACGCCGAACAGCAGTCCGGCACAGGCGGTCCCGGCGTCGTCGGCGCCATCGTGCAATTGGGCGGGCAGACCCCGCTGGGCCTGGCGGAACGGCTCGAACAAGCCGGCGTGCCCATCGTCGGCACCAGCCCGAAGGCTATCGACCTGGCCGAGGACCGCGGCGCGTTCGGCGAAGTGCTGCGGGCCGCAGGACTGCCCGCACCGAGGTTCGGCATGGCCACCAGCTTCGAGCAGGCCCGACGGATCGCCGCCGACATCGGCTACCCCGTCCTGGTGCGTCCGTCCTACGTGCTGGGCGGGCGGGGGATGGAGATCGTCTACGACGACGCGACGCTGGAGGGCTACATAACCCGCGCCACCCAGCTGTCGCCAGAACATCCGGTGCTGGTCGATCGGTTCCTCGAGGACGCCATCGAGATCGACGTCGACGCGCTCTGCGACGGCACCGAGGTCTACATCGGCGGCATCATGGAGCACATCGAGGAGGCCGGCATCCATTCCGGCGACTCGGCATGCGCGTTGCCGCCGGTGACGTTGGGCCGCAGCGACATCGAGTCGGTGCGGCGCGCCACCGAGGCGATCGCACACGGAATCGGCGTCGTCGGGCTGCTGAATGTGCAGTACGCACTCAAGGATGACGTGCTCTACGTGCTGGAGGCCAATCCGCGAGCCAGCCGCACTGTGCCGTTCGTGTCCAAGGCCACCGCAGTGCCGCTGGCGAAGGCCTGTGCGCGAATCATGTTGGGCGCCACTATTTCCCAGCTGCGCGACGAAGGCATCTTGGTGCCCACCGGTGACGGGGCAACCACAGCCCGCAATGCGCCCGTCGCGGTCAAGGAGGCTGTGCTGCCGTTCAACCGGTTCCGCAAGGCCGATGGCGCGCAGATCGACTCGCTGCTTGGTCCGGAGATGAAGTCCACCGGCGAGGTGATGGGCATCGATCACGACTTCGGCAGCGCGTTCGCCAAGAGCCAGACCGCTGCATACGGTTCGCTGCCCGCTGAGGGCACGGTGTTCGTCTCGGTGGCCAACCGGGACAAGCGTTCACTGGTGTTTCCGGTGAAGCGGCTGGCGGACTTGGGGTTCCGCGTGCTAGCTACAGCGGGTACTGCGGAGATGTTGCGGCGCAACGGCATTCCGTGCGACGAGGTGCGCAAGCACTTCGAGCATCCGGGGGAGGGCAGGCCGGCCTCGTCGGCCGTGGACCTCATCAGAGCCGGTGAGGTCGACATGGTCATCAACACCCCGTACGGCAATTCCGGTCCGCGTATCGACGGCTACGAGATCCGTTCGGCCGCCGTGGCTATGAACATTCCCTGCGTGACGACGGTGCAGGGGGCGTCGGCCGCCGTGCAGGGCATCGAGGCCGGTATCCGCGGCGACATCGGTGTGATGTCGCTGCAAGAGCTGCACAGTGCGCTGGAGCGCTAGGTGAGCGGGTTCGGCCGGCGACTGGCCGACGCGGTATCCCTTCGTGGGCCGCTGTGCCCCGGAATCGACCCGCATCCTGAACTGCTGCGAGCGTGGGGCCTGACCGTTGACGCCGACGGCGTGAGCAAGTTCTGCGATGTCTGCGTGAGCGCCTTCGCCGATTTCGCGGTGGTCAAGCCGCAGGTGGCGTTCTTCGAGGCGTACGGCGCCGCGGGCTACGCGGTGCTGGAACGCACGATCAGCGCGCTGCGGGCCGCGGGTGTGCTGGTGCTGGCTGACGCCAAGCG
Source organism: Mycobacterium sp. (assembly GCF_035697385.1). GTDB lineage: Bacteria > Actinomycetota > Actinomycetes > Mycobacteriales > Mycobacteriaceae > Mycobacterium. The sequence goes on along the minus strand of NZ_DASSCY010000130.1, from coordinate 2,948 downwards.
CGGCGACATCGGTTCGACGATGGCCGCCTACGCCGACGCGTGGTTAGGTGACTCGCCTCTGGCCGCCGACGCCGTCACCGCATCGCCGTATCTGGGGTTCGGCTCGCTACAGCCGCTGCTCGACAAGGCCGCCGAACATGACCGCGGAGTGTTCGTCCTGGCCGCCACCTCGAATCCGGAGGGCGCCAGCGTCCAGCAGGCCGACGCAGGCGGGCACACGGTCGCGCAATCGATCGTCGACTCCGCGGCCGATCACAACCGAGATCGACCGGGCTCGGTCGGCGTTGTCGTCGGCGCCACGCTGTCGGACCCTCCCGACCTGAGCGCACTCGGCGGTCCGGTCCTGGTTCCCGGTGTCGGCGCCCAGGGTGGTCGACCCGAAGCGCTCGGCGGCCTCGGGGGAGCGCAGCCCGGGCAGCTGTTGCCGGCAGTATCACGCGAAATCCTGCGCGCAGGACCCGATGTCACCGAATTGCGTGCCGCCGCAGAACGCTTTCGCGACGAGGTGGCATATCTGGCGTGAGCGCTAGGCGACGGTTCGCCGCCGCGCCAGCACAACGGCGATGACGACGACTCCCAACCCAAGCGTCGCGAGCAAGATCAGGCCGGTGATGTCGCCGCGGTCACGCGTGCGATAGATGACGTGCTGGTAGGTGGTGTCCGACGGCGCCTGCTCGAATGTGTAGTCGCCGTTGATTGATGCCGGATCGCCGATGAAGTCGTGCCAGCGGGTCAAGAAGGCGCCGTCGCCGACATAGCCCGCGAGCGCGGGGGATACGTCGCCAGGGTCGACGGTCCCGGCGAACTCCAGAACCGGCCGCCCGCCGGGTAACGGCACGTCCGCCGGGTCCATCCGGTGATCGGCGAGGATGGACAGGTCGATGGTCTGCGGCATCGTCGCCGAGCGGGACAGCCGCATCGGGTAGACGACCGAATCGGACTGAAACGACAGCCGCAGCGGCTGCAGGTTGCCGGTCAGCGACTCGCCTTCGCCGGCCGGGGCGAGCTGGATCGCGACGATCTCCCAGCCCTCGGCAACGTACGGCGCGAGGTTGTCGTCCAGCCCGTCGGGATGAGGAAACCCGTTGTCTGCCAGCCAAGTCGCCAGCACCGCCGGGTCGTTGGCAGCCAGCCGGGTGACGTCGAACGGCCCGATCCGCTGACGGTCGATGACGTTCACGCTCGCACCGGCAGGAGCCGCCGCATCCATCGGCTCTGCGGCCGGTGACAGCCAGTCGAATGTCGGCCACCACGAGTCGCGATACTCCACGCGCGGTGCGGTCAGCCTGCGGATCTCGTCGAACACCTCTGCCTCGCCGAGGGAGACGTCGGCGGCCGACGGGACCGGCATCACCCACGCGGCCTTGTCCGAACTACCGGTGACGTTCAACGACATCAGGATGTCCTCGGTCGTGCCGTCCCAGGTGATCAGGGCGAGTTCATCGGTGACGGACGCACCGGACCGGTCGGGGATGTACGCACCGCAGCCACAGGCCCACGCCGGTGAGGCGATGCTCGACATTAGGCCCCCGACCAACAACACGAATACGGCGCAGACCGACCGAGCCGTGGGTGGCATCGACCGAATGTACCGGTAGCAGGGGGGTCAAGCGCGGATCGGAGCGGGCTCCTCGACCCGCTTGGCGGCAACAACCATCAGCGGCGGCAAGGCCAGCTCCACCACGAGCATCGCCACGTAGAACACGTGCGGTACGCCGACGAGGACCAGTGCTAGAAATCGGCCGATGCCGCCTACGAAGAACGCCGCGGCGACGAAGTTGACGTACGTGCGTTTGTGCTCCACGTCGCGCGCACACCACAACAGCGCAACGCCGAAGCACAGGAACACGCCAGCGAAGAACCTGTCCTCGCCGTCCATCGTCGGGTTGACCGCAATGGCGCCGACGATCGCCGATGGCCCGAGGGCCATATGCGCGACCGAGATCCCGATGACGATGACACCGAAGAGCGCGAGGCTGACTTGAAATACCCGACGCATGGACCCTCCGGGGTGCCGCGGACCGATCTACTACAGACTGTAGTTGACAGCTGTCCGCGGCACCAGGGGCGGGCCTACAGCGGGATCCAGATCCCGAAGAACCAGAACCCCCAGTTGTTGAAATCTGGGTTGAAGATCGGGGTCACCCAGCTGCCGTTGTAATTGAACGGCTGATGGTCGAATCGGCCCTGGTCGATGCCGCGCCAGCCCTGATCCGGGGGCGGCGGTCCCCAGCCGGGGTTGTGGTCCCACGGTGACGGACCGCGGTCGCCAGGCCCCCCAGGACCACCAGGACCCCTGTCCCAGCCGCCTGGCCGGCCTCCTGGGCGGTCTCCTGGCCCGCCTGGATGGTCGCCTTGCCCGCACCACTGAGGGTTGCAGGGCGGTGGATCCGCGGCCGCGGTGCCCAGACCAGCGGTCAAAGCGGAAATCGCGAGGCCGGCGGCTATCACTGAGGCTCCAGCGAGACGTTTTGCATTCATTTTGCGTGTCCTCTCGGGCTCAAATGGGGTGATCACCCCCGACGAGGCTGAAGTTAGGTAGTCAAACTGTCGGCGGACTGCGGTGCGGCTGCCACACGGCTGTCAACGGAGCAGTCCGCCGACGCGGTCGTAAACCCGCCCGCGACACGCCCGACACGCTATGACCAGGCAAAATTTTCTGAACGTCGCGACGCGAGGGGTCTCCGGCCAATGGCCCGGACACCCCCGGCGGAACCCCCGCCGTCGCCCCTGCACTCCAAAACCCTTGATATGCAGGCATTTCCGGATAAATGCGCGTGTCAGGACCGTCTTTTCGGCCGTTCGGGCGGCGATCCGGGCAACCTCTCGGCGCCACTACACGCTGGGCTTTTGACCCCGTAACCAGGGGGTGGGGTTAGCTTTCGTCAGATTGCGTGGGTACGGTCGTCGTCGCTGGCTGGTTTAACCCCCAGCCGAGACAAAACAAT
>NZ_DASSCY010000129.1:0-2243 GCF_035697385.1 Mycobacterium sp. | reverse complement strand
GGCAGGTTCGCCGGGCCGCCATCCGGATTGCAATAGGGCCAACCCAATTCGCGCCCGGGGGTGAGCTTGGCGACGGCCTCGGGCGGGTGGTCGTTGACGTACTCCATCGTCACCTCGCCGGTCGTCGGGTCGGCAACGTTGTCGCGATTGTTGACCGCCGTCCACACCGATCCATCCGGTGCGACCGCAAGGCCAGTCCCGTTGCGCACCCCCGTCGCGAACGGTTGCGCCGGCCCGCCGCTGGGCGGGATCCGCATGATGGTCGCGCGGGGTGGGGTCGCGTCGCGATCGTCGGCGGAGATGTTTCCCGTCGACCCGATAGAGAAGTACACGGCGCCATCAGGGCCGACGGCAACGCTTTTCAGCGCGTGCGAATAGGCGCCTCGCAGATCAGGACTCTTGGCGTCGGGAAGGCCGGACGCGATGGTGCGCCGGTTGGTGGCGTTGCCATCGGTGTAGTCGTAGGCGTCGACCTGGTCGCTCTCGGCGACATAGAGAGTGTTGCCGGCGAACGCCAAGCCATGTGGTTGATCGAGCCCGTCAAGCAGTACCGACTCGCGCGGCACCGCTCCGCCCGGCTTCAGGTGAAGCACCTGCCCGGAACTGGGCACGGACACCAGCAGGGCGCCGTCGGGTGCCCATGCGGCGAGCCGGGCCTTGGGGATGCGGGCCCACACCGACAGCGTCCACCCGGACGGCACCAGCGCCTGACGTGGTTCGTCGAAGGGCTGCTGGGCTAGATCCGGATCGACCCGCACGGTCACCGGCACCAGCCTCGCTGCGGCCTCGGTGGTGGGTGGTGTCGGCGCCGATGGTTGCGGTGTTGGGGCGGGGGTCGTCGAGCAAGCGGTAAGTAACAAGACCGCTGCGAGCCCAATTCGCTTATGCTGCAGCCAAACCCGCATGCATCTCCCAAATCAGGATCTCGGCGGGTTCGGTGGCGGTGAGCCGCTGGCCGCCGGTGGCCGTCAGCCGGACGGCGTCGCCCTCGTGCAGTGGCCCTGCGCCCTCGAGCGTCACCTGCCCGCGCGGGACGAACAGGTGAAGATACGGCGCCTGGGGCAGTTCGACGTTGTCGCCGGGCTGCATGCGGGCGCCGTGCAGCGCCGCGTACTTGTTGCGAATGGTGATCGCCGCGTCGTCGCTGTGTTCGGGCATTCCCGAGGCGATGGTCACCAGACCGCCGCGAAGCAGCTCGTCGTCGATCTCGAGCTGCTGGTAGCCGGGCGTGATGCCGGACTCGTCGGGAACAACCCACATCTGCACGAAATGCACTGGCTCACTGTGGGATTCCTCACCGGTCAGCGTCCAGGAGTCGTTCTTCTCCGAGTGCAGGATGCCGCGTCCGGCCGACATGCGTTGCGCCAGACCGGGATAGATCACGCCCGAGTGTCCGGTGGAGTCCTGGTGCACCAGCGAGCCACGCAGCACCCACGTCACGATCTCCATGTCGCGGTGTGGATGGGTGTCAAATCCCGTACCGGGCTTGACGATGTCGTCGTTGTTCACCAGCAGTAGGCCGTGGTGCGTGTTGCCGGGGTCATAGTGGTCGCCGAACGAGAACGAGTGCTTGGAGTCGAGCCACGCAATCTTGGTCTTCGCGCGGTCATTGGCACGCCGGATCTCGACTGTCATGTCGTGGCCTTTCAGTCGTGGCCCAGCCTAGGTGGCTGGCACTGGACTCGACAACATAAATGATGTGTCATGTATTCCATGTGGTTGACCGACGAACAGCAGCAGATCTGGCGCGGATACCTGACGATGGTGAGCCGGCTGCAGACCGCGATGCAGCGCCAGCTGCAGAGTGATTGCGACGTGTCTCTGGCGGACTACGACGTCCTGGTGGCGCTGTCGGAGGCCGGACCGCAGCGGATGAACGAACTCGGCGAGGTCCTCGGATGGGAACAGAGCAGGCTGTCGCACCAGCTGCGTCGGATGCGCGGTCGCGGTCTGGTGGCACGCCACGGAAGTGACGACGACCGCAGGGGCGCGACAGTCGAGTTGACCGCCGATGGCCGGGCTGCGCTGCAGACGGCAGCGCCTGGACACGTCGAGCTTGTTCGGGCGGTCGTGTTCGACGGGCTGTCGGCAGCCCAGCTGCAGGTGTTCGGCTCGGTGATCGAGACGGTTCTCGAGCGGCTTACCAGTCGGCTTCCGTGAACTTGATGACGCCGCGAATGTTCTTGCCGTCCAGCTTGTCCTGGTAACCGTCGTTGATGTTCGCCAACGAGTAGGTGGTGGTG
>NZ_DASSCY010000128.1:0-38443 GCF_035697385.1 Mycobacterium sp. | reverse complement strand
CGGAGTGGGTGTATTTCTGGCTCGGCGCGGCACGGATCGGCGCTATCACCGCCGCGGTGAACGGGGCGAACAAGGGCGAATTCCTGCTGCATGCACTGCAACTTTCAAAGGCCAAGGTGGTCATCACCGACAAGGAGCGCCACCCTCGTCTGGACGATATCGCCGACGGCGTTCTCACCCTGAGATCGACCCTTGTCCTAGGGGATTCACTGACAGAGCGGCTTCGCCACGCCTCATCGCAACCGCCTCATGTGGCGCCGCTCGACGAACACGACATCGGCGCGCTGTTCTTCACCTCGGGGACCACAGGACCCTCGAAAGCTGTCGCCACGACGTGGGGGTACCTGTTTCGCGCGGCGGCCGCCGTCGCGGCGGCGTGGGAGTTCGGTTCGGGTGACGTGTTGTGGACCGCGATGCCGCTTTTCCATCTCAGCGCCGCGCCAACGGTGCTGGCGCCCATGCTGGTCGGCGGTACCAGTGTGCTGGCAGCCGGATTTCACCCCGACGAGGTGTGGGATGAGATACGCGAGTGCGGCGCAGCGGGTTTCGCCGGAGCCGGCGCGATGGTGTCGATGTTGTGGAACCAGCCGGCCGATCCGCGTGATGCCGAACTGCCGATTCGCTTCCTGTCCGCGGCACCGATATCAGCGGACATGTACCGCGACATCGAGGAGCGGTACTGCTGCCGCATCGTCACGATGTACGGGCTGACCGAAGCGTTCCCGATTGCCTACAAATCGGTGTCTGATCAGGGGGTGCCGGGGACATCGGGCCGGATCAATCCCGCGTTTGATGTGCGTATCCTCGATTCACAGGGACAACCCGTACCTGAGGGTATGGTTGGAGAGATCGCCTGCCGGGCGCGGACAGCGCATGCGATGAGCGAGGGGTATGTGTCGTCGGCGCCCGACAGGTCGGGGCTGCTAGTCCAACCGCATCCGGAGTGGTTTCGCACCGGGGACCTCGGCATCTTGGATCAAGACCAAAATCTGACCTATGTGGATCGGGTGAAGGACTCGCTGCGCAGACGCGGCGAGAACGTCTCGTCCGTCGAGGTCGAGCGGGCGGTGATGCGGCATCCCGCCATCCTTGAAGCCGCTGCGGTGGCCGTCCCGAGCGAGCTCGGGGAGGACGACATCCTCGTGGTCGTGACGTTGCGGCCAGACGCGGCGGTGGATTTCTCCGAACTGCTGGATTTCTGCTCGTCCCGCATGCCGTACTTCTGCGTTCCGCGGTATCTGGAAGTGGTCGACGAGATCCCCAAGAACATCATCGGGCGAATCCGCAAGGACCTACTGCGCAGCAGAGGACTGGGTGCCGGCGCCTGGGACCGCGAAGCCCACGGCTACGTGTTGAGTCGATAGAGGAGATGCGCAAATGAGCATGACCTACCAACAGCAGTACGTGCTCGACGGGCTTGCCGGCCGCGCGGCGATCCTCAACCTGACGGCGCGACACAACCGGGCGTACTCCAGTGGAGACCTCGCCGGCTGGATCACCACCTTCCGCCACTCGGGGGCCTCGTATACGCGGGCGGGGGAGAGGTTCGAAAACCTGCGCGACGCCTTCGACGGTGGCGAAGACCGGCGACTGGTGACAGTCGACCATGAGATCACCGTCGACGGTGTCGACGCGCATCAGCGATGCGTCGCGTTACTGTTCTGCGACAACGGGTTAAGGGCGACCGGCACATTCGAAGACCAGCTGATCTACGAGCGCGGGGATTGGTATTTCACGTCGCGAGAGCTCAAGTGGGATCTTGTGCCGAGAGATAGCGTGCAGCCGGTGTGAGCACCGATATCGATTACAAGTTCGCGTTCGGCACCTACGAGGACGCCTTGCGCATGGTTGGCATGCGCACCGCGCCGAGGTACGCCGGATCGGTGGTGAGTGCGGCCCGGATACAGCACTTCGCGGCGATGGTGCGCGACGGAAACCCGTCATATTGGGACGCTGAGTTCGCACAGCAGGCCTGGGGTGGCCTCGTCGCACCACCGGCACTGCTCATCGGACTGCTGATGCCTCCGCCCTGGGTGCCCACGGGTGAATCGCCGACGGCTTCGATCGCGATCCGGGTTCCACTGCCTGGCACCGCGATCATCAACGCCTCCAACGACACCGAGTTTCTGACCCCCATCCTGGAAGGTGACCGGCTCAGCGTGGTCGAGGAAGTGGCGTCAGTCTCGCCGGAGAAGAAATCACGTCTCGGGCTCGGGCATTTCGTGGAGACGCTCGAGACCTACTACCGCGCCGAGGAGACACCTGTAGCCACGAGCCGGAACACCTTGTTCCGCTACACCCCCGTCGACTCATGAAGTGGGATGACGTCGTGGTGGCAAGCGATCTTCCTGAGACGGTTGACGACATCAGCTACCAACGCGTGGTGATGAACGCCGGGGCCACCTGGGACTACGTGCCCTGGCATTTCGATAGGGTGTACGCCCAAAGCCACGGGCACCCAACGATTTTCGTCAACACGATGCACCTTGCGGGCTTCGCGGACCGGATGGCCACTGAATGGGCAGGACCGCACAGCCGGGTGGTTCGTCGTAAGGTACGGCTTCTCGGCTCGATCTACGCCGGCGACTCGATGGTCGGGCGCGGTCGCGTGGTCGGCAAGCGCCATGAAGCATCGCGCGCTCTGGTGGATTTGGAGATCGCCATCTACAACCAGCACGGCGAACTGTGCTGCCCTGCAGAGGTGACCGTCGAACTGTCAGGCTAGCTCCGGTAGCTTGCCCGCGCTCACCGTCGATTGCAATTCAACGTATGCGGACAGTCCCTCGGCCCCGAACTCGCGCCCTATGCCGGAGTTCTTGAATCCACCGAACGGGCATGTGGTGTCGAGGGTGTACATGTTGATGCCGAAGGTGCCGGTGCGAACCTGCTCGGCAATCTCCAAGCCGTGCGCGATATCTGCGGTCCACACCGAACCGCCCAACCCGTAGTCGCTGTCGTTGGCGATCCGGACGGCGTCGCGCTCATCGGAATACTTGAGCACCGTCAGCACCGGGCCGAAGATCTCTTCTCGCGCGATCCTCATGTCATTGGTCGCGTCGGTGAACAGCGTCGGCCGTACATACCAGCCACGCTCATGCGGTGTGTCGGCGCCGCCGAGCACGATGCGCGCGCCTTCGTCGACGCCTGCCTGGATGTAGCCCTGCACGCGGTGCTGCTGACGTTGCGCGACAAGCGGTCCGATGTCGGTCGCCTCGTCGGCGGGGTCACCGACGTGCAGGCCGGACATCATCTCCGCGAGTGCCTCGACGACCTGGTCGTGGCGGCGTTCGCTGATAAGGATGCGGGTCTGCGCCACGCATGCCTGGCCGTTGTTCATCAAGCTCGCCGTCTTCAGGCTGGCGACGGTGTGGTCGATGTCGGCGTCGTCGAGGATGATCGCCGCCGATTTTCCACCCAGCTCGAGGCTGACCCGTTTGAGCTGCTCACCGCAGAGTGTCGCGATGTGCCGGCCGGTCGCAGAGGAGCCGGTGAACGAAATCTTGTCCACGCCGGGATGGCGGACAAGGGCTTCTCCAGTCTCGCGTCCACCGGGAATGATCGACACCACGCCTTCGGGCAGGTCGATCTCCTCGAGCATCTCGGCCAACCACATTGCGTCCAACGGGGTTTCGGGCGCAGGCTTGACCACGACCGTGCAACCCGCGATCAGCGCAGGGATCAGCTTCGGCATGATGAGGAACTGAGGCACGTTCCACGGCACGATGGCGCCGACGACTCCGACCGGGGCACGACGGACGTGAACCTCCCCGAACAAGCCCGGCCGTCGCTCCACCCACGGGAACTCCCTCGCGGTCGCCAGGGTCAGGTGCATCTGCGCGACCGCACCGGCCGCCTGACCCGTCCTGCTGAAGCTGCGGGGCGAGCCCATCTCGGCGGTGATGAGGTCGGCGATCTCGTCCATATGGCCGGTGTAGACCGCGGCGAGCTTCTCGACTTTCTCCATCCGCTCCAACGGATTCAGGCGCGGCCACGGTCCCTCATCGAACGCGGCCCGTGCGGCGGCGACGGCCTTGTCGACGTCCTCGGGAGCAGCTTCCGGTGTTTCCCCGATCGGCTCCTCGGTGTGCGGGGAGATGACCGAGATCCGCCTGTTCGTCGCCGGTGCTTGCCATCGTCCACCGATGAAAAGCTCGTCGTAGGCAAGTGATCTCATGCCGGTGCCTCCTCATAGGACAGCCGCGCCGCTAAAGTCGCTATTACTGCTAACATAGCAAAAAAGCGCTTGACTGGGCAGACGGAGTGACTGTGGGCGAAGACTGGCGTCGTTATCCCTTCGTGCTGGTGCCCGACGACGAACAGTTCCGCTTTCCGGGCGCCGAGGCCAACCATCCGCACTGCGAGTCCGACACCTGGTTTCTCGCCGGAGAACTAGCCGGCGACAGCGGCCGCAAGTTCGCGTTTCTCACGATCTTCAATAAGAACCGCCCTGGCCAGAGCATCGTCGCCGACTTCTACACATTCGCGCTGTTCGACCTCGACGGCGGGACGTACGCGACGTACACCGATTACGACATGCCTCCCGCCAATCTGCAGCCAGGAGCAACCCCGAAACTGACCGCGGCGGACAGTCACCTCGACATGACGTACGAGAGTGGCGCGGGAACCGCGGTGTGGCGCACAAGACGTGACAGCCTCGACGAATTGGTGCCGTACACCTACGACGTCGTGTTGGTCGGCACCGATCATGCTGGCCGGCAGATGGCTCTGGACCTGCACGTGACGCCGTCGCGTCCGCCGGTTCCGCTGGGCGCCGCGACGTACAACGGCAAGATCGAGTGCTTCGGGCAGGCCGAGACATACTCGTACTTTCAGACCGGCATGAGCATGGCCGGCACGCTTCGGTGGGGCGCCCTGGAGGAGTCCGTTTCCGGCAGCGCGGGTCACGTTGACCGGCAATGGTTCCCGCTTGTCGCCAATAGCGGTGGATCGACGGGCGACATGCGTTCCCGAGCCCACGAATGGCGCACCATCAACCTCGACAACGGCATCGACCTGAGCATCTGGCGGCAGTTCGACAGGTCGGATCGCAATGCGCTACAACCATTCTCAGGAGCAACGATGGACTCCGGCGAGGACGCCGAGTATGCCGGGGACATCGAGGTCGAGGTCTTGAGCTACGTACGCTGGCCTGAGACGGTACGGACGTTGGTACCGCCACCATCGACGGCGCGGTACATGCCGGACCGGCATCGGGTCACATCACGCAAGCTCGACATGGACCTGACCGGTGAACCGCTGGTGGCGGCGCCGGCGCATGCCTTGCCGATCGAATACATGGAAGGCCCGTACCGGTATCGCGGAACGCTACGCGGGAAGCCGGTGAGCGGATTCGGTTTCTACGAGCGGTCGCTGGCGCTGTACCGGGACTGGGAGCTGGTCGACGTGCTGGCAGCCGCGGGCCCCGGCGAGCGAGATGAGGTGGCACGGCTCATCGACGAACGTCGCCGAGACTGACCTTGTTTCAGCGGTTAACCGCGGCAGCCCAGGTTTGGTGGCGGTGTTGTAGGCCCGGCTCGTTGCGTCCGAAGACCAGATGCTCGCGGGCGCCCGATTCGAGGTTGGCCTGCAAATGCTCGACCAGTGCGTAGTCCTCGTCGCGCACAGTGGCGTGTGCGTAGTCGAAGACCGCCGCCGCGCCCGCCGCGGTGGCGTCGTCGGATAGATCCAGCGGAGTCGAGTTCTGGTGCACGGTGATTGAACGGCCGGGGACGTCGCCCGGATAGATGCGGAACAGCTCGCCATTGGCGATCGTCGCCGACAGCACGATGTTCGGGTACAGCGCGTAGATGACCACCATGTTCTGCAATGGGTCCCATTGCTCCTCGGGTACGTCCTCCAGGTCCAGAATTCCGTTGAGGGGGAACACCAATCGGTGATGCTGACCGAATGAATCGAACACCGTGCAGTTACTGCGGGCGATCGTCGCGAACGTCATCTTGTGCACCGTCGCAAAGTGATAGTTCTCGGCGAACGTGTCGATTGCGAGCTTCCAGTTGATCGGACAGTCGAGCACCTTCTCACCCAGTGGGGACCACCGGCCGATACCCCACGAGTCCAGTTCGTCGGCCAGCGGACCGAGGTACGAGCGAATGTCGAGCGCCTGACTCGGGTCGAGCGAGATCCACAGGAAACCAGCGCATTCGGTGGCGGGCAACTCAGTCAATCGTGCTGGGCCCGAATGTGTCTGCGGGAATCCCTCCTTGCCGGGCACGCCGACCAGATTGCCTTCCAGGTCGTAGGTCCAGGAGTGGTACGGACACGCGAACCGTCGGGCGCTGCCGCAATCGGTCACAATTCGTGACTGCCGGTGCAGGCACACGTTGTCAAACGCGCGCACGCTTCCGTCCGAGACCCGGGTCATCACGATGGACCGGCCCATCACCGTCTTGGTGCAATACGTCCCGGGCCCTGGGAGTTCCGACGCATAGCCGACCAGTTGAGGGCTGGCCATCAGCATCGCCATGTCGAGCGCGTGACGCTCGCCTGACGTGTAGCTGTCCGCGCGCACGGAGTACTCCGACGGCATCATGTCGGTCGTCTTGTCCCGCGCGAGCTTGAGTGCGCGGCGGGTGAGGTCGATAAGCAGGTCACGATCCATGAGTGATCCCGGGCTGTTGAATGGTCGGAGCCATTTCGTTGTTTTTATAATAATAGACATCGCTGGTTCAGCATCGTCAAATCCCGTGAAAACTCGCAGGTGGCGAGCGCGTGCGGCGTATTCTCCGCTGAAGGTCGGGGCCGTGTTGCGATGGGGAGGCGGCGATGGCGTTCGTTGCGAGGAAGTCAGCTGGCTGGATCCGGCGATTGACGGTAGCGACGATTATGGCGGCGGCACTACCTGGATTCGTCGGCGCCGCAGGCGGTTCCGCGACGGCGGTGGCGTACTCGAGCGTGGCGGTCGAACAACTCGAGGTGCCGTCGCAGGCAATGGGCCGCAACATCCGCGTCGAATTCACCAGCGGCGGTCCGGACACACCGGCTCTCTACCTGCTCGACAGCATGGAGGCCGGGGAGGACGCCAACGGCTGGGACATCAACACCCAGGCCTTCGACTGGTTCTCCGGGTCCGGAGTGTCGGTCGTCATGCCCGTTGGCGGCAAATCCAGCTTCTACAGCGACTGGTACGCGCCTGCGGTCGGAAACGGCCAGACCTACACCTACAAGTGGGAAACCTTCCTGACCCAGGAACTGCCGACCTGGCTGGCGGCCAACAAGGACGTGCGCCCGACCGGCAACGCCATCGTCGGCTTCTCGATGGGCGGATCGTCGGCGCTGATTCTCGCCGCCTTCCACCCGCAGCAGTTCATTTACGCCGGATCCATTTCGGGCTTCCTGAACCTCTCGGCCGACCCTGGGCAGGTTGGTATCGCGATGATGTGGAACGGCGGCTTCAGCCGTGAGGCGATGTGGGGCCCGCCAGGTGACCCTGCCTGGGCCCGCAACGATCCCACCGTGCAGGCAGGCAGGCTAGCAGCCAACGGCACCCGACTCTGGATCTACTGCGGAGACGGCAACCTCGTCGACCCGGCGCTGGCCAGCCCCGACGCACCCATCGCAGGGCTCGGGTTCCTGGAAGGCTTCGCGATCGATTCCAACCATGCTTTCGCCGACGCCTACATCGCAGCGGGCGGGAACAACGCCGTCTTCAGCTTCCCTGGCGGCATCCACAGTTGGGGGCATTCGGGCCAGCAGCTGCAGCAGATGAAACCCGACATCCTGCGGACGCTGGGCGCGACGGTCACCGCGCAGTGAGTTGGTGGATCGCCTGCACGGAGCGGACTCTCACCGAACACATTCCCGCGCCGCCGCGCGAGGTACGCGATTTCTACATCGACCTGAACAACATCGAACAGGTGCACCCTCTGGTGGTCGCGGTGCACGCCACCGATCGGCGAACGACCTCAGACGGTTACGTGCAGACATATCGGGTGCACGATCGGATTCCGGTGGGGCCGTTCACCTTACGAACCGGCTACACCGCGCGGCTGAGCGTACCCGCGACAGGAGACGTCATCGCCGAGGCGCATCAGTTTCCCGGAGTGCGACTTTGCAGCACCGTGACGTTCGAGCACGCCGATGCCGGCACCGACGTCACCGAACGCGTCCGGATCACCGCGCCGCGACCCTTGGCCGCCATCACCACCCGCGAGGCGATCAAGGCGCACATCGCGATGCTGTCGGGTCTCCGACGCGTCTTCGAAGAGCGCTAGAGCGACTCTTCCGAATCCGACGCATCCAGCACGCTGACGGCAATGCCATATGGCAGGAACCGCACCTTGCGGGTCGGATCGGTGTTGGTCTTGTTCGCGCGAAGCGCATCCAGTTCGGTGGGGTAGACCTGCTCGATGTGCGCGCCGCCGTCCTCGTCGACGGTGTAGATGGCCCACACGCCGTCGCCGGTCTCGCCCGTCGTCTCCGGTTCGTGCCTGACCCGAGAGGATCGTGAGAACTCGTCGAAGATGCTCGCCCAGCCTGCCCGCTCACCGGACGTGGTGAAGAACCTGCCGACCCCGTCGAGGGCGTCGCGAAGCCCCTCACCCGCCTCGCGGACGACGCGATCGAACTCTTCGGGGTCGATCCCGAAAGGCCCGTTGCTGCTCATTTGCGGTTCCTCCTCACACCTACACCGCATCAATGCGGTAATCACAGTGTGCCTGCGCGCGGCGAAGTAGTCGACTGAGGTGAGGTTTCAGTGGTAGGAGACCGTATGACCTTCTCACGCGCCGACATGCTGGCGGCCGTCGAACGATCCCCGGCCGCGGCGGGCGCACACGACCGCGAGGGCTGGGTGGGCCTGTTCGCGCCGGGCGGGCGGATAGAGGATCCAGTCGGTTCCCAACCGCACCGGGGGCGGATGGCCATCACGCGGTTCTACGACACGTTCATCGGCCCGCGCGACATTACATTCCACCGCGATGCCGATATCGTGGTCGGCTCGACGGTGATCCGGGACCTGGGCCTCGAGGTGGAGATGCTGTCGGGCTTGACGATGCGGATACCCGCCTATCTGCGCTACGACCTACAGAACGACGGCGGGGACTTGAAAATCTTTGCGCTGTACGCCTTTTGGGAGCTACCGTCGATGGTCGGCCAGTTTCTGCGCAGTGGTGTCCGATCGGTGCCCGCGGGTCTGCAGCTGTCGAAAGGCCTGTTGCTCAACCAGGGACTCATCGGCACGTTGGGATTTGCCAGCGGGTTTCGCGGCACCGGGTCGCAAGGCAAGCGGCGCTTCGGAGAGTTCCTGACCGACGCGCGGGCCGGCGATGAGGTCGCGGTGCGGCGGCGGTTGACGAAAGGGGCGCGCATCACCGCAGGCGACGACACCCCGTTGAGCGCCAGCGATCTGCTGGATCGCCTGGCAACTGGGCGGCCCCGCAAGTTGATCGGTGCTGGTCACCACCTCGTCGTCGGGTTGGATCGCGACGGGCACCGCGACATCCTCGCTGCAGAGGTCGCAGCGAAGCCGTTTGCGATCAAAAGGATTCGCTACTTCAGTGATCACGACTGACCTCGCCGATGGCGTCAGGTTTCGCCCCGCGCGCGCTGGGCAACCCGGCAGACATGCGGCACATTGACTCACACAGGATTGCGCTCGCGGGCGTGCTGGTCACCGCCGTACTGGCGGCCTTGTTGATCCTGCCGTCGGTGGGACGGATGAGCACGCTGGATGGAGCCTGGCAGGCCGCGGCCATCTTCGGACTCCCGACGGTGGCGGTGCTGACCGTGACCGGTTACCGCAACTACGGCTGGGCCCGCAGCTTGGCCGTTGCCGTGGCGATCATGCTGATCACGGGATTCTTCAGCTGGGTGGTCACCGTCTTCGTCGTCGCGTCCGCACTCAGCGGGTCGACCATCGGCGCCGGGTTGGGCATCGTGTTGTACGGCATCCCCGCGTTATCGGTGGTGATCCTCGGACTCCTTGCACTGAAGCTAGTTCCGGGCCGCTCGTCCGCTGACCGGCAGTTTGACCACGTCGGCAGCGGGTAAACCCGTCGGCATGACCCGCCGAAACTCCGACGACGACTCCGAATACGACGTCGACCAGGACGAAAACGTCGCCGGCTCGCGCGCAGGCAAGAGCGGTGGCGACGACGGCACATACGTCGGGCAGACCGCCTCAGACGACTCACTCGACGTCGGCGAGACCGGCGCCGAAGCCCGCGGCGGCACGGACGGCCGCTAGCCGCGGCGTGTTCGATTCGGCCCCGTTGCGTCAGCAGCCCGCACGGACGTGAGACGGTAACAGCACCATGCACGCCGATGACTACATGACCTACGAAGAGTTCGGCCGCAAGTTCTTCGAGATCGCCGTGACCGAGGAGCGGGTGGGCGGGGCGATCGCCGCCATCGCGGGGGATGCGTTCGAAATGGGCCCGATGGGGCAGGGGCCAGGGAAGATCGCCAAAGTCAGTGCGAAGGTTCGGATCCAGGATCCCCGGGTGACGCGCCAAGTCGGCGAGCTGATCACCTTTTCCATCCGGATTCCGCTCGAGATCGAACTGGTCGTCGACCTGCGGATCGACAAGCCGAAATTCATGGTTTACGGCGAGATCGCCCTGCGCGCCACGGCGCGAGCCGCCGGGCCGCTACTGCTGATCCTCGACTTCGAAAAGCCCCGTCCGGCCGATATCGCCATCCACGTCACCTCCAAATCCCTTCGCGCGGAGGTGGTGCGCATCATCGGCGGCGTCGACGCCGAGATCAGACGGTTCATCGCCGCCCACGTCTCCGGCGAGATCGACAGCCCCGAGTCGCAGAAGGCGAAGGTCATCGACGTGGCCGACAGCATCGACGGGGCCTGGACCGGTATCTGAGGCGCTACTTCTCGAGCGTGAACTGGTTGACGTCGATATAGCCGACGCGGAACATGTCCGCGCAACCGGTCAGGTACCTCATGTAGCGGTCGTAGACCTCTTCGGACTGGATCGCGATCGCCTCGTCCTTGTGGGACTCCAGCGCCGCCGCCCACAGGTCGAGCGTCTTGGCGTAATGCGGTTGCAGCGACTGCACCCGTGTCACCGCGAAACCGCCTGCCGTCGCGCGGTCCTCGACCATCGGTATCGACGGCAGCCGCCCGCCGGGGAAGATCTCAGTGAGGATGAACTTCAGGAACCGTGCGAATTTGAACGACAGCGGCATGCCCCGCTCGGCCATCTCGTTGGGATGCAGTCCAGTGATGGTGTGCAGCAACATGATTCCGTCGCCGGGCAGCGCCTTGTTGGCCATCGCGAAAAACGCGTCATAGCGTTCGTGGCCGAAGTGCTCGAACGCGCCGATCGAGACGATCCGGTCGACGGGCTCGCTGAACTGCTCCCAGCCCTGCAGAAGCACCCGCTTGGTGCGCGGGCTGTCAGATTCGGCGAAGACGGTCTCGACATGGGCCCGCTGGTTCTCGCTCAGCGTCAGGCCGACGACGTTGACGTCGTAGCGCTCGACCGCGCGCATCATCGTCGAACCCCAGCCGCAGCCGACGTCGAGCAGCGTCATGCCTGGCTGCAGACCCAGTTTGCCCAGCGCCAGGTCGACCTTGGCGATCTGCGCTTCCTCGAGGGTCATGTCGTCGCGCTCGAAGTACGCGCAGCTGTAGGTCTGCGTCGGGTCCAGAAACAGCCGGAAGAACTCGTCGGACAGGTCGTAGTGCGCCTGTACGTCCTCGAAGTGCGGTTTCAGGCCATCGGCGTCCTCGGGCGGTTTCGGCATCGTGACAGCGTACGATTCACCGATGCTGCGCAGACAATCCATGGCCGTCCTTGTGTCCGGCGGTGTACTGGCCGGGGCCATGGCCCTGGCCGCGCCTGCTCAGGCCGAACCGGTCGAGGACGCATTTCTTGGGGCGCTGACAGAGGCCGGGGTGGGAGCCGCCGATCCGGCCAGTGCCGTCGCGCTGGGGCAGCAGGTGTGCCCAATGCTTGCGGAGCCCGGTCAGACCGCCGCCGATGCGGCCGCACGGGTCGCCGACGTCGGCGGTATGTCACTGGGCCCGGCCACCATGTTCACCGGTATCGCAATTTCGATGTTCTGCCCGGCAGCGGTGTCGTCGATCGGAGGCGGCGAGCTGCCGATTCCGCTGTCGATCCTCGGCTTCTAGGCGGCCAAGCTCTCCAGCCGCGGTCGCTTGGGACTGCGGCCGTCCCCGGCGGAGCGTCCGCGGGCATAGCGCCACAGCCACGGCATCAACATGTTGTGCGTCCACAGCAACTGCGAATAGGCCAGCGAGTGCAGCGGCGTCCGTCGTTTGCCGCCGCCGGCGTGCGCCCAATCATGGTTGCTACCAGGCAAACCGAGCGCTTCGGCCGCCGCCTCGGCGAAAAGAATGTGGCCCTTGGTCGATCCGTGCACGCGATCGGTGCTCCAGGTGTCCGGTTCGGTCATCGACGGCGCGCCGTAAAGATCGACGAGCCGGAATCCATGCCGATCGGCAGCCGTGCGGATCACGCCGTTGATCCGCCTCACTCGTGCCGCCAGGACCCGGCCGATGGGCAGGATCTGGGCGAGATCCGGAAACGTCGTCGTCACGACCGTCGCCCCGGATCGCGACAGGTGGGCGTTGAGCTCGTCGAGCTCGGCCAGCGCGGTGTCGAAATACGGGCCCGGCCGGGTCACGTCGTTCATCCCGATGCACACCGTGACGAGATCGGGGCGCATGGCCAGTGCCGGAGCAAGCTGCTCATCGATGACGTCGCGGATCCGCCTGCCGCGCACCGCGAGGTTGGCGTAGGTCAGACCGGGATAGTGCGAGTCGACGATCGCAGCGAGCCGATCGGCGAATCCGACCAGCCCCACCGAGTCGTCGCCGTCCCAGAGCCCCTCGGTCTGGCTATCTCCGATCGCAACGTATCGGCTGAAACCCGCCACAACGGCGACTTTAGCGGCGAAGCACGGCTTCTACCTGCGACGCCCCGGCGGTTGCCGCGAGTTCGCGGTGCCGGTCGGTCGGCTCGGCGCCGCCGGCGCGCAGAATCTCAATGAGGCCGGCGACATCGCCCGCCCGGTACGCGGCCAAGCTTGCGCCGACTGCCCACCAGCACATCAGCGCGTCCAGGCCGCGGCCGGCATCGGCGCCGACCTCGACCATGGCCGCCACGGTCGCGGGCAGAATCCGCCGGGCGGCCAGCTCGATCGGTTGGACGCCGCTTGTGGTCGTGGCGTCGATGGCGGCGCCGGCACGTATCAAGGCGCGCACGAGCTCCGGGTTGACGTTGTCGTTGTCTGCGGCGACGACGTGCAGGGGAGAGGCCGCTTCGGAGTCGAGCAGCGACGGATCGACTCCCTTGGCCAACGCGTGACCAAGCGCGACGGTGCGACCCAGTCGGACGATTTCGTGCAGGATCGTCGTGAACCGCTCGCCCCGCGCCGAGAGCTCGATGCGGCGACCGGCATCGGCGCCGGCCTCGATCAGTGCGACCGCGATACCCGCACTGAGAGAACGCACGGCGTACCACAGCGGCGACGCGCCGCAGGGATCGACGGGGTCGGGGTCGGCGCCCATGGCGAGCAACTCGATGACCGAGGAGCTTCCGCGGTGCGCACGTTCGAACAGGTCGCGGATGTCTGGCAGGAGCGGCTCCGTCCACGGCAGGTGCGCTTCATCCAGCGCATCCAGCACCAGTAGTGCCCCTTCGCGCCTGTCGCCCAGGTCGAACCAGGGCCATGGCCCTTCGCCCTTGGCGACGAAGTCAGCGACGGGAATGCGCGACTCGGAGACGATCGATTTGCCGTAGTCGTCGTAATCCGACCAGAACACGAGGTCGCCACCGTCGCGCCACGCGACGACGCTCGACGGCCCGTGCCGGTAGCGCGCAAGTTCGATCACGACACCAGCATCACGCACAACCGCGTGTGAGCGTGGAGGCGGGTCAATCAGAAACCGTGATGGGCATCCAGGCCGACGCTCTGATGGACGGCGTCATGGATCGACGCGTCGTGCAGTCCCGTGCCGTGTACCGCGCTGTCATGGACGGAGCTGTAATGCGCGGAGCTGTCGTGGACTGAATTGTCATGCACGGAACTGTCATGCACGGATCCGTCGAACATCGAGTGCACCGACGAATCGTGTACGGAGTTGTCGACCATCGACGTGTGCGTGACGGTACTGCTGTGGTCGACGCCAACGGTGTTGTCAGCGCCATGAATGTCGGTGATGGTCTGGGCGCCGTGGCTGATAACGCTGCCGTCGCCGACCGAGACCGCCGACCCCGAGGCGGCGTGGACTTCGCCGTAGGTGGACGTGTTGCCGTTGCCGAGCGCCGCGCCGTCGCCCGTGACGATGCCGCCGTGATTCGTGCCGCCGACAGCGACCGCGCCGTTGCCGTGTGCGGACGTCTTGTCGCCAAGGGTGATATCGCCCATGCCAAAGCTGACGCTGTGGTTGTCCGAAATCGTGGTGGTCGGGCTCATGAAGCTGTTGTTGCTGGCAAGATCCGTGCTTGCGGAGAAGTCGGGTTGCTGCGCCCAAGCCGGCTGCATTCCATAGTGGTTCGACACGGCCTGCTGCAGGTCCAGGACCGCGTCACCGCTGCCGCCGAACGCCAGGCCCGGCACAGCGGTGGAGGCCACCGAGTGCAACTGGGCCGACGTGATGCTGGACAGCCCGGCGTCAGCCAGTGCCTGGTCAGGATTCGCGATGAATGCATGGGCCTGGCCCTCGTCCCGGAACAGGTCGAGGATGTAATCGATCAGGTTGATCATGAATCGCCTTTCAAGGTCTGCGCACGGCCCCCGACGCGCGCTCAGACGCTAACGGCGTTTCCTGTCAACTCGTTGACACACCGCCATGGAATGGCTGGGAGTGCGTTGGCGCGGTCACAGGAGCCGACTCAGCCGGGTGAGATTCAGCGGCACGCCGGCCACGCTGAGCTGATTGAGGATGTCTTCCAAGCGTTTTCGCGGAACATCCATTCGCCATTCGGGCAGGGTGCCCGACAGGCACACCACGTCGGGCGCGAAGCTGATTCCGGTGAGCATGAGACCGTGTGGCAACTCGGGAAGGTGCACCGGATAGGCCGGGGTGCGCGCCGGCAATCTCAAGCGCGACCTGCGGACGACCAGCCCGCGCGGCTTGAGCCACAGAGTCGAGCCGTCCAGGCGCGCGTCCACCTCGAGATGGCCCATCATCGGCCGTCGTGCCAGCCGCAGCCGGGCGATCCCATCCGGCCCGACCCCGCCAGACAACCGCGGCGCCGCCCAACGGAAGAGGTCGTCGATGGCGACCGCAGGCACCTCGAGCGTCAGTTCCACCGGCGCGGCAACCAGCACCGGAGGGGCACTCGGCCGCATGTGTACGTTGTGCAGCACGGCCGTCGCCCGGTCGAATTGACTACCGTCCCAACGGATATCGCATGCCGCCAGGCGCACGTCGCTGAGTTGGCCCACGGAAAGGCCACGCACGTCGAGCCGGGAGTCGAACTCCGTGACGGTCAACGTGAGACCGCCGTCGTCGAGCCTGACGGCAAGTCGCCTGCCCACCACCAACCGGCGCACAGTCATGAACAACGTGCGGTAAGCTGCCGCGGCACCGCTGCTGACCGGCGCCACCGCAGCCGACGACCACAGCGAGGTCAGCATGTCGATCGGCCGGAACGGATCGAATCGGCGTAGCGGTCGCGGACGCGTCATGACATCCACCATCCTCGCATCGCCGATCCGGCGGACAGCCGGTGCCGCTGTGGGCGGTGGCTCTGTTTTTTCGTAAAGTGGGCACCGATGACCTCAGTGGTAATCGTCGGAAGCGGGTTCACCGGCTTCGAGTGTGCCCGTCATCTGGCCCGCAAATTGCGCAAGCACAACGCCTCGGTCGACATCGCGATCATCTCGCCGGTCGACTACATGCTCTACACGCCACTGTTGCCTGACGTGGCAGGCGGCCTGGTCGACGCCCGATTCGTCACCATTCCGCTGGCGAATTCGCTGCCGGGTGTGCAGGCCATCCGCGGCAGGGTCGACGGCGTGGACTTCGACGGCCGCACCGTCACGTTCACCGACCCCGAAGAGCGCGCACGCATCCTGCCGTGGGATCGCCTGGTGCTGACGCCGGGTTCGGTGACCCGGCTGTTCGACGTGCCGGGCCTCGCGGAGCATGCGCGCGGGCTCAAGTCGACTGCCGAGGCGCTGTACCTTCGCGATCACGTTCTGGAGCAACTCGAGTTGGCCGACGTGGACGACGATCCCGGCCGGGCCGCCGCACGCCGGACCGTCGTGGTCGTCGGCGCATCGTATTCGGGGACCGAACTCGTCGCGCAGCTGCGGGCGCTCGCCGATTCCGCCGCCAAACAAATGAACTTCGACCCTGCAGACGTCAAGTTCGTCCTGCTGGACCTGGCCGAACAGGTGATGCCCGAAGTGGGGGAGAAGCTGGGCAACGCCGCGATGCGGGTACTGAAAGCCCGTGGCATCGACGTCCGGCTGCGCGTGACATTGAAGGAAGTTCACGCGGAACATGTTGTGCTCAGCGATGATTCGTTGATTCACACCCACACCGTGGCGTGGGTGACTGGGGTGACCGGCGCTCCGCTGATCGAGAAACTTGGGCTGCCGACGGAGAAGGGTCGACTCAAGGTGACCACCGATCTGCAAGTGCCCGGCCATCCGGACGTCTTCGCGGCAGGGGATGCCGCCGCGGTGCCCGACGTCACCCAGCCCGGCAAGATCACGCCACCCACCGCACAACACGCCACCCGGCAGGGAAAGGTGTTGGCCCGCAACGTCGCAGCCAGTCTCGGCTACGGCAAGAAGAAGGACTACAAGCACCGCAACATGGGACTGGTCGTCGACCTCGGACCTCGCTACGCCGTCGCCAACCCGCTCAACGTGCAGCTGTCCGGTTACGCCGCGAAGTTCGTCACGCGCGCCTACCACCTGCAGGCCATCCCGCGATTCGTCAACCGGTGGGCGGTGTCGTTGGCCTACCTGACCGACGTCTTCTTCGATCGGTCCGTGGTCTCGATAGGACTGTCGTCTCAGGAGGATGCGCAGTTCTCCGCGAGTGAGGGCATCCCGATGCCGAAGCCGGACCGAAAGTACTAATCAGTGTCCTCGTACCGGGCCAGTTCGGTCTGCGTACGGGCGCGCAGGCACTGCGTCGCGCTGTCGGGCATGCCGAGCACCCGGATGCACGCGTCCGCAACATGTTCCGGCAGCGCCGACCGTTGCGGGCCTGGGTGTTTGGTCCACATGTTGACCAGCGACTCCACCAAACGGAACGGCAGGTCCGCGGCCGCCTCGTGGACACCGGTCCTGGTGAGAACAGTCTTGCTCAGCGCTAAATAGTGCAGCCGAAGGCGCTCTCGGTCCGACCAGAACGGCTCAAGGTGGGCACCGCGAAGCTCGGGCTGCAGGTATAGAGCGCCGAGGTTCCAGCGCCCGTTGAGCAATTGCCGGCCATCGAATACCGCCAGAGCGTGCAGATGTTCTGCCGGTGTCAGCACGGGGTCGGCGCTGACCAGGCTGTCGTTGAACGACAGCGTCGGCACCACCGTCTGGCTGAGCAATGCGCAGAGGATGTCGTCCTTGGTCTTGAAGTAGTGATACAGCGACGCCTGGCGAATACCGACCGCTTCGGCGATGGTCCGGGTCGAGGTGCCCAGGTAGCCGAGCGTGGTGAACAGCTCGCCCGCCGCGTCGAGGATTTCGTCGCGTGCGGTCATTCCGGGCCTGCGTCGGGTCGTCAGCCGGGGGCGGCCCGAGCGAGTGATGGACATCATCCCATCGTGGCGCACTGAGCTGGGAAAACCGACACTCATCGGTTTCTGTCACACGACAGAAACGCCGGACACGCATCGGTTACGCGG
The DNA here is from genome assembly GCF_035697385.1 of Mycobacterium sp. Classification (GTDB taxonomy): domain Bacteria; phylum Actinomycetota; class Actinomycetes; order Mycobacteriales; family Mycobacteriaceae; genus Mycobacterium. The sequence continues at coordinate 20,636 of NZ_DASSCY010000128.1, read as the reverse complement.
CGCCTGAGTTTGGTTACGCCGCCGACACCCACCACCCCTACGCGCCGTGAAAACTGTCAAGTGACAGGCCGGGGGTGGGTAGGGAGCAGCGAATGAGTAGCGCAGTATCCGAGGTCGACGCGCACCGCGAATCGCCGCGCCCGGCGTCTGATCCTGCGCACGTCGCCGCCATCGTCGATCTGCATGTCACTTTCCGCCGCAACGGCCGCGACGTTAAGGCGTTACGTGGAGTGTCCTTGGCCATATCGCCTGGCGAGATAGTCGGCCTGGTCGGGGAATCGGGCAGCGGAAAGAGTGTGCTCGGGTTCACCATGCTGGGCTTGCTGCCATCGCACGCCCGTGTGCAGGGCGGCGTGCAGGTGGCTGGATCGGACATGGTGTCCGGCGATGCGAAAACCTTGCGGAAAGTGCGCAGACTCGACCTGGGCGCCATCTTCCAGGATCCGATGACGTCATTGAACCCGACGATGCGGATCGGGAAGCAGGTTGCCGAGGCCGCGGGCAGCGACGAGGAGGCCCTGAAACTCCTTACCGCGGTTGGTATCCCGGAACCCGTCCGCCGCTTCCGCGCCTTCCCGCATGAACTGTCCGGCGGGCTGCGTCAGCGCGTGATGATCGCGATCGCCATCGCCGGCAACCCAGAACTCATCATCGCCGACGAACCGACCACCGCGCTCGACGTCACCGTGCAGGCACAGGTGCTGCGCCTGCTGCAGCGGCTGCGCGAGGAGATCGGCTGCAGCATCGTGCTGATCACCCACGACCTCGGGGTGGCGGCGCAGATCTCGGACCGCATCGCGGTGCTCTATGCCGGGCGCATCGCCGAAATCGGGCCAACCGCGGACGTTCTCGGCCAGCCGGCCCACCCGTACACGCATGCTCTGATGCGGTCGCGATTGACCCTGCAGACCGCGCGCCACCGCAGGCTGGCTGCGCTTGCGGGCGCCGTGCCTAGCGCGGTCACCCCGCTACCGGGCTGCGCCTTCGCCCCGCGCTGTGTCGTCGCGACGCCGACGTGTGAGACGTCACCGCCCGATCCGGTCGAAGTCGCAGCCGATCACGTCAGCGCCTGCATCCTGCCCGTGGCGGAGGTGTCGCCCCGGCTGGACGCCCAAATCGCCGTCCTCACCGAAGACATCGACGCCGCGGACGGTTCCGGGGAGTCGGCCGAGCCGCCCGCCGTCGTCCTTCACGACGTGACCAAAGCGTTCTCGGCAGGACGCCGCGGCAAACTGCAGGCGCTGCGCGGCATTTCGCTCACCGTCGGGCACGGCGAATCGGTCGCGCTGGTTGGTGAAAGCGGTTCGGGGAAGTCGACGCTGCTACGTGTCATCGCCGGGCTGGAAAAGGCCACCGCGGGCACCGTCACGCTTGCGGGCAAGCAGGGGCCACAGATGGTATTCCAGGACGCCGGCGCGTCGCTGACACCATGGCTGTCCGTCGGCGAGCTTATTGCCGAACGACTCCGGCCAAGCGGAATGTCGCGCAGCGATAGACAACAAGCGGTCGGCCAGGTGCTGCAGCGGGTCGGGTTGCCGATGGACATCGCGAAGTCGCGTGCGGGGCAACTCTCCGGAGGACAACGTCAACGGGTGTCGCTGGCCCGGGCCACTGTGGTGCCTCCTGCAGTCCTTCTGTGCGACGAGCCGACCAGCGCGTTGGACGTTTCACTGGCTGCGTCGGTGCTGAACCTGATCGGCGACCTGCGCCGAACCCTCGACATGTCAGTGGTTTTCGTTACCCACGACTTGTCGGTCGCTCGGGTGGTGGCCGACCGTATCGCGGTCATGTACCTCGGAAGGATCGTGGAGATCGGACCGGCCGACGATGTCATCGCCCGGCCCGCGCACCCCTACACGCAAGCCCTTGTCGACTCCATCCCGGATCTGGCTCGCGAATCACGGGTGTTACCAGGCGAACCCGCCAGCCCGCTGTCGCCGCCCACCGGTTGCGCCTTCCATCCGCGCTGTCCGATCTCGAACGACACCTGTGCCGACAGTCAGCTCGACGTCCGCCTCGAGGGCATGCCTGGCAATCCGCACCAGGTGGCCTGCATCGAGCGGAAGGCGAGCTGACTGTGGCAATCGCACTTCCCGCGGGCACCTGGTCGCGTAGCCGCGAACGCATCCTGTCCCTACCGAAATCGCCTGCCATGCTGCTCAGTTGGCTGGCTGTCGGGTTGATCCTGGCCGTGACGGTTGTCGCGGTCTCAGTTCCCATCCTCGCGCCCTACGACCCGTTGTTGCCCGTCGGTATGCCGTTGCAGGCACCGGGCAAGGGCGGATTCCTGCTCGGAACGGACAGCATCGGCCGCGACATCCTGAGTCGTGTCCTCTACGGGATGCGCTCGAGCTGGTTCGCCGCGCTGGTCGTCGTGGCGGTCGGGCTGTTCATCGGAGGGCTGGTCGGCCTGATCGCCGGGACGGCTGGAGGTTGGATCGACGGCCTTCTGATGAGGATCACCGACGGGTTCCTGTCATTACCTGCACCCGTTCTGGCGATCGCGGTAGTCGCCGCGCTGGGACCGGGATTCGTCCACACCCTGATCGCGGTGTCGATCGTGTGGTGGCCGTTCTACGCGCGGCTGGTGCGCGGCGAAGTGGCCCGGCTCGCAGCACGTCCGCACATAGAAGCCGCCAAACTCGCAGGCGTCGGCCCCATTCGGCTGGCCAGGCGCCATCTGTTGCCCGGCGCAGTGCCCAACGCGCTGGTCGCGGCCAGCCTTGATATCGGCACCCTGATCCTCACGCTGGCCGCATTGTCGTTCCTCGGGTTGGGCCAGTCCGCGCCCGCGGCCGAACTCGGCGCCGACACCGCGCGCAACCTGACGTACTTCCTTCAGCAGTGGTGGATTCCGGTGATGCCCGGCATCGGTGTACTGGTGCTGGCCCTGATCGCCAACATCGCCGGTGATGGCCTGCGCAATCTGATGAAGACGAACTAGGGGACGGGCGTGAGAAACTTCATCCTGACCCGATTGGGCGCCACGGCGGTGATCCTGGTCGCGCTGACGGCTGTCATGTTTGTGCTGCAGCACATTTCGCCGATGGATCCGGTGAAGGCTCAACTCGGTGCCAATGCGTCGGGAGAAGCGGTCGCGGCCCGCCGGCACGCGCTCGGACTGGACCAGCCGCTGATCAACCAGTTCTGGCACTACTTGACCGGCGCGGTCAGCGGTGACCTGGGCACGTCGTACCGCACCCGGCATCCGGTGAGCAGCGATCTCGGCGACTTCTTCCCTGCGACACTGGAATTGGCGTTGTACGGTATCGCGCTGGCGCTGATCCTCGCGGCGTTGCTGGCCTTCGGGATGACGCTGAAGTGGCGCGGTTCTGAAGTGCTGCGCGCGGTGTTGTTCACCGGCGCGGCGGCCCCGATGTTCCTGCTCGGGATACTGGGCCTGATCGTGTTCTACCAGCAGCTGGGCTGGGTGCCCGCGAACGGCCGGATAAGTGTGCCCAACCCGCCGGACGGGCCAACCGGCTTGTTGACAGTCGACGGATTGCTCGCCGGGCGGTTGGACGTTGTCACCAACGCACTGCACCACCTGATCCTTCCGGCCGTCGTGATCGCGCTCGGACCGGCGGTCGCGATCGGACGCGTGCTGCGCTCCAGCCTGTTGACCGACGCGGACAGCGACTACGCCAGAACCGCAAGGGCCAAAGGCCTTTCCGAGAGCCGCATTATGGTCGGGCACGTGCTGCGCAACTGCGTGGGCGCGGCGATGTCGATGACCGGCCTACAGGTGGGTCTGATGTTCTCCGGTGTGCTCGTTATCGAGCAGGTGTTCGGCTGGCCGGGCATCGGTCAGTACATCGCGCAAAGCATCCCGGTCGCCGACTTTCCGGCGATCGCCGGCGTCACGCTGATGCTTGGCGTGCTCTACGTCGTCATCAACACCGCAGTCGATCTCTTACAGGCGGCGGCGGATCCCCGAATCGCAGTCACAGGAGGTTAGGTGCCAACACAGCCACTGATCGTGGGAAATCCGGTCCTTGTCGTCGTCGACATGCAGCAGGGCGGCGCAATGCCGGTCGCGGACGTGGGAATTCCCCATATGTCCGGTCACGCCGAACGCGTCGAGCGCGCCGAAAAGCTGCTCGCCGCAGCTCGTTCTGCCGGTGTGCCCGTGGTGTTCTTCCAGGAAGTGCACCGACCCAGCGGGGTGGACTTCGGCCGCGAACTGGACGGCACCGAGGGTGTGCACTGCGTCGAGGGCCAACCCGGTACTGCCCTCGAGCCGTCGCTGCTACCGGGTCCTGACGAGTTTCACATCGTCAAACGGCGCTATTCCGGTTTCATCGGAACGGATTTCGAGATCGTGCTGCGGGGGCTGCGCGCATCGACGCTGATTCTCATCGGCGGCCTGACCGATGTGTGTGTGCATTACACCTTCGCCGATGCGCATCAACGCGACTTTTACGTCCGCGTGGTCACCGACTGTGTCGGCGGCTCGTCGCAATACCGCCACGACGCGGCCCTCGACGCAATGGAGTACTTGCAGACCGGCGCACTGCGCACCACCGAGGAGATCCTCTCCGCATTCGATAAATGTCGCCGCCTCCGCGGCTCCGCCGAACACCCCGACAAACCCATCCTCGAAGGAGCAGCACGATGAGCAACCGACTCAAAGCCATTGCCGCCGCTGGAGCGGTCGCGTTGCTGACGCTGACGGCCTGCGGCGGCTCGGATTCAGGCGGCGGCACGCCGAACGCCGCACCGACCGACAAGGTGCTGCATCTGTCATTCCTGCAGGACCCGGGGCAACCGCCGGATCCCGACGTGTACTACGCCGGACAAGGTCTGCTGATGACCACCAACACTTATGAAGGCCTGCTGCAGTACAAGGGTGGAACCGACAAGCCCGAATTCGAGCCTCTGCTGGCCACTGAGTGGACCGAGTCGCCCGACCACAAGGTCTTCACGTTCAAACTGCGCGAAGGTGTGAAGTTCCACGACGGGACCCCGTTCACCTCGGCCGCGATCAAGGCGTCCTTCGACCGTCGACTGGCTGTCGGTGGCGGTCCGTCGTACATGGTCGCCGATGTCGAATCGGTTACTACACAAGGGGATTACGCCGCAACAATCACGCTGAAGGCGCCCAACTCGGAGTTCCTGTCGATCCTGGCATCGCCGTACGGGCCGCGGATGATGAGCCCGACCGGCCTGCAGAAGAATGCCGGCTCGGATTTCGCCCAGAACTACCTCACCACTCATGATCTCGGCACTGGGCCGTACACACTGACCGACGCGCAGGTCGGATCGCACTACTCGATGGCGGTGTTTCCCGAGTATTGGGGGCCGAAGCCATATTTCGAGAAGGTAGAGATGCCGGTCATCACCGACGTGTCCGCCATGCAGCTGCAGTTCAACAACGGTCAGATCGCCGCGATTCTGCATGATCTGCCGTCATCGGCGGTGGAGCAGTACCTGAACGACGACAAGTACTCGCATTACTCGCTGCCGACCATGATGTCGAGCTACCTCTACATCAACCCGAACAAGGGCATGATGAAGGATCAGGCCAACCGCGCGGCCGTGATGCAGGCCATCGACGTGGACCAGCTGGTCAAGCAGGCGTTCTTCGGCCGGGGTAAGAACGGTGCGCAGATGTACCCGCCTTACGTTCTTGCCGCGGATTACGGGAAACAGACTCTGGCACATGATCCTTCGGCGCTGTCTAAGCTCGCCGCTGCGCTGCCCGCCGACCAAAAGGCGGTGACCATCGGCTTTGACACCAGCAACCCCGACAGTCAGCTGGTCAGCAACTTGGTGCAGACCCAGCTCGCGGCGGCCGGGCTCACCGCGAAGGTGCAGGGTTACCCGACTTCGGAGATCTACGGCTGGATCGGTACCGACATGCAGGCGGCGCCGGAGATCTACACCGGGATGGTGTGGCCGGATGCGCCGTCTCCGTACACCTGGGGCCACATCTCCTGGGACGCCGATGGCGGCATCAACTATCTGGGCTGCTCGTCGCCGCGGGTGACGTCATCCCTGGCGAGCGGCCTGGTCTCCGGTGATCCGAAGACGTTCTCGGAGGCGGGTACCGAGGCGGGCGCCACCGGCTGCTGGCTGAACGTCGCCGACATCGACGACTTCGTCGTCGCGCAGCCGTGGCTGAAGGGAGTCGAGAAGGCGCACGCGCTGTCCAACCCGAACTCGTTGCGGGTGGCCGCGCTGTCGGCGGGTTAGCGTCGATGGGCCTCAAGAAAGCCGGAGTCCGTCGGATCGTCCTGCTCACACTCGGCTGGGAGGAGTTGCCGAAGTCGATCTCGGTGTACGGCGCAGCGCCCGAACTGCGGATGCGTGAACCCGTTCCCGGTGTGCTGTTGCAAACCGACGGTGGCTGGGTGCTGCTCGACACCGGCTTCAACACCGCGCTGATTCGCGACCCGGCGCTGTACCGGCGGTTCTATCCGACCGTCGAGTACATCCCTGTGTTGCCGGGACCTGGTGAGCCGATTGAAGAGTCGCTGCACGACATCGGTGTCGACATCGACGACATCCATGCCGTGGCGGTCAGTCATCTACACCACGACCACGCCGGCGGGCTGAAACTGTTCGCAGGCAAGGTTCCGGTTCATGCGCAACGCCGTGAGGTCGACTACGGCTTGTCGAATCATCCAGAACCCGAGCACCATGCGATCGCGCGCATCGACTTCGACGATCCGCGCATCGATTGGAAACTGGCCGACGGTGAGGCCGAGATCGCGCCAGGCATCACCGCTGTCCCGACGTACGGGCATACCCCCGGTCATCAGAGTTTCGTTGTGGAACTTGATGACTCGGTCGGTGGTGACGGCTTCGTGTTCGCCTTCGACGCAGCCGATCTCACCGAGAACATCGAGCACGAGTTGGCGATCGGCGGGTTCATCGGGGTGGCGCCCGAGGAAACGGTGGAGCCGATCCGCAAGCTCAAGAGGCTGGCCAGCGACAAGGGTTACCAACTGATTCCTGGCCACGATCCGCATGTGTGGCCGGAGTTGACGCAGCACTTCCATGACAGGTTCGGGCCGGTGACGCCGGTATGACGCCGCTATGAGCCCCCGGGGCGTGAGCACAGTGCTGATGACCGACTGCACGGGACTGTGGCGGCGCACATTGCTCGTCGAGGCCGACGGCAGCCGCGATACCGCCAGTGATGTGCGGTGGCTGCAGGGCACTGCGGCATATGTCGATTCGCGCGGCTTCGCCGGCTGGCTCGATCAGCGCGACGACATCTTCGAATGGAGCCGGCTGATCGACACGCAGCCACCGTCGGGTAAGCCCGACGCGGGCCGGATGCGTTGGGAGGCAAGCACGTTAGTCGAAGTCGGGGTGCATTCCGACTATGTCGAGCACTGGGTGCGAGATGACGGCAAGACCGCACCATCCTGGGCCTTGTTCGTCCGTCGCGATGACGCGGACGAAGCGCTACTGCTGCGCGTGGGTGAGCTGTTCGGATGGGCCGACCACAGCGGGGTGGTGATCGGCGCTGTCGGCGGGCCCGAGTGGACGGCGCTGAGCCCATATCTGTTCGGGAGTGACCTCGAGGCCAATGGCGTCCGGTGGAGTGTTGAGGAAAGTGAAGGGGACGTGGAGTTATGAGTGGCGCAACGTCATTCACATCGGTGCCGGTTGTCGACGTCAGCGGTCTTGGCTCACCGGACCTTTCGGAACGCGTGCGAGTGGCCGATGACATCGGAAAGGCGGCCCGCGAGGTCGGATTCTTCTACATCAGTGGCGCAGGCATCGACGATGCGCTGTTCGATGGGCTGCTCGTGGCGACCAAGGAGTTCTTCGCGCTGCCACTCGAGCAGAAGATGCGCTCGTACATCGGCATGTCGAAGTGCCATCGCGGTTACGTGCCCGTCGGCGAAGAAGGCGTCGAAACGGGAACCCCCGATCTGAAGGAGGCATTCGACACCGCGCTGGACCTGCCCGGCGACGACCCCGACTACCTCGCCGGTAACCCCATGCTGGGGCCAAACACGTGGCCGGACCTGCCTGGGTTCGCCGAGGCGGTCACCGCGTATTACCAGGCGGTGCTCGATGTCGGCCATCGGCTACTGTGGGCGTTCGCGGTGACGCTGGGCGAGGACCCTGACACGTTCTCCCGGCACGCGACCAAGACGCCGAGTCAGCTGCGGCTGGTGCATTACCCGTACAACCCCGACGCCGAAGACGGGCAGGGCATTGGCGCGCACACCGACTACGAATGCTTCACGCTGCTCAAGCCCACCGCGCCGGGTCTTGAGGTTCTCAACGGCGCCGGCGAGTGGATCGACGTGCCTCCGCTGCCGGATACGTTCGTCGTCAATATCGGCGATATGTTGGAGCTGTGGACGAATGGTGCGTTCGTCGCGACCAGCCATCGGGTGCGCAGGGTCGCCGAGGAACGGTACTCGTTCCCGTTGTTCTTCAACGTCGACTACCACACCGAGGTGAAACCGTTGCCGCAGTTCGTCTCTCGAGACGGCATCCAGCGGCAGGCACTGCGCGCGGGCGAGCACCTGTTCGCCCAGACGGCTCAGTCGTTCACCTACCTACGGAATCGGATCCGCAGCGGCGACCTTGTGCTACCCGAAGGGTCGCTGGCGATGAATTCGTTCGGCCAGCAAGCGCTACAGAACCGCAACTGAGTCAGTCGATCGAGTCTGCCTTCGCCCCAATGCGATTAGCGCGCCGCGAGATCCGCGAATTCTGACGGCACCGGGTCGACAGTGATGGCATGATGTCGGACGCCGTCGTGGGGGCGGGATCGCGACGTGCCGCACCGTCGCTGAGGAGGACCCGATGCTGCCCGTGATCTACTCAATGAGCGTGTCGCTGGACGGTTTCATCGCAGGACCGGATGGCGACATCGGCTGGACCGCCCCCGACGCGGAGCTGTTTCGCTTCCACATCGAAGAGACACGCCGCGTCACCGCACACCTGTGCGGGCGGGGCCTGTACCAGGAAATGCTGGTGTGGGAGACCGCCGAGCAGACCATGTCCGACGAGGCGGAGCTGGAGTTCGCCCGGCTCTGGCGGCCGATCCCGAAGGTGGTGTTTTCCCGGACGCTGAGTTCTGTGGCGGGCAACGCTCGGCTGGCCACCGACGACATCGCCACCGAGATCTGCCGGGTCCGCGACCAGCCGGGCGAGGGCGAGGTGGGCATCGGCGGCGCGAACCTGGCCGCCGCAGCCATCGCCGAGGACTTGATCGACGAATACCGCCTGTTCGTCAATCCTGTCATCCTCGGCGGCGGCACCCCGTACTTCCCGCCGCTCGCCAAGCCCCTCGATTTGCGGCTGGTCGAGTCTCGAACCTTCAGCTCCCGCGTCGTCTACCTTCGCTACCAGCGCACGCGCTGAGCTCGGGCGGCACGGCATGCTCACCGCCGAGACCACTGCGAGAAGGCATGCAACTCGCTTCTGGCAACATAGCGGCGTGTTCGGCGGGGAGGGCTGATGAGACCGCGGCTGGCGGTGTTGGACCCCCTCATCGTTGGAGTGCTGGCCGCAGCAGTAAGTCTCGGCGGTGCTGGCCGCCCGTCTTTCTGGTACGACGAGGCGGCGACCATTTCGGCGTCATACAGTCGCTCTCTCGAACAGTTGTGGCAGATGCTGGGCAACGTCGACGCCGTCCACGGCCTGTACTACATGCTCATGCACGGCTGGTTCACGCTCGTGCCGCCCACGGAGTTCTGGTCCCGCGTGCCAAGCGGTCTGGCCGTTGGAGGCGCGGCGGCCGGCGTTGTGGTGCTTGGCAAGCAGTTCTCGTCTCGCACCGTCGCGCTCAGCGCCGGGGTCGTCTGCGCGATATTGCCCCGGGCGACGTGGGCAGGCATCGAAGCTCGCCCGTATGCGCTTTCGATGATGGCCGCAGTGTGGCTGACAGTTCTGCTCGTACATGCCGCGCGCCGTGACAACGCTTGGCTCTGGCTGTCGTATGGGGTCGTCCTGGCGATGTGCATCCTGCTCGACGTGTATCTGGCACTGATGGTGTTCGCACATGCCGTCTTCGTCCTTCGCTACCGGCGCAGCCGAACAGTCGTTGTGCCGTTCGCCATCACGTCGGTACTCGTCGCTTGTGCGGTGACGCCGTTCGCGATGGAGACCATCGGTCAAGCGCATCAGATCATCTGGGTCTCACCGGTTGGCCGCCGGACAATCGAAGACGTGGCGGTTCAGCAGTACTTCGAGAGAAGCCCATTGTTCTTGCTCGTGTCGGCACTGGTGGCGGCGACGGCTATTGTCATGTGGCGCTTCACATCCACCCAGCTGGTGCAGCTGGACCGGCAACTGTTGACGGTGGCGATCGCGTGGCTTGTGGTGCCGACCGCCCTGATTCTCGGTGCCTCAGCGCTGGTTCACCCGATCTACACCCCTCGCTACTTGTGCTTCACCGCACCGGCGATGGCCGTTGTCTTGGGTGTGTGCGTCGGCGCGTTGGCTGTGACGCCATGGGCGGCGACGGCAGTCGTGAGTGTTCTGGCTCTCGCCGCAGCGCCGAATTATCTTCTGACACAACGCAGTTCGTATGCGAAATACGGAATGGACTACAGCCAGGTGGCCGATCTTCTCACCGCGAAGGCCGCGCCGGGTGACTGTCTGCTGGTGAACGACACGGTGTCATTCATGCCTGCCCCGATGCGACCGCTGATGGCGGCACGTCCCGATGCCTACCGGAAACTGATCGACCTCAGCCTGTGGCAACGGGCGACGGACCGCAATGACGTCTTCGACACCAATCTCATACCCGAGGCAAGCGCCGGACCGTTGAGCAACTGCCGCGTCGCGTGGATCATCACCGAAGCCGACAAGTCGATACCCGCTCACGAACAGGACCCACTGTTGGCTCCCGGGCCACGGTTCGGCGGCACCCCCGCGTTCTCGGTTCCGCGCGACCTGGGGTTCCGGCTAGTCGAGCGCTGGCAGTTCAACCTGGTTCAGGTCATCAAGGCCACGCGCTGACGCGCTTACCAGACGCGGATGTAGTCGACGAGCATCGCCGCGGGGAACTGTCCCAGCGCGGGATCGCCGCCGCCGGGCCCTCCGACCGCAAGGGTGAACATGGGCTGCATCCAGTAGCCGGGGTTGTTGAACGGCCACCGCCAGTCGTCGGGCCTGCCTGACACCTGGATCGGTTTCGGCGGCACGCTGAAGTAGGGTTCGGCGCCGTCGACGTAATCCCGCCAGAACTTGAAACCGTCCTCGTCCCACCGCATCCGCCAGGTGTGCCACGCACCGTCGACCATGCCGGGGATCGACTTGCCCTCCCAGGTCTTGCCGTTGGAGGCGGCGTGCACCGTGGTGCCAGGGGCCCAGTTGCCGTTGCCGTACCACTCGAAGACGTCAACCTCGCCGTCGGGCAGCGGATCCTCGTTCACTGCCCAGAACGCCGGCCAGCAGCCAGTGGTGAGGCAGTCAAGTTTGATTCGAGCCTCCCACGTGGTGTTGATCATGCCTCGCCAGTTGCCCCGTAGCTTGCCGCTGTAGTACTGGCCGAAGTCATTGGTGGCGCGGAGAACCAGGTTGGAGTTGCCGTCGAGGAAGACGTTGCTGCGATCGTTGCGGTATAGCGCCTGCACAGGCGGGTACACGTCGTCCTGCCAGGTCTGCACCGTCCACTTCGCCGGATCGGGTCCTGCGCCCAACGGGCCGTCGAACTCGTCCTGGAAGATGTAGCCCCCGGTTTGGCCGCTTGGCGGCTCCCCGTGGGCTTTCGGTAGGGGGAGTGCGGCCGCCAAGAGGCCCATCCCCGTCATCATCATCATGTTTCGGCGATCCATCTGCGGCACAGGAGCACCGTAATAGGAGAAACCGCAAATCGCGCGCTATTTCGCGGCGCGCCTTTCTTTTACGCTGGTCATTGTGCCAAAACTCAGCGCAGGTTTGCTGCTGTACCGGTTCGCGCCCGACGGCGTCGAGGTGCTGCTCGTTCACCCAGGTGGCCCATTCTGGGCTCGTAAGGACGACGGCGCGTGGTCGATCCCGAAAGGCGAGTACACCGAGGACGAAGACCCGTGGACCGTCGCGCAGCGTGAGTTTCTCGAAGAGCTCGGCAAGACCCCGCCTGAGGGCCCACGCGTCCAGTTTGACCCGGTCAAGCAGCCGGGCGGCAAGGTCGTCACGGCCTTCGGTGTCCGCGGCGATCTCGACCTCGACGGTACGTTCAGCAACACCTTCACTTTGGAGTGGCCCAAGGGGTCCGGAAACGTCAGGGAGTATCCCGAGGTCGACCGCGCGGGCTGGTTTCTTCTCGCAGAGGCGCGGTCGAAGCTGTTGAAGGGTCAGCTGCCGCTGCTCGACCGCTTGTCGGGTGTGCTCGAAGCCGGCGAACTGGACGGGTCTCGATAGCGTTGATGGTCAGGGCGCGCCCGTGGATCCGCCAGCCTGCCCGCGTGCGCGAATATTCGTCGTCGTAGCGCAGGTGCCAGACCAGGTCCGTCGTTTGGCCGTCCGCGACGGTCCAGTGGTGCGCGATGCAGGTGATGCGGCCGAGGGCGTAGTTGGAGTCGTCGCCTGCGGCGTACACCTCGCCGACGATCGCGTGTTCCGTCCTGGCAACAGTGGCGAGCGTGGCCATCGCGGAGCGGACGCCGTCGCGCCCATGGTGTCGGCGCACCGGCTCCAGCGATCGAGGCGGATCAGGCAACCGCAATTCGGCTGTCTCGGTGAATAATTCGATGACGTCGTCGAACCGGCGGTCGTCGACCGCCGAGGCGTACAGGTGGACCAGGTCGCTCAATGCCAGCCGATCCAATGCGTTCAGGCTCATGGCGTCAGCGCCAGTCGTTGTGCGCAGGCTGACAGGAGGTCGCGCGCCTCGGGGAGGTCAGTGGTAGGCGGCATCGCGAGCACCACGCGGTCGGCTCCCATCGAGGCGAGTTTGTCCGCGCGGTCGGGATCGATCTTGGTGACCAGATGTCCGAGCGAGAGCTCCAGTGCGTCGGGGTCGCGTTCGAATCGGCTTGCCTCGTCACGCATTATCGCGATCAGTTCGGTCAACTGCGCCCCGCCGACACCGAGCGGCTGAAAGCCGTCACCGTACCGGCCTGCCCGTCGAGCCGCGGCCTTGCTGTGTCCACCGATGTGGATCGGCACATTTGCGACAGGCTTGGGGTAGCACATCGCGTGGTCGAAGTCGAAGAACTCGCCATGGAAGCTCGTACCCTTGGGCCGCGTCTCCCACAGCAACCGCATCACCTCGAGCTGCTCGTCTGCGCGCTTGCCCCTGCTGGAGAACTGCGCACCGCACGCCTCGATCTCCTCCTTGAGCCATCCCATGCCGACACACAGCCGAAATCGCCCGCCCGACAACACGTCAACAGTCGCGACACGTTTGGCCAGCACGACCGGATGGTGGTTGGGCAACACCAGCACCCCGGTGGCCAGCCCGAGCCGGTCGGTCTGACCTGCCAGAAACGCCAGCAGGTCGAGCGGATCCGGCACCGGACAGTCCGCAGGCAGTTCCACACGTCCTGAGCTGTCGTAGGGGTACACGCTGTCGTACTCCGACATCAGCACGGTGTGCTCGACGACGACGATCGACTCGAAACCGCAGGCCTCTACGTGCTTGGCGAAGGCCGACATCCAGTCGGGATCGGCGGTGACCCCAGCCGCGACGGGAGCAATGATTGCGTATTTCATCGCAGCGGAGGCAATCCGTTGCTGGCGCGGATGTCGTCACGGCATTCACGCCGCGTCTGGCCGGTCTGCTGCATACACACCCGCACAGGTGACTCCTCCAGAAACGGCAACGGTTCGTCCGTCGGCTCGGTTGTGACTGTGGGACTTGGGATATCGCCTTCGGTGAGTGACCAGATCGAGGCGCCCGTGGTCTGCAGCGTCGAGCAATATGCAGTGGCGCCATCGGCCGTCGTCCCGGTGCTGCCGACGGGCGAACAGTTGGCGCCAATCGCTACTGCGGACGCGGAGGCGGGGGCGGTCGTCGTGGTCGCGGTTGGCGTGGGCGAGGGAGGCGGCGCTGGCGGAGGGGGCGCTGGAGTGAAGGCCGTGGTGGTGGGTGACTTGGCGGTTGGAGTCGGTTCGGGCCGGTCGGCGCGGCGAAACTCGAAGACCGCCACGGCAATCGCCACGACAAGCAGGACCGCAAGGATCGCCGGCACCACCACCCCGGCGCGCATCATCGAACGCCGCGCCGATTCCTTCCGCGGCGTCGCCGCATGAGACAGCCGGGTGCCGTCATCGTCGGACGCCGTGGCATCAAGTCGGTGACCGAGCGCCCGTGCGAAGTCGGCGCACCGCTCGAACCTCTCGTTGGGATCTTTCGCCAGCGCCTTGGCAAGCACCGGGTCAAGTGCTGAGAGTTCCTGGCGGTGCGCCCCGATGGCCGGCGGTGGAGCGGACAGGTGCTGGCTGATGACGACAGCGGGATTCGAATTCTGGAATGGTGGCGAGCCTGTCAGCAGATGAAATGCGGTGGCCGCCAACGCATATTGATCGGCGCGGCCGTCCAGTTGTTCACCCATCAATTGCTCGGGCGCCGCGTACGATACCGTGCCCACCGTCATGTTCGTCGCCGTCAGGCCGCTGATGTCATTGGCCCAGCGGGCGATGCCGAAGTCCGCCAACAGGATTCGCCGATCAGCGGATTCGGGGTTGGCCAGAAGGATATTGGCCGGCTTGACGTCGCGGTGCAGCAGGTTGCGTTGGTGCGCATAGTCCAGGGCATCGGCGACGGCGGCAATGATCTCGGCGACTTCGGCCTTGGGCATGCCGTTGCGATGGCGTTCCCGCAGCAGGCGCGCCGCATCGGTGCCCTCCACGTAGTCCATCGAGATCCAGATCTGGCCTTCGTATTCGCCGCGGTCGTGCACACCCACGATGTGGGGATGCCACAGCGTGGCCGCGATATCGGCCTCCCGGTTGAAGCGTTCCCGGTACTCGCTGTCGGCCGACACCGACGCCGGCATTACCTTCAGGGCGTCGCGCCGCGGCAGCCGCGGATGCTGGGCCAGATAGACCTCGCCCATGCCGCCGGTGCCGAGCAGTCGCACGATGGTGTATCCCGCGAACTCCGCACCATCGGCCAACGGCATGGCCGAATAGTACGAGACGTGATCAGAGATCGAGCGTCAGTTGCGTGCCCTCGGCCGCGCGTGAGATGCAAATCAGCATCATGCCGCAGTCGCGCTCGGGGTCGGTGAGCAGCGTGTCGCGATGGTCGACGACCCCGTCGCGAACATTGAGCACCCGGGTGCGGCAGGTGCCGCAGAAGCCTTGCCGGCACGAATATGGCGCATGCACCCCGGCGCGGCCCAGTGCCGCTAGCAGCGTCTCCTCGGCGCCGACGCGCACCGTGGTCCCGGACGAGGCGACCGACACCGTGAACTCCTTGCCGTCGACCACCGGCGGCGCGGCGAACCGCTCGAAGTGCAACTCGACATCGTCCCGACTGGCAAGCTGCGCCCGAATCGCGGTCAGCATCGGAGCCGGCCCGCACGCGTAGACGGCGGTTCCGTCGGGGCAGTCACCGAGCAGCTCCGGCGCGCTGGGCAGTCCGTTGACGTCGTCGGTGCGGATCTGGATCCGGGCCTTCGCTGAATTTCCGGCTCCGCCGGCGGTGAACTGGTCCACCTCGTCGAGGAACGGCAGGCTGTCGCGGCTGCGTCCCGTGTAGACCATCGACCAGTCAATGCCAAGGCGCGCAGCCATACCCAGCATTGGAAGGATCGGCGTGATCCCGATACCCCCGGCGATGAACCGGAATCGCTGCGCCGGTGAGCCGTAACCAGGGACCGTCAACGGAAACGCGTTGCGCGGTCCGTGCGTCGTGACGGTGGCGCCGACTCCCAGTTCGTGCATTTCGACGGATCCTCCACCACCGTCGGGGATCCGCCGCACCGCGATCCGGTAGGCATCCGCGGTTTCCGAGTCGCCGCATAGCGAGTACTGCCGGACCAGCCCGCTGGCGAGATGGACATCGATGTGGGCGCCAGGATGCCAGCGAGGCAAGCGGCCACCCGCCGACGGCACAAGCGTCAGCGCAACGACGTCCTGATCATGAGCGACGACCTGACGGTGGGCCACCGTCAGCGCGATGGTGTTGTCGTGATCAGGTGGTGCCGCCATTTTTCTGATGGCACCGGAAATGGCGAACAGGCCTGTGAGGGCGGCGTCGGCAAGGCCCAGTGTCACATCGTGGCGGATGCGGCCCGATGTGCTCGGTGGCGCCTGACGGTACCGGTCGAACAGGCGCATCAAATGTGCGCGGCCCTGGCCGCGGGGGAGCTGGCGAGGTAGGCGACGGCCTGCGCCGTCGAGCCCATCTCCTCTGGCGAGAACCCTGGGCGGAAGTACATCAACGTGTTCGAGCCAAATAGCTTGCGGTACTTGGGAAGTAGCCCGAGCTTCGAATCCTTCATCCGCATCCGATTGAACCGCCAGAAACCGATGTCGGTTGCGGGGTCGGACTTGACCAGGTACCACGATGCGCGCTGGAAGAACATGAAGATCATCACCACCGCCATCGACATGGCCCTGATGCGGTCGACGTAGCTGTCGTGGAAGTAGACGGCGACGTCGTGAGCCACCATGCGGTGTTCGACTTCTTCGCTGCCGTGCCAGCGGAACAGATCGACCATCGTGGGGTGAGCGTGGTGGTCGTCCCATGTGCAGTTGAGTGCGAAGTCGCCCATCACCGCGGTGTAGTGCTCGATGGCCGCGATCAGCCAGAGTCGGTCGCACAGGTGGTTGAGCCGGCGCTTGGGGTCGGTGGACGCCGAAGGGGCGAGCATCTTTTCGAAGACGTATTCGATCTGGTCGAGTACGGGTGCGGGATCGATGCCGTGCGCCTCCATGTACTCGTGGAGGACCTGCTCGTGAACGTCGGCGTGGGTGGCTTCCTGCCCGATGAAGCCGCGCATGTCGTCGGCCAGTTTCGGATCCTTGACCAGAGGAAGGGCTTCGTTGAACGTGTCGACGAACCAGCGCTCGGCGGCGGGCAGGACGATGTTGAGCAGGCTGACGACGTTGCTGGCGACTGGGTGACCCGGGATCCAGTGCAGGTCGACGTCGGCGACGTCGAAATGGACTTTTCGCGCCTGAATTTGTACCGGGCCCGGATCAACTTCGTGATCGAAACGGCGCGGTCGCAACATGGCTGCTCCTCCCCGGAGTGTGCATGGTGAGTTTACGACTTTTAGGTGGGAACGCCGGTACCGGGTGGACTGAGCGTGCTGCGGTGTGGGTATAGGAAGTGCCATGGCGGGGTTCGGCGATGTCCTCGATTGGGTCAGGCATCAGGTTTCGTCCCGCGTTCCGAAGGCGGATCTCGACCAGCGCGACCCCGACTACATCCGCGACCAGTTGCCCGGCACCTGGCTGCTCGCATCGCTGTACTTCCGCGCTGATGTACGCGGCTTGGACCGCATCCCCGCAGAAGGCCCGGTGCTGTTGGTCGGCAACCACAGCGGGGGCAACGTGCCGCCCGACACGTTCGTCTTCACCCTCGCGTTCTGCTCGTACTTCGGGGTCGAGCGTCCGTTCTACCAACTGGCCCACAACCTCGTCGTCTCCGCGCCGCCGCTGGGCTGGCTGCGGAAGTTCGGCACAGTGGCGGCCAACCACGAAAACGCCCAAATGGCACTGGAATCCGGCGCCGCGCTGCTGGTCTATCCCGGTGGTGACTACGAAGTCTTCCGGCCTTCCTGGGAGCGGCACACCGTCGACTTCGGTGGTCGCAAGGGCTATGTGCGGTTGGCCCGCGAGGCGGGTGTGCCGATCGTGCCGATCGCCAGCGTCGGTGGCCAGGAGACCGCGCTGTTCCTCGACCGTGGGCAGTGGCTGGCCAAGCTGCTGAGGGTCGACAAGCTGGCGCGGCTCAAGAGCGTGCCGATCTCGCTGGCGCTGCCGTGGGGTCTCAACATCGGCGATCTGGCCGGTCACATCCCGCTGCCGGCCAAGATCGTCGTCGAGGCCCTCGATCCGATCGACGCCGACGACATTCGGGCCGGTGACGACGACATCATCCACGAGAAGGTGGTGGCGAGCCTGCAGGCCGGGGTGGATCGGCTGGCGGCGGAGCGGCGATTCCCGGTGATCGGCTGATGAGCGCTCGCGCGAAGAAGAGAGGGCCCTGATGAGCGCTTGCGCGAAGAAGAGAGGGCCGTGATGCGCGTCGAACGGCGATGCGTCATCGACGCGGATCGTGAGACGGTCTGGAAGTTCGTCAGCGACCCGGACTGCTACCCGCAATTCATGGCCAGCCTTGAACGCTGGGAGACCGTTACCGAGGGACCCGCCCGCAAGGGTGCCCGCTACACGGTGCACTGGAAGATCGGCTCGGTGCCGATCGGCGGCGTCATCGAGGTCGTCGAGTTCGACCCGGCGCGCGACCTGGCATGGATCGGCATCACCGGCGTGTCACTGCGTGGGCGGTTCCGGCTGCGCGACACCGACGATGGCCGCACCAGGCTGACGTTCCGGCTGGCCTACGAGTCGGCAGGCGGAATCCTCGGGCTGATCGCCGATCGCGTGGCGGCCCGTGAGGTCGGGCGCAACATGGGACAGACGCTGACGAACCTGCGCCAAATGGTGGAGTCGTAGTACTAGGCAGGCGGTGGGGTGCCGGCACCCGGTGCGCCCGCGATCGGGACCACCGGCGTCGGGGTCACCGTGGTGACACCGTTGGATCCGACGCTCGGCCCGCCGGCCGGGCCCATCTCCGCGAGCTGGTCTGCGGCTTCCTGGCTGCAGTCGAGCGACAGGTACATCCGGCCGCCTGAGGTCACCTTCTGCTGATTGACCAGGCACTGAGCCTGTGGCAGCACGCTGCCGTGCGATCCGCCGAAGAAGGCCTTGACGTTCTGGGACTTCAGGATCTGCAGCGCCTTGGCGTACGGCTCGCCGACCACGTTGATCGAGTTGGCGTTGTTGGGATTCGGCTGGCTTGTGGCCACGGCGGCGCCGATCAATGCGGCAGAGCCAGCCGCGGCAACTCCGGCTCCGAGCGCAACAAGCTTTATCACGAGACCCTCCGTCAGTCGGTGCGCTGCGAACATATCGCAGACGTGACGAATGTGAAACCGGAGAAAGACCTCCAAGCGTTACACCGTCGGGTGGATCACGGCCTTCATCGCCTCGGCCAGCGTGGTCGCCCGCGGGTCCACGAAGACGTCTTCTACCAGCAGTTTGTCGCCGTCTGGGCCGCACAGCGGCACCCGCCAATTCGGATATTCGTCGGTGGTCCCCGGCTGGTTCTGGGTCCGGCGATCGCCCACCGCGTCGGCCAGCGACAACGCGAGCAGTTTTGACGGTGTCCTGCCCAGATATCGATGAAGCGCGAGGACCGTCGAGTCGACGTCCGGCCCGTTCTTGTCGGCGTCGAGCAGCCACACCCGGTGTAGCTCCTCCAGCCAGGCGGCCTGCTGCTGCCGATCGGCGGCCAGCTCCTCCTCGGCCGGGCGCGTCAGCAGCCCGAGCTGTTCGCGCAGCCGGACATGCTCACCCGCCAGATAGCCGGGAGTGGGCGGCAGGTCGTGGGTCGTGACCGCCGACAGACAGTACTCACGCCATCTCTCTGCAGGCAGCGGGCCGCCAGAGGCATTGGGGCCGTCGCGGTCCAGCTCGAACCACAGGATCGACGTGCCGAACAGCCCGCGTTCGCGCAAATAGTCGCGCACCCACGGCTCCACCGTGCCCAAGTCCTCG
Organism: Mycobacterium sp.; assembly: GCF_035697385.1. Lineage (GTDB taxonomy): Bacteria > Actinomycetota > Actinomycetes > Mycobacteriales > Mycobacteriaceae > Mycobacterium. The sequence goes on along the minus strand of NZ_DASSCY010000128.1, from coordinate 992 downwards.
CCGACGACGACAGCGCCCGCCCGATGCGCCTCCAATGCGACGATGCCGATCATCGCTTCATGGTCGTATCGGACGTAGGTGCCTTCGTGCGGCGGCGACCCTTTCGGGATCCACCACAGCCTGAACAGCCCGATGATGTGGTCGATGCGGACACCGCCTGCGTGCCGCAGCACAGCGTTGACCAGAGCGCGGAAGGGTTCGTAGCCATGTTCCACCAATTGATCTGGCCGCCACGGCGGTTGCGACCAGTCCTGGCCGAGCTGATTGAACTCGTCGGGCGGCGCGCCTGCGGTGACACCGAGCGCCAGCACATCCTGCAGCGCCCAGGCATCCGCGCCGTTGGGGTCCACACCGACAGCCAGGTCATGCATGACGCCGAGGTCCATGCCCGCCTGCACAGCCGTGGCCTGCGTGACGGTGAGCTGATCGTCGAGCTGCCACTGCAGCCAGCGGTGAAAGTCGACCGCGTCGGCGTGCGCTGCGGCGAAGTCGGCGACCGCCGCATTGGACGGGTGCTGCAACTCTTCGGGCCACTGATGCCAGTCGTTGCCGTACTCCTCGGCCAGCGCGCACCAGGCCGCGAAGTCGTCGAGGCTGCGGCCCTCGCGGTCGCGGTAGGCCGCATACGCCAGCTCCCGGCCGGCCGACCGCTCGACCAGGTAGACACTTTCGAGCGCGGCTCGCTTGGCCTTCCACGCGGCGTCGCGGTCGATGAGGTCGGCTCGCTGCGCGTGCGCCTGCGCCTCGGCGCGCGCCTTGCGGATGCGGCCTCTGCGACGGACGTAGGCGAATTCGGGTATCGCCTCCACCCGCAGGTACATCGGGTTGACGAATCGGCGCGACGTCGGAAGGTACGGCGAGGGCTCCATCGGTGCGACGGGTGCCGCCGCGTGGAGCGGGTTGACCAGAACAAAGCCAGCGCCATGCTTGGCCGCCGACCACACCGCGAGGTCGGCAAGATCAGTCAAATCGCCTATGCCCCAAGATCATTG
>NZ_DASSCY010000127.1:0-9791 GCF_035697385.1 Mycobacterium sp. | reverse complement strand
GGGAAGCGGTGGGTGAGGTCACGGCCCACCATTCCGCGAACGATGCGGTCCTCGGTGAGCCCGTCGTCGACGTCGATGGTCTCGATCGCGCTGCCGTCGCGCAGAATCGTCACCGTGTCTGCGACCTGCATCACCTCGTTGAGCTTGTGCGAGATGACGATCGAGGTGATCCCGTGGTCACGGAGTTCGACGATGAGATCGAGCAGGTGACGGCTGTCGGCATCGTTGAGCGCCGCGGTGGGTTCATCCAGGATCAGCAGCCGAACCTGCTTGGACAGCGCCTTGGCGATCTCCACCAGTTGCTGCTTGCCGACGCCGATATCCGAGACGCGGGTTTGCGGGCTCTCGGCAAGCCCGACCCGGTCGAGCAATGCCCGCGCCTCGCTCAGCGTCTTGTCCCAGCCGATGACGCCGTAGCTGCTCAACTCGTTGCCAAGGAAGAGGTTTTCCGCGATCGAAAGGTAGGGCACCAGCGCGAGCTCCTGGTGGATGATCGCGATGCCACACCGCTCACTGGACCGGATGTCCTTGAACTCGCATGACTTGCCGTCGAACAAGATGTCGCCGTCGTAGCTGCCGTGCGGATAGACGCCGCTGAGGATTTTCATCAGGGTCGACTTGCCCGCTCCGTTCTCCCCGCAGATCGCGTGGATTGCACCGGCTTTCACCGTGAGATTCACCTCGGAGAGGGCCTTGACCCCGGGGAATTCCTTGGTGATTCCCCGCATCTCGAGCAAGGTCGTCATCGTGTGCGGATCACTGAACGTCGGACTGCTTGTAGTAGCCCGAGTTGATCAGCACCGCTTCGTAGTTCGACTTGTCGACGCTGACGGGCTGGAGCAGATATGACGGCACCACCTTGACGCCGTTGTCGTATGACTTGGTGTCGTTGACCTCCGGCGTACCTCCGGTGAGCACCGCGTCCGCCTCCTGCACCGCGGCCTTGGCCAGTTCCCTGGTGTCTTTGAACACCGTCTGGGTCTGCTCGCCTGCGACGATGGACTTCACCGAAGCCAGCTCTGCGTCCTGACCGGTCACCACGGGCAGCGGTTTGGCCGCGTTGCCGTAGCCGGAGCTCTTCAGCGCCGAGATGACGCCGCGAGATATCCCGTCATAAGGAGACAGCACCGCGTCGATACGGGCCGTGGTGTAGGCCTGGCTCAGCAGGTTGTCCATCCTGGACTGCGCCAGTCCGCCGTCCCACCGAAGCGTGGCGACCTGGTCGAACGAGGTCTGGCCGCTCCTGACCACCAGGGTGCCCTTGTCCATAAAGGGCTTGAGCACACTCATTGCGCCGTCGAAGAAGAACGTCGCGTTGTTGTCGTCGGGCGACCCGGCGAACAGCTCGATGTTCATCGGCGCCTTGGCCTGCGCCAGACCGAGCTTTTCGACGATGTAATTGCCCTGCAGCACACCGACTTTGAAGTTGTCGAACGTCGCGTAGTAGTCGACGTTAGGGGTGCCGCGGATCAGCCGGTCGTAGCTGATGACCGGGATCTTCATATCCGCGGCGTGCTGCAGCGTGCTGGTCAGCGAGGAGCCGTCGATCGGAGCGACGACGAGGAGCTTCACCCCTTTGGTGATCATGTTCTCGATTTGCGACACCTGGTTCTGCACGACGTCGTCGCCGTATTGCAGATCGGTGGTGTACCCGAGCGCCTCGAACTGTTCGACCATGTTCTGTCCGTCGGCGACCCATCGCTCCGACGATTTCGTCGGCATCGCGATGCCGATAGTGCCCTTGGCTCCATCGCCACCTGCGGCGTCGGTGGAGCGTCCACAACCCGACGTCGCCAGCGCGGTCACGATCGCCAGCAGGGCGGCGATCCAGATCAACTTCCGCACGAATTCCTCCTGATAGGCACCGCACGCGGGCATTAGCCGAGACGGCAGCGGAACCATCTATGTGAGCGTTAACATTGCGGGCGCCAGTATGTGAGCCAGTTCACTACCTTGTCAACAGTTTGGCTAAAACACGGCGGTGACCGGCCCGGATGCTGCGCTGGGCGGTCGGTCTCCGGCCAGGGATGACGGCCGGTTCGACCCGTTGACACCACCGAAGTGTTAACGCTAACATCCGCCGAATGTAATGCCGGTCACATCCGCGAACGGCTATCGAGACAAATGAGGAGTCGCCGTGAATAGAACTCTTGCAGCGGGGTTGGCCGCACTGGTGGCGACGGTGGTCGCTGCCTGCGGCAGCGGTCCGGCGCCGGGTGGCGGATCCGAAAGCGGATCTTCGGGCGGCCAGATCACCATGGGCTTCTCACAAGTCGGCGCCGAATCCGGATGGCGTACCGCCAACACGAAATCCATCCAGGAGGCGGCCGGCGCTGCGGATGTCGACCTGAAGTTCTCCGATGCGAACGGCAAGCAGGAGAATCAGATTTCGGCGATCCGCTCGTTCATCCAGCAGCACGTCGACGTCATCGCGTTCAGCCCGGTGGTGCGCACCGGATGGGACGCGGTGCTTCTCGAGGCCAAGTCCGCGGGCATCCCCGTCATCCTCACCGACCGCGCGGTAGACACCCAGGAGACCGACGTCTACAAGACGTTCGTCGGCGCCGACTTCGTCGACGAGGGCCGGCGTGCAGGCACATGGGTGGCCGAGCAGTACGCCGCGGCGACGGGTCCGGTCAACATCGTCGAGCTCCAGGGCACCACTGGCGCGGACCCGGCGATTGAACGAAGGAAGGGCTTCACGGAGAGCATCGCATCCAACCCGAATCTGAAGGTGATCGCCTCGCAGACAGGCGATTTCACAAGGTCCGGTGGTAAGCAGGTGATGGAGGCCTTCCTGAAGGCCAACCCCAAGATCGATGTGGTGTTCGCCCAGAACGACGACATGGGTCTCGGCGCGATCGAGGCCATCGAGGCCGCCGGCCTCAAGCCAGGGCAGGACATCAAGATCGTCGCGGTGGACGCAACTCGCGATGGCATGCAGGCGCTCGCTGACGGCAAGTTCAACTTCCTGGTGGAGTGCAACCCGCTGCTCGGCCCGCAACTGATGGACCTGGCCAAGAAGGTCGTCGCCGGCGAACCCGTCCCGGCCAGGGTCGTCGTTCCCGACGAGACATTCGACCAGCAGCAAGCGAAAGCCGTTCTGCCGGACCGCAAGTACTGAACCGGAAGCGAATCACTCTCATGTTGCCCAACCCCCCGGCAGCACCGCCTGCCACGCCGGTGGTGCAGATGCGTGATATCAGCATCAGCTTCCCGGGGGTCAAGGCGCTCGACGGTGTGGACTTCCGGCTACTACCCGGCGAAGTGCATGCCCTCATGGGTGAGAACGGTGCAGGGAAATCCACCCTGATCAAAGCGCTCACCGGCGTGTACGACATCGATGGGGGCACCATCACCGTCGCGGGCATGCCCCGCCGCTTCACCGGCCCACGGCAGGCCCAGGATGCCGGGATCAGCACCGTCTATCAAGAAGTCAATCTGTGCACCAACCTGACTGTCGCGGAGAACATCCTGCTGGGCCGCGAGCCGCGCAGAGTCGGCCGCATCGACTTCCGGGCGTTGAACCGCAGGGCCACTGAGCTTTTGGCGCACCTGGAACTCGACGTCGACAGCCGCTCCAAACTCGGAGCACACCCGATCGCCATCCAGCAACTGGTCGCCATCGCGCGCGCGACGGCCGTCTCCGCGCAGGTGCTCGTGCTGGACGAGCCGACGTCAAGCCTGGACGCCGGTGAGGTCACCGAACTGTTCAGGGTGATCCGGCGCCTTCGCGACGCCGGGACCGCCGTGCTGTTCGTGTCGCACTTTCTCGATCAGGTGTATGAGATCTCCGACCGGATGACGGTGCTGCGCAACGGCCGTCGGGTCGGCGAGTATCTCACTGCCGAGCTCGACCGCCACCAGCTCATCGCGGCGATGCTCGGCAGGGAACTCGAATTGTTCGACGAGATCGCCGACGCCTCGCCGGGAGCGCACCGCGACGACACCAGCCCACCGATCGTGCGCGCGGTCGATGTCTGCCGCAAGCCGCGAATCCACCCGACCACGATGGACGTCTTCTCCGGCGAGGTCGTTGGACTGGCAGGGCTGCTGGGTTCCGGCCGAACGGAGTTCGCCCGGCTGCTGTTCGGTGCGGATCGCACGACCGGCGGTCATTTCGACATCGACGGCAAGCCCGCTCGACTGCGATCTCCGCGGGCCGCGATCGCCAACAAATTCGCGTTCACCTCCGAGGACCGCAAGGCAGAAGGCCTCATCGGCGACCTCAGTGTCCGCGACAATCTCGTGCTGGCACTGCAGGCTCGGCGCGGCTTCGCCAGGCCGCTGTCGAAGCGCACGAAGTCCGAACTCGTGCGGCGCTACATGGACCTCCTCGACATCCGTCCACGCGACCCCGATATCCCGATCAAGAACCTCAGCGGCGGAAACCAGCAGAAGGTTCTGCTGGCCCGCTGGTTGATCACCAAGCCACGACTGCTCATCCTCGACGAGCCCACTCGCGGTATCGACGTCGGCGCGAAGGCCCAGATCCTCAAACTTGTCACCGATCTCGCCACAGACGGCATGGCGGTGTTGTTCATCTCGGCGGAACTCGACGAGATAGTCCGCATCAGCGACCGTGTCGGCGTGCTGCGCGACGGCCGCCACATCGCCCAACTCGACGGTGAGTGCACGGTGTCGGAGCTCACCAGCATCATCGCCTCGGGGAGCCCGCAGTGAAGAAACGGATAACGGCTTCTCCCCTGCTGTGGCCCGTGCTGGCCCTCCTCGGTCTTTTGGTGCTGAATGTCGTTCTCACGCCTAACTTTCTATCTCTACGAGTCGAGGACGGGCACCTCTACGGCAGCGTCATCGACATTCTCCGCAACGGCGCGCCCACCATGCTGGTCGCGCTCGGAATGACGCTGGTGATCGCCTCCCGTGGCATCGACCTGTCAGTAGGCGCGGTGGTGGCAATCTCGGGCGCTCTGGCCTGCGCGCACATCGCGTCCGCGGACAACCCGAACAGCCCGGCAACGATTGTCACGGCCACGGCGATGGCACTTGGCGCGGCCGTGGCCCTTGGCTTGTGGAACGGAATGCTGGTCTCCGTGTTCAGGATTCAGCCCATCATCGCCACGCTTGTTCTGATGACGGCGGGCCGCGGCATCGCGCTGCTCATCACCGGCGGCCAGATCGTCACGATCGATAGCGATCGGTTCAAGACGCTCGGAGCGGGTTATGTGTTCGGCCTGCCGATGGCGATCCTGGTCAGTTTGTCGGTGTTCGCCGTGGCGGGGCTGGTCATCCGGCGCAGTGCGCTGGGCATGCTGCTCGAATCGGTTGGCGTCAACCCACAGGCCAGCCGGCTGGCCGGGGTACGACACCGCAGCATCGTGTTCGCCGTCTACGTTTTCTGCGCACTGTGCGCCGGAATCGCCGGACTGATGATCGCCTCCAACATCTCGGCGGCCGATGCCAACAACGCCGGCCTGTGGATCGAGATGGATGCCATCCTCGCGGTGGTCATCGGTGGGACGTCGCTGGCAGGCGGACGGTTCAGCCTGACGGGAACGATCCTGGGGGCGTTGATCATTCAGACGCTGACCACCACGGTGTACACCGCGGGCATCACCCCGGAGGCGACGTTGGTGTTCAAGGCCGTCGTCGTGATCGCGGTATGCCTTATGCAGGCCCCCAAGTTCCGTCAGCTTCTGCAACGCCGACGCCGGCCCGCAACACCAACAGACAACACTTCCGGCCCGGTGGCCGCCGATCCTTCGCCCGCACCACACACCGACAAGGTCAGCGCATCATGAGCATCCAGGCGCTGCACCGACCCACAGCGACCCTTCCCGCGGTCGCGGCGAGGATGCGCGAACGGTACATGTCCGTGATCGCCTCCGCGGCTCTCTTCATCGTGCTGTTCACCACGATCATCGTGCGCTACGACTTCGCCAGCCCTGCTCAGGTGTTCCTGAACCTGCTCGTGGACAACGCATATCTGATCGTGCTCGCAGTCGGAATGACCTTCGTCATCCTCACCGGGGGCATCGACCTCAGCGTGGGGTCGGTGGTCGCACTGTCGACCGTCATCCTCGCCAAGACGCTGCAGGCCGGACTGCCGACCTCGGTGGCGATCGTCATCGTGCTGGTCGTCGGACCTCTGCTCGGCCTTCTGATGGGCAGCATCATCGAGTTCTTCGACATACAACCGTTCATCGTGACCCTGGCAGGCATGTTCCTCGCCCGCGGACTGTGCTACGTCATCAGCGTCGACACCCTGCCGATCAAGGATCCGGCGTTGCGTGCCATCGGGCTGAACTACGTGTACCTGTACGAGGACAAGTTCATCCGCTGGACGGTCGTCATCGCTTTGATCGTCGCCGCAATCGCGGCTTATGTGCTTCACCAAACCCGGTTCGGGCGAACGGTGTACGCGCTCGGCGGCAACAGGCAATCAGCTCAGCTGATGGGACTGTCCACCACCAGGACGCAGATCTCGGTGTATGTGATCAGCGGGTTCTGCGCAGCACTCGCCGGGCTGCTGCTCGGCGTGCAGAAGCTGTCCGGCTACAGCCTCAACGGCGTCGGCCTGGAACTCGACGCGATAGCGGCGGCGGTCATCGGCGGCGTATTGCTCTCTGGGGGAGTCGGTTTCGTGCTCGGCTCGCTGATCGGTGTGCTCGTCCTCGGCAGCGTCCAGGTGTTCGTCACCGCCGAGAATCTCGACTCGTACTGGACCCGCATCATGACCGGGGTCCTGCTGCTGGCCTTCGTGCTTGTGCAGCGCGTCGTGCTCAGGAAATCTCCGTGACCGCCGACGCGAACCCGCGCCGGCCGGTGATGGCCGACGTGGCGCGCCTCGCCGGTGTCTCGCATCAGACGGTGTCGCGGGTCATCAACGGGTCGCCGAGCATCCGGCCCAGCACCAGGGCACGCGTCGAACGCGCGATCGCCGATCTGGGTTACCACCCGAACACGGCGGCCCGGGCACTGGTCACGAAGCGCTCCAAGACCATCGGGATCATCGGCAGTAACGGCGCGTTCTACGGCCCGTCGAGTATTCAGTTCTCCATTCAGGAAGAGGCAAGGGCCGCAGGCTACTTCACCAGTTTGGTGACTCTGGGCGCGATGACCCACGGCGAGCTGCGGGCAGCGCTGGACTACCTGAACCGCCAGTCCGTGGAAGCGATCATCACCATCGTCACGCAGGAGGACGCGCTCGCCGTGGTGCGTTCGGAGGCCACCTCCACGCCGCTGATCGTCGTCGAGGGTGAGCTTTCGGGACGCGGCCGAAGCGTCGGCGTCGACCAGATCGCTGGCGCGCGCATGGCCACCCAGCACCTCGTCGACCTGGGCCACCGCGACATCGTGCATGTCACCGGTCCCCTCACCTGGACCGAGGCGCGGGCCCGCCGCGCCGGATATGTGGAGGTGATGCGCGCCGCAGGATACCCACCGCGCGCCGATCTGGAAGGCGACTGGAGCCCCGCCCGCGGCTACGCGATCGGCAGGGAACTGGTCAGGCGCGACGACTTCTCGGCGGTGTTCGTCGCCAACGACCAGATGGCGATCGGAGTCCTGCATGCCTTCGCGAACGCGGGCGTCACGGTGCCGGACGACGTCAGCGTCATCGCCTTCGACGACATTCCGGAGGCGGCATACCTCAACCCGGCGCTGTCCACCGTGCGCCAGGACTTTCACGCGGTCGGCAGGCGTGCGATCGAACTGCTGACCGCCGTCCTCGGCGGTACTGCGACCGAAACACCGCTGCTCGCACCAGAACTCGTTATACGCGCCAGCACCAGCCCCTATGCCGACACCAGGTGAGGACACATATGCAGCACGCGAAGTACGCCGTTGGAATCGATTTCGGAACCTTGTCCGCCAGGGCGGTTGTCGTCCGTGTCGACGACGGCCATGAGATGGCCAGCGCGGAGCACGTCTACGAGCATGCGGTGCTGACCCGATCGCTGCCCGCCGGCGACGTGCGGCTGCCGGCCGAGTGGGCGCTGCAGGTGCCGGCGGACTACCGCAACGCGCTGAAAACCGCGGTGCCGCAGGCGGTCAGCCTGGCAGGTGTCGACCCGCGAGACGTCATCGGCATCGGCACCGACTTCACCAGCTGCACGATGGTGCCCGTGCGCGCCGACGGCACACCGCTGTGCGAGCTACCCGCATTCGCCGACCGCCCGCATGCCTACGCCAAGTTGTGGCGACATCACTCGCCGCAAGCTCAGGCCGACCGGATCAATGCCGTAGCGGCCGAGCGCGACGAACCGTGGCTCAAGCGCTACGGCGGTTCCATTTCCAGCGAGTGGGAGTTCGCGAAGGCGCTGGAGATCCTCGAGCAGGATCCAGACGTCTACCACGCGATCGACCATTGGGTGGAAGCCGCCGATTGGATCGTCTGGCAGCTCTGCGGCAGCTACATCCGCAACGCCTGCAGCGCCGGGTACAAGGGCATCCTGCAGGACGGCCGCTATCCCACACGGGACTTTCTCAGCGCGCTGAACCCCGACTTCACGGACTTCGTCGGCACCAAGCTGGCCCATCCCATCGGGCATCTCGGTCACGCTGCCGGAGGTTTGACCGAACAGGCCGCGCGATGGACCGGCCTGTCGGTCGGCCTGCCGGTCGCCGTCGGCAATGTCGATGCACACGTCACCGCGGCCGCCGCCAACTGCCTGGAGCCCGGCCAACTGCTGGCGATCATGGGCACCTCGACCTGTCATGTGATGAATTCCGATGTGCTGCGCGAGGTTCCGGGTATGTGCGGTGTCGTCGACGGTGGGATCGTCGACGGCTACTGGGGTTACGAAGCAGGACAGTCAGGTGTCGGCGACATCTTCTCGTGGTTCATCAACAACTGCGTCCCCGCATCTGTCGAGGAACAGGCCCGCGATCGCAACATCTCGGTCCACGACCTGCTGACCGAGTTGGCCGCCGATCAACGCGTCGGTGAGCACGGTCTGGTGGCCCTTGACTGGCACAGCGGTAACCGGTCGGTCCTTGTCGACCACCAACTCTCAGGCGTGATCGTCGGGCAGACGCTGGCGACCACCTGCGCCGACGTGTACCGCGCGCTGCTGGAAGCCACCGCCTACGGGACCAGGATGATCATCGAGACCTTCGTCGACAGCGGCGTGCCGGTGCGCGAGATCATCGTCGGCGGTGGGCTGCTGAAGAACCGGCTGCTGATGCAGATCTACGCCGATGTGGTGGGACTGCCGCTGTCGACCGTCGATTCCTCGCAGGCGCCGGCGTTGGGAGCCGCGATTCACGCCGCGACCGCGGCGGGCGCCTACCAGGATGTGCCTGCTGCCGCGAAGCAGATGGGCCGGCGCACCCGCAACGCCTACACGCCGAGCGTCGACAACGTCGCGCGATACGACGACCTTTACGCCCAATACGTCAAGCTGCACAACTGGTTTGGCCGCGGCAACGCCATGATGCGCACGCTGCGCGAGATCTCCACCCCCGCACACCAGGGAGCGTCCCGATGACCGTCACCTCTGATATCCACGCCGTCGTGGCCGATCTGCGGCGCGAGGTCTGCGATCTGCATGCCCAGCTGACGAAGTACCAGTTGGTCATCTGGACCGCTGGCAACGTTTCGGCGCGGGTACCCGGCCGCGATCTGATGGTGATCAAGCCGTCCGGCGTCGACTACGACGCGCTGACCGCCGACGACATCGTGGTCTGCGACCTGTATGGCAACCTGGTCGACGGCCGCCTCGCCCCGTCGTCGGACACCGCCGCGCACGCCTACGTCTACCGGCACATGCCGGAGGTCGGCGGGGTGGTGCACACCCACTCGACCTACGCCGTCGCCTGGGCGGCGC
>NZ_DASSCY010000126.1:0-8572 GCF_035697385.1 Mycobacterium sp. | reverse complement strand
TGACCGCATCGGACCTGATGTCGCTGAAGCTGCCGATGCCGCCGCGCGTCGCGATGCTGGCCTGCGCCTCGGGCGGCGATTACCAATTCGACGAGGCGACCGGCCTGGTGGCCGCGATGATCCTCGGCGGCGCACAGCTGGTGACCGCCACGTTGTGGTCGCTGCCGACCGCCGCCGGCTATCGCCAGTTCGCCTCGCCCGTCGACGATGTCGATCCGATGGCCGATGCGATCATCGCCGTCGACCGCGGCCACGAAACCGCCGATGCCGGATGCGCGGTCAACAGCTGGCAACGCGATCAGATGCGGCGCTGGCGCGACGGCGACCTGGGCGCCAGCCCGTTGTACTGGGCGGCGCTGGTCAGCTTCGCCGTCGACGGCGCCCGATGAGTTCAGCTCGGCGGCACGCAGACGGCGATCGCCGACTCGTCGCCCGGCCGGTAGTACGTGTCGATGACGCTTCCTGGGTAGACCTTCCTCAGCGACGACACCGGAATCAGCGCCTTCTCATGGGCGGGGAACTGACCGCCTCCCAGCCTCAGGACCATCACGGCGAGTTCGACCTCGCGGAAGTCCTCGCGAGCCGTGCCGGTGGGGCGCATGCCCGTGACGACGGCCTGCGCCTTCCTGCCATGCCGGATCAGGTCGAGCTGGTCACCGGTGAGCAGACCCTTGCCGACCAGCATCTCGTCGAACTCAGCACAGGTAGCGCGGATGTCTTCGTCAGTGGCGAGCCGCTCATCGACCTCGTCCGCGGCCGGGAAGACACCGCCGATGTCGGGTCGCGGAGCGGCCAACATCGCCGCAGCACCGAAGCAGGCGAGCACAACGAACTGGAGAAAATCCGTGTACGACATGCCAGTAGTTTCCGGTCGGCGCCCGGCTACCGAACCCAACTTTTATCCTGTGCAGATGAGCACGGAGACTCCGGAGGTGACGGCGGTCGTCGTCACCCGTCCGCGCCGCGCCGTGATCGACGAGGCGTGGCGTGCGATCGGACCCGGTCTGGAGGTGCTCAGCGGCGACGACGGCGGCCCGTTGCGTCGGACGGTCAAGCGGATCCTCGACCCCTTGGTCCTTCGGCTGCGATCGAACACCCAATACTCGGCGCCGTTCGTGGCAGCCGATGTTGCCGAGGCGATGCACGACGCCATCGTCGGGTACGGGCCGGTGTTGCAGGCCACCGCAGCGTGGTTCGACATCCTCAAGCGTGAGCGCCGCCGGTTGCGAATCACCAGCGGCAACGCCCAGGAGTTGTACTTCCCTGTCTGTTTCGAGCTGGCGGTGACGAAAGGCGCGCCAGCCCAACAGGATCGCGATGCGGCAGAAGCCGTGCTGCGCGCGGTTCATAGCGACCGGGACCGCACTGGGATCGAGGTGCTCAACCAACACGTCTCCGACCGGCAGTTCATCGCCAAGTTGTCGGATCAACTCGGCCACAGTTGGCGCGACGTCAAGGCAGGCAAGGAGATCACCGGGCCTTTCATGGCCGGCTTGACCACCGTCCTGGGCGGCGCGGACAGCCACACCGCAGCGGCGGCACGCCAACGGGTTTGGACCGCACTGATCGCCGATGCGGCGCCGTACAACCTTGGGGCGAAGGCGCGCAGGCAGGTGTGGGAGCTGCCGTGGTCGATTGTCGAACTCGGCCTGAGTTCCGTTGAGCCGCAACCACCTCCGCTCATCGTCAGCGGTACTGACGGCGATCGTCCGCTGAACCGCACGGTGGTCGACCGCGTCCGCAGCACTTTGCGTCGCGCCCTGGATCGCGAGGAGTTGCCCGATATCCCGCTGTTGTGCGCGGAGGAGGTCGATCGGGCGTGCGCGCCGTGGGGCCTGATGGCCGAGGACAAGCAGGCCACGCTGATCGCCGGCATCGAGATCGCGGCGTGCCTGGCGCCGCTGGCCGACGCCGCAAGGGCGCGCTATGAGCTCGCCGCCCAGATCCAGGCGCGGCTGCGCAAGGAGGCGTATGTCATGCATGCGCGCCGCTATCTCGCCGAGGGTGGGCCGCTTCACCCGCGGCAGAAACAGGTGATCGACGACCTCGCCGCCTTCGAGCGCCCGTATCTGAGCAGGCTGTGGGCACGGCTGCACGGCCGCGACGTCTGGCAGGAGCCCTGCGACGACGTCGACGACGTGCGCAGCCTGCTCGAAGGGGTGGCACGCTCGGTGAGCCTCGACCACCGGCAGCGGATCAAGTCGATGCTCGAACTTCAGGTGGCCGGATGAAACTCGTCGCTGATTCCGGTCTGTGGAGCACCGGCCCGCTGGCCGAGCCGACGCCGCTGCTGGCCGTGCTCGAGGTGAGTGGAGCCGTGTTGACGTGGACGGTTGACGATCCGTCGGCTCCCGCCGCGATCACGTTCACCGATCTGACTCGCGCGGACTGGCTGTGGCGGATTCTCGGCGAATCCGGCCACACCGCCGTCGCCGCTGCGCTCGACGGCCGATCACCCGAGGCGCAATCAGTCGAGTTGGCAGGCGTCGACGTGCGCGAAGGTTCGCTCGAAACGCTGCGGCGATTGGCGTTCGGGCACTGGCTTCGCCGCTGGTGGCCGGCGAGTTACCGGGACGGCATCGCCGCCCTCGACGCGGCGCTGCTGGACGCCGAGATCGCGTTGGCGACCGCTGCCGCGCAGGACTTCTTCACCGACGACACGTTCGACTCCGACGTGGAGGGCCTGCTCAGGCCGCAGGCTGTCGCCCTGGGTTACCTTGCCCGAGAAGGTGATCCACGTGTCGTCGAGCTTGTCCGGGCGTGCTCCGAACTCGCCGACGACGTCGGCGTCGAGTTAGATGCCGATCTCGGCGCCCAGTCGGTGGGGCGCCGTGACGACTACGCCCTTGCCGCCGGCGCGGAAGCCGGGCAGCGCACGACACCGATCGCAAGCGGCGTGGATTCGATCAACTGGGCCGCCGTCCCGCCCGCGATCTTCGACGCCGCCGAGCACACCGTCGAGTGGCGCATCGAGGCGGTCGACGCGGTGGCCAAGGCCGTTGTGAGTGCGGCACTTTCGGGAACCGGCTCGCCGGCCGGTATTGCGGTGCGTCTGCGTTCGGAATCCGTCGTCGGCACGGGTGTGCTTGACGCCGACGGGACCGCGACGTTGCCGCTCGTCGACGCCCAGCAGCTGCCGATGACGGAAACAGCGGCCTGGGACCATGGTTGGCGGACGACCGCCGTGACAATTGGTGCCGACGTGCAGGAATCCTCCCAAACGCGGGAACGAATCCGTGATTTCGCGCGGGCGCGGCTGAACCAGCCCGCCGGCGACGCGTTCCTTGCCGAGATCCTGGCCGCCGAATCCGACTACTGAGACTCGTCCTCGGGCTTGCGCATCGACTCCCGGATCTGCGCCAGCCGTTCGGCAGCCGCGCGCTGACGGGCGTCGTACTGCTCCTCGATGGTGCGCCCCTCCGGGGATTCCGCGTCGAGTTCGGCCGAGCCGATCGCCGTTCCGTAGCGGGTCTCGATCTTCTCGCGTACCGATTCAAATGTCGGCACACCGCCTGGGGTGTAGCCGGTGTCCACGGGCTCGACCGGCGGTGCGGCCGCAGGGGAAGGCGGTGGTGACGGGTCATCGGGCTGCAGCGCGAGGTCGTCCACCACCTCGCCTTCGACGGCGGGTTCCGGCTCTTGAGGTGTTTCGTCCGGCATGCCGCTCACGGTACCGCGCTACTTCGAAGCGGCCTGTATGTACGGCGCCGACGGGGGAGCAGACGGCGGCGGTCCGGGTGGCTGTCCCGGCAGTGGGATGGTCGGCACAGCCGGCGTGCCGATCTGGCTTGCCATCCACGGCAGGGCCGATGCGAACGCATGCGCCGCGAACGGCCAGTCGTGCTTGCCGGGCTGGGTGACGACCGCGCACCTGATGCCGTTGGCGCTGCCCAATGCGCACAGCGAGTTGGCGGCCGCCGTCTGGTCGGCGGCGTTGACGGAGTTGGTGTCGAACCAGCCCGTCACACCGGTGTAGGCGCCGTGGCGGGTGATGACGGTCGATGGATCGAAGGATGCGTATGCCGCGGCGTTGCCGCCGAACAGCCGATCGATGGTCTGGGACTTGTTACCCGAATTGGGGCTCACGTCGCCGGCGATGTCCTCGAACGCGCTGAACATCTCCGGATGCATGACGGCCAGGTCCACCGCACACGTGCCGCCCATCGACCAGCCGACGATACCCCAGTTCGCCGGATTACGACTCACGCCGTAGTTCGAAATCATGTATGGCACAACATCTTTGGTCAGGTGGTCGGCAGCGTTGCCGCGGGCGCCGTTGACGCATTCGGTGTCGTTGTTGAACGCGCCGCCGGGGTCGACGAAGACCACCACGGGCGCGTTACCGCCATGCGCCGCCGCGAAGTCGTCGATCGTCTTGACGGCGTTACCGGCCCGCAGCCAGTCGGCGGGGGTGTTGAACTCGCCGCCGATCATCATCACGGTCGGCAGCGGCGGCGGGGGATCGGTGGCATACCAGGCCGGTGGCAGGTAGACGAGCTCGCCGCGGTGCTTGAAGCCTGACGCAGCGTCGCTGATGTTCACCGGCACCAAGGTGCCCTTGATCGGGATCCTGTGCTGCTTCTGCATCGCTGTCACCGCGACGAGATCAGTCTGATCGGGCAGCGGCCCGGCGGTCAGTTGGTTCCACGCGGTCTGCACAGTCGGGAAGTAGCCGACCCACAGGTTCAGGGCCAGCGCCGCACACAGCAGGCTCAGCGGCAGCGCCATCGCCGACGCGCCGCGGCGCCACCATCGGGCTCCACGCCACCCAGCGACAAGCACGCCGGCCGCGAACCCCGACAGCCCGATCCAGATCCACAACGACCGAGGCGCCGGGTTGTCGGCCAACCCCTGCGATGCGACGTACCAATAAGCGGTGATTGCCAGCGCGCAGCCGACCAGCCCTGCCCACGGCAGCCAGACCAATCGCCACCGGCGCGTCCGCCAGCCGATCGCGGCGATCAGTGCCACAGCGGCCAGCACCTGAACCGTCGTCGGAATCCACCCATGCATCAGTGAAAGGTGATGACGAATCTGTTCCAGCAGTGTCACGGCCCATATCGTGGTCGCGAAACCTTGGGGCCAGCTGTGAGTCAGCTACTAACGGGGTTTGGCCAGGGGGAAGGGCAGCGTCTCGCGGATGCTGCGGCCGGTGATCAGCATGACGACCCGGTCCACACCCATGCCGAGCCCGCCGGTCGGCGGCATCGCGTATTCCATCGCCTGCAGGAAGTCCTCGTCGAGCTCCATTGCCTCCGGGTCGCCGCCCGAGGCGAGCAGCGACTGCTCCTGCAGACGCCTTCGCTGTTCGACGGGATCGGTCAGCTCGCTGTAGGCGGTGCCCAGCTCGACGCCCCAGGCCACCAGGTCCCAGCGTTCCGCGACGCCGGGAATGCTGCGGTGCGGCCTTGTCAACGGCGACACCGACGTCGGGAAGTCCTTGTAGAAGGTGGGCTCCTCGGTGCGGTCCTCGACCAGCCGCTCATAAAGCTCGAGCACGACGGCGCCTTCATCCCAGTGGGTGAGGTAGGGGATGTCGGCGGCGTCGCACAGCTTGCGCAGCGTGGCCAGGTCGGTCTCGGGCCCGATCTGCTCGCCGAGCGCCTCGGACACCGCGCCATGCACGGTCTTCACGGCCCACTGCCCGGAGATGTCGACCGGCTCCACGACGCCGTCCTCGCGCGGACGCAGGAACACGTGCGCGCCGTTGGCGGCCTGCGCGGCGTTCTGGATCAGCTCGCGGCAGCCGTCGATCCACACGTTGTAGTCGGCGTGGGCCTGATACGCCTCGAGCAGAGTGAACTCCGGGTTGTGGCTGAAGTCCACGCCCTCGTTGCGGAACGCCCGGCCCAGCTCGAAGACCCGCTCGACACCGCCGACGCACAGCCGCTTCAAGTAGAGCTCGGGTGCGATCCGCAGGTACAGGTCGAGATCGTAGGCGTTGATGTGGGTGAGGAATGGACGGGCGTTGGCGCCGCCGTGAATCTGCTGAAGGATCGGCGTCTCGACCTCCAAAAACCCCTTGCCGACGAGGGTTTCGCGGATGGCGTGCAGGACGCCGCTGCGGGCCCGGATCAGATCGCGCGCGTCGGTGTTGATCGCCAGGTCGACGTACCGGGCGCGCACCCGCGCCTCCTGGTCGGTCAACCCCTTCCACTTGTCGGGCAGCGGACGCAGGCACTTGCCGGTCAACCGCCAACTGAGCACCATCAGCGACCGCGTGCGCTTCTTGCTGTACCCCATGGTGCCGGACACCTCGATCAGGTCGCCCAGGTCGATGGCGTGCGTGAAGTCGGCCGTGGTGCCGCTCTCGAGCAGCGAATTGTCAAGCAGCAGTTGGACTTCGCCGGACCAGTCGCGCAGTGTAGCGAACAGCACGCCGCCGTAGTCGCGAATGCGCAGCACCCGTCCTGCCACCGTCAGCGTGCCTGCCCCTTCGGAATCGATCGCCTCCGCGATCGTGTGGCTGGGCGCCTGTCCTACGGGGTAGGCGTCGATCCCGTCGTCCTGCAATGCCTTGAGTTTGGCCATCCGGACCCGCACCTGCTCGGGCAGTCGCGGCGAGTCGTCCTCCTCGGGCATATCGGCTTGTAGCTCACTGACATCCGGCGTGCTTCCGTCGTGGTGCAATAAGCCGGTCGCTACCAGGTTCTCAGGCGCGGAGATGTGGTGGCCGGTGTGCGGCTGTTCGGATCGCCGCGAGAAGGGCAGCACCAGAAAGCCTTCGGCGATCACCGATGCGACGCCGACGCGCGGGACCAGCCGGGCGTCCTCGTAGCAGGCGTAGCGGGGCACCCATTCGGGTTGGTACTTCATATTGGACCGGTACAGCGTCTCGAGCTGCCACCACCGCGAGAAGAACACCAGCAGACCGCGCCAGAGCCGGGCGATCGGGCCCGCGCCGAGCTGCGCGCCCTGCTCGAACGCCGACCGGAACATCGCGAAGTTCAGCGAGATCCGGGTCACTCCAATGGCTTCGGACTGCATGCACAGCTCGCTGACCATCAATTCGATTGTGCCGTTGGGGGATTGGGGTGCGCGGCGCATCAAGTCCAGTGACGCGCCGTTGTTGCCCCATGGCACAAGTGACAGCATCGCCACCACGGTCTCGCCCTGCACCGCTTCGACCAGCAGGCAGTCGCCGTCGGCGGGGTCGCCGAGCCGGCCAAGCGCCATCGAGAAGCCACGTTCGGTTTCGGTGTCCCGCCACGCGTCGGCCCGCTTGACCACGTCAGCCATCTCAGCGCTGTCGATGTCGCGATGCCGTCGGATGCGCACCGTGACACCGGCCCGGCGCGCACGAGTTACGGCTTGGCGCACCGCACGCATGTCAGGCCCGGACAGCCGGAAGCTGTCGGGATGCAGGATCGCCTCGTCGCCCAGCTGCAGGGCGTTCAGGCCAGCGTCGTGGAAGGCCTCGGCCGCCGCCGAACTGGCGCCCATCACGCCCGGCGCCCAGCCATAGCTCTGGCACAGCGCCAGCCACGCGTGGATGGCCTGCGGCCAGGCCTTCGGATCGCCCACGGGATCGCCGCTGGCCAAGCAGACGCCGACCTCGACGCGATAGGTGATCGCGGCGCGGCCGTTGGGTGCGAACACCACCGCTTTGTCGCGGCGCGTTGCGAAGTAACCCAGCGAGTCGTTCTTGCCGTAGAGCTCAAGCAGGCCCCTGATAGCGGACTCGTCCTCGCCGGTCAGCGCGTTCTCAGCGCGTTGTGACTGGAACAGCACAACCGCGGCGACCATCAGCGCCAGCGCGCCGAACAGGCCCAGCAGCGCGTTGACGAACACGTGCGGATGACCGGAGAACGAACTGGAGTCGGCGCCCGCGAACGCGCTGACCCGGTTCAGTGCGTACAGGAATCGGTCCGAGCGGGCCAGCGAGCCGGGGAAGAACTCCAACAGCGCCCACCCGACGAGCGTGCCGACCGCCATCGCGGCGACGAGGGTGGCGGCGGCCTTCAGCAGCGCGCCGCGCCGCACCTTGGCCCAGAACTCCTTGCGCGCCATCAACAGGAACACGATCGCCGCGGCGTGGAAGGCGAGCCCGATCACCTCGCCGATGTCTTCCATGATCGTCTCGTCGCCGGTGATCAGGTCGCCGAGGTTCCAGCCGATCGCCGCGACCATGTAGGCCACGAGAATCAGCCACGCGATGCGTTTGCGGGCGGCCAGCGCCGCCGCCAGTAGGGCCAGTACGAAGGCCCACGCGAAGCTGGTGTCGGGGAAGTTGAAGATGTAGTCGTTGACGAACTCCCTCGGCACTTTGATGATCCACCGGATCTGCGGCGAGATGCTCGCGAGCAGCGACAGGGTGGCGATGACGCCGACGGTCCAGCCTGCCGCCGCGGGGACCCACCAGTACCGAGACGTGCGTCGCGTCCTCGCGGGGCTAGTGAGGGTCATAGGCCGCGAGGATATTCGCTCGACCGGTCAAATTGGTGTGAGTAGCTACCAGACAGGGCCGGTGTATTTCTCCCCGGGACCGTGACCCGGTTCCTCCGGCGCGGCGCTCGCTTCGCGGAATGCGAGCTGCAGGCTCTTCAGGCCGTCGCGCACCGGTCCGGCGTGG
>NZ_DASSCY010000125.1:0-4361 GCF_035697385.1 Mycobacterium sp. | reverse complement strand
ACCGGCCTCGTTCGAGCCTTCATTGAGGCCCTCGTCTCCAGCCGGCCCGAGGACCAGCTCACAACCCATGAGGAGAGCCTGGCCTCAACCAGTCGTCACCGGGCACAGACGTCTATCTCAGGTCACTGGCCGGTCGTCTCGTAAGCGGACCGGCTTGCGGGGCATCGCAGGGTAGAGCTTGACGGGTGCCATCTGTCAGCGTCATCGCAGGTGGATGAATGAACTATTGGTGGGATACACGCGCGTATCAACGGAGCAACAAGATCTCACCGCCCAGCGCAACGGACTCCACGCGCTCGGCGTCGGTGACGACCGCGTCTACGTCGACCATGGCCTGACCGGCACAAACCGCGACCGACCCGGGCTTCGGTTGGCTCTCGCAGCGTGTCGAGCAGGTGACACCCTGGTCGTGACCAAGCTGGACCGGCTCGCCAGGTCGCTGCCCGACGCTCGCGACATCTTGGACGAGCTGACTAGGTGCAACGTGAAACTCAGCCTCGGCGGCTCGATCCACGATCCGACGGACCCCGTCGGACGACTGTTGTTCAACGTGTTGGCGATGGTGGCCGAGTTCTCTGTTATCTCGACACGCCGGGACGACCAGCTCCCCGAGGTGAGGGCTGCGCCCTGATGCAGTGAGCACCGGCGAAGGAGGCCGGTGTGCGGGTGGTCAAGCGTCATGAGCGCGGCATCGTCGGGCGGGTTGTCCTGCTAGATGACGCGGGCGGCGAGGTTGTGGCGGTGAGTCGGTTCCTGTCACATCTGACCGACTCCAGCTACAGCCCGAATACCGTGTGCGCGTACGCCTACGACCTCCGCCATCTCGTGCGGTTCCTTGAGCAGCACGCGCTCGATTGGAATGACTTCCGACCCTCGACGGCGCTGGAGTTCCTGGCGTACTTGCGGCGGGTGCCGTCCCGGCGACCGGCGCAGCGGCTGGGCTTGACGGTGGCGACCGAGCAGGGTCGGCTGCTGTCCGCGGCGACCGTGCAGCGGGTGCTCGCGGCGACCTCGAGCTTCTTTGAGTGGGCGATCGCTGCGGAGCAGTACACGGCCGGCGAGAACCCGATGCAACGCCGGGTTGATCACGCACTTGGCCGGGTGCCGGATCGGCATCAGCCTTTCGTCGGCGCGCCGAGCCGACAACACCCGGTCCGCCGCACCGTCAGAGTGCGACTCCCGCTTCGCCTGCCCCGACCCATGGCCGCCGAGGACATCGACGCGCTGCTGGCCAGCCTCGCCACGCTTCGGGATCTCGCGATCTTCCTGCTGATGCTCGACGGCGGCCTGCGGCCCGGCGAGGTGCTGTGCCTCCGGTTGGAGGACGTCTCCTACGGTCGCCGCCGGGTGATTGTCCGCAAGCGTGACGACCATCCCCGCGGGGCACGGGCGAAGGCCCGCCACGAACGGGTTGTCGATCTGCATGAGCCACGCACGCTGGACGCGGTCAACCGCTACGTCCTGCACGAGCGCCCAATCGACGCGGAGTCCCCGTTCGTGTTCCTCGTTGGTGGCTCTGGGCCGCGGCGGTGTGAACCGTTGAGCTACCAGGCGGTTGCTCGCGGCTTCGCGCGCCGGCTGGACCGGCTCGGAATCCGTAGCCCAGACAAGACGCCGCACGCGCTACGGCACACGCACGCGACCGCGATGTGGGAGGCCGGAATGCGGGAGCTGGCGTTGCAGAAGCGGCTTGGGCACGCTTCGCTCGAGTCGATCCGCATCTACACCCGCGTCTCCGACGAGCAGGTGCTCGCCGACTACGACCACGCACTACGGGGCCGGTCGTGACCACACCCGAGCTTCTGGCGTCCCCGCCGGCGCAAGCGGCGGCCGCGCATCGAGTGCATGCCGAGCGCGCGAGCTACAAGGCGTGGGTCCACGAGCACGTCACCGGTTACGGCGCTCGGTGGGCGCGTATGGACGCCTATGACCGGTTCGTCGAGCGCTGGCCCTCGCTGCAGGACTGGTTCGACGCGCCGCTGCGACAGCGGCTTATCGACCGGGAGACCTGCGTGCGCGGGCAGCACCCACACGGCGGGGCGAGCGTGATCATGCCGTACCTGACCTACCTGTCGCTGGTCCGCCGCGTTCGTCTGGACTACCCGATCCTGCTCGGCCGAACGTTCATTAGCCCGTTCAGACACCAGGCCCGCCACGGCGGTATCGGCATCGACATGGATCTGTTCGAGCGGCACGTCAGCCGACTGGGCGAACTCGGTTACGCCACGCCGCGCGAAACGCTGCAGTGGCCATTGGGGCGGATGCTGCTACACCGCGGCGACCCGGACCTGTCCGCGCTGATGATGAGCGATCTTGACGAATTGAGTCAGGCGGTCGAGACGTTCAGTGCTCGGCTGCGCCTCGACCCGTTACGCGACTTCTACGCCCGGCTCCCCGCCGGGCAGCAGGCCGAAGATTCGGTCAGGTCGTATCTACGCACCGCGATCGGGCGCGTGCACGCCACTCACGTGCTGCTGTTCGACATTGACCAGGTCGACCGCACCCCGGTCGCGCGCATCGCGGCAGGCGGCTCGTCGGACCATCTTGCCCCGGCGGATGCGCCACCCAAGATCGCTGCGGTGATGCAGCGGTATCTGCGACTCCACGTAGACGCCAACCTCGACCGGCCACAGACCGTGCGCCATGCCCGAGACGCGCTGCACCGGCTCATGCGCTGGCTGGCGGCCGCGCACCCGGCCATCACCAGCCTCGCCGAGCTGCACCGCGAGCACGCGGAAGAGTTCCTGTGCTGGCTCGGGGCGCAGACCAACCAGCACACCGGCGAACCGTTGAGCCTAACCACGAAGCGATCGGTCGTCACCCTGATCACCCGATTCGTGACCGAGACCGCGGCCTGGCAATGGGATGACGTCCCGGCCCGAGTGCTGTTCACCCGCGCCGACATCCCGAAGATCAACCGACCGCTGCCTAGGTTCATCCCCGATCACGAACTCGCCGCGCTCATGACGGCCGTCGACCAGCTACCGAATCCCTACCAACGGGCCGCGTTGATCGTCGCGCGGTGGAGCGGCGCCCGCCGCGACGAGATCCGCCGCCTAGCCGTCGACTGCCTCGACAGCTACCCCGACGGGCACCCGCGGCTACGAATCCCCGTCGGCAAAGGACATACCGAGCGCAGCATCCCGCTCCACCCGCAGGCGGCCGAGGTGCTGCAGCCGCTCATCGAACGGGCCCGCACACAACGATCTCGACCCCGCTTCGATCCCAGCGCGGGCCGTGCAGTGCAGCATCTCTTCTTCCAGCGCGGCAGGCTGCTCTCGAACGGGTTCCTGTTCGACATGTCACTCAAGGCCGCGTGCACTGCGGCCGGGCTCGTCGACTCAACCGGGAGGCAGACGATCACCGCCCACCGGTTCCGGCACACTATCGGCACCCAACTCGCTGAAGGCGGAGCTCGCATCCAAACGATCATGGCTGTGCTCGGACATCGGACTCCGAACATGTCGATCATCTACGCCAGCCTGTCCGACCCGACCGTCAAGCAGCAGTACCAAGACGCCCTGGATCGTCACCTCGGACCCGATGTGACCCTCGCCGGGCCGGCCGCTGACGCGCTGCGCGAGCACCGCCTCGACCCCCGAAGCGGTGTCCTGGCTGCAGACCAACTTCCTCAAGACAGAACTCGAACTCGGCCACTGCCTGCGCACACCCGCCGAAGGCCCGTGCGAGTGCGACCTGGTGCTGACCTGCTCGAAGTTCCTCACCACCAGCGACTACGCACCGCGGCTCCGCGCCCGTCTCGACGTCGAGCAGCACCTCATCGAGGACGCGACCGCACGTGGCTGGCGGCGCGAGATCGAACGGCACACGACGACCCGCCGGCGCATTGAGCAACTACTCGACGAGCTGCAGCCATCTGAGCAGGATGGACAAGCACCATGATCGCTACGCCGAATTGCTGCTCGCCCGTTCATCACCAGCGACCGGATCGGGGGCTTGCGAACTGCGGTCTGTCCACATAATCGAATCCGACCTGATCCGACTTCGCACCCGGGAAGGGATGAAAGTAGCCAGGGCCAAGGGTCGGCCGCGCGGCAAGCAACCGAAGCTAAAACCGAACCAAGCGAAACACCTGCTGGAGCTGCATGACTCAGGGACCTACACCCAAGCCGAGCTTGCCGAACTGTTCGGCGTCGGGCGATCAACGATCTACCGCACCATCGACAGAATGGGGCCCAAACCCGTTGACCCTGAGCGGCCGTTCGCTCACATCGTGGTGCCGCCGTTCCCGAACACCGAAATCAGTACTCCGCGGAACTCTCAGCCGAGCGACTAATGAATGCGGACCCCAAGCGAGAAGCCCCAACCTCGGTCGGGGCTTCTTCGTCAGGTACCGCCTT
>NZ_DASSCY010000124.1:0-2541 GCF_035697385.1 Mycobacterium sp. | reverse complement strand
GTCGGACGAGAATCAGGATCACCTTCGTGTTCGGGTTTGGGTTGGGGTCGCGGTTCCAGCTTGAGCGCGGTGCGCAACTGATTGACCGTCGCCACCGCGGCCAACTCCGCGTAATGCTCATCAGATCCGGTGCCGGCGCGCGCCGCGATCTCCCCGACCTGATCCAACGACAACCGACCCTCCCGCATCCCCGCCGCGCAGCGGGGAAACTCCTGCAGTCGGTGCGCGACGGTGGCGATCGTCTGCGCATTCACCGATGAGATGCCCAGCTTCCAGGCCACCAACGCCGCCACCGAGCGCGCGCCGGTCATACCGCACAACTCATCGCGCTCGATCTCGGCAACGATCTCCACAATGCGCCCATCAATCGCATTGCGCTGCCCGGCCAACTCCGACAACTCCCCGAACAACACCTCAAGACGATCACACGGCTTCACCACCGCGGTGTCAGAAGATGCCGTCGAGGACATAACGACATCAAAGCACCCAGGTACGACAAAATTCGGCCACCTAACCAGGGATTCGTCGACTGAAACCAAAGTGACACAAGTGAATTCACTGACGGGCCGAGCCCGCGGATTGTCGTCAGCCGACGGTTGTCAAGGTGACGTGGTGGAGCGCGACAGCGACATCACTGGACAGGACGTCCATGAACGTGGGTACGTCGCGTACTGCCTCGCCGCTGGCGATGATGTGGCCGGGATAGTTAGGGGCGCACAAGTAGTTGTTGCACCGCAGCCAGAAGCCGGGGGGGCTCAGATACGGATACATGCTCGGTGACTGGTCGACGCGGTACCTGCCCGGCGGGATGTAGGCAGTCACCCACCCCTCGCCTTGCGTCGGGTCGACGCCGAAGACGCCGTTGCTCCCATAGCTACCTGCATGCGATGGGGCAGACGTGGCCAGCGCGGTCACTGCCAGCGCTGCGCAGGCCGCGAGTGTCGCCAGCTCGCGGGGGCCATGCCGTAGCCCGCTGTTCACACTGGTCACTGTATCGGGTGGCTCAGGCCGCGGTGGCCGAATCGTTGACCCACCGCAGCAGGTAGCGGTAGTACAGCGCCCGCCGCACCGAGGCACCGGGCAGCACCTCGAAGGCCACTCGACGAATCTCGTCGAGACCTTCACGCGGATCGCTGACGACAACGCCGACATCACGCGTTTCCGAATGCCACCAGGATCCGACCCGAGCCGCCGGCACGCACATCACCGCCCAAACCCAGTCGCGCACACTCTTGTTGGCCGTACAGCCGACCACCGCAATCTCGCCCGTAGGTGTCAACAGGTCTCGTGCCTTCACTAGCGACGCGCGCAGGTCCATGTGATGAAGGCTCGCGACGAACGTGATGAGGTCGAATTTGCGTTCCGACGCGAAGGTCTCGAACGCCTCGTGGGATATCCCGACATGCTCGTGCGCTGCCAGTCGGTGGGCGGCGCGTTGCACGGCGCCGGCGTCGGGATCGATCGCCGTCACCGACCGTGACACCGGGGCGAGTCGCTGAGCGAGCAGCCCGTCGCCACAGCCCACGTCCAGAACATCACCGCGGTGTTGTGCGGCGATGTCGATCAACCAGTCGTGGTAGGCGGTGTTGTGGTTCCAATAGTCGCGCCGGTCTCTAGGCGGCTGCGCCATCCGCTTCATCGGCCTCGTCGTTGTCCGTCTCGTCGGCAGCAGGCTTGGGGTCAGCGGGCTTGGGGTCGCCCGCCTCTGGCTGCGCGGACTCGCTCGGTTCTTCGGTCGCCGAGTTCTCCGGTGTTTCAAGGGCTTCCGGGTCCGCCACCGTAGTGCTGCCCATCTCCAGTGACCCCGGAACGGCCTTGTCGCTGTCCCGCACCACGTTCGTCAAAGGCTTCGACTCTTCGTCGGCAGGGGCTTCTTCGACGACTGTGGTCGTTGACGTCGATGGCTCCGGCGACGTGACATTCGTGATGCCCTCCTGGATCGCCCCGGGGATCTTCGCTGCTGTGGCGACGAGCTCATTCGCCGACGGCAACAGCCGGGCCGGTCGGTACTGGCTCGGATCGGCAGGGATCGGATTGCCGTTGTAGTAGGCGGAATCGACGAGGGCTTTCAGCAGCGGTTCGGTGAGATCGGCGATCAGATCACCGAACGGCACGACGTCACGAATCAGATTGGCGAGGGGCAACCCGTCGCTCGTGTACGTGACGTATGTGGTGTTGTCCCGCTTCGTCACAAAGGCGGCGACGCGGTCACCTGGCGGCACCGGGCCGCATTGCGCATCGGGACACGCCAGCACGACGTTGTTCTCGGTGATGCCGCATGTGTTGGCACCGCCGCAGGTCACATTCGGCTGACCGTTCACGTCGACGGGAAGATTCAGCTCGGCCTGGTTCAGGTGCCGATACAAGTAGCCGACGAGGGAGTTGACGGCGGCCAGGACGTTCCACACGTCGGCGGGCGCGTTCGAGTTGTAGTCGTACTCGTATGCGATTTCGACCACGCCGGCGGCGTTGTTCACGCTCGGCGTAGGGAACGGGTTGACCCCGATAAGCGCAAACCACGGATACCGGGTGACGAAGCCG